>JAHIVO010000005.1 GCA_018816445.1 Patescibacteria group bacterium
ACTTTCAAGATAGCCTCTGAAGCATATGTTTCGGAGGTTTTTATTTTAAAATATTAATAATTTAATAGTAAATATTTTTTTTATTGGCGAATTTGAAAAATCTGACTACCAGGCCAATGATTGTACCAATAATCCCGAGGATAAAAATATAAGGCGCCCAGGTATTTAACCAGGCTAAACTGTTGGTAGTTATTGAAAAGATATGCACTTCCCCGGAAAAATCAAAAGGAAATACTTTGAATATGTTATACATCACAATAATAGTGATAATGTCTAGCACACTGCGGGCCAGGAAATAAAAACGCATCTTGTCATAAAAAATAAATACAAAATTTAGAACAGCCGTGGCAATGATAGAAAAATTAATAAGCCCTAAAATTTGATTAAAGTCTTCTGTTATGAAAGTGACATTCCAGTTTAAGATATTATTGGCAACATATATAGCTGCCAGGTTAAAACCCAGAGCCATTGTATGCGAAACCAGGCGTTTGTTTTTTGGAGGATGATGGTCATGCTTCTCTTTGGCTATGTCTTCGTGGGGCAAATGAGCTTTGGTGTGGGCGTATGGTTGTTGTCCATTCATATTATATTTACATTAATCAATACATAATTCTCCGCCTTCAACTTTACCATCAGCCACAATATAATAACAGCCGAAAATTCTCTGCCAAGCAGGGCAGGTACCGGCAGTTTGTACAATGCCTCCTTGGTCAACAATTTCTTGTTGATTTAAGTCAAGTTCGGCTATGCATAAGCCGGCCTGGCAATCTGTCTCATTGGCGCATTCATGACCACCGTCGGTAGTAGGTAAATTACAATTTTTAGTCGAGCTAGGCCCATGCCAACCCCAGTTACCGCCAGCAGCTTCGCAGGAGACTTGATCAGCGGATTTAGTATTCGAATTTGCTGTTTGGTTTGTGTTTGAGTTAGTGGAGCCATTTGTAAAAAAGAAATAAGCGCCAACTGCAATAATAATTAATACTAAAATTATAATAATTGGATTAGTGGTTTTTTTATTGCCTGGTTGGTTAGTCGGGGTTGGTTTGGTAGTATTCATATATTTTTGTTTAATGTATTAGCCCAAGATATTAATTCTTTAAGAAACCTGCCACGTCGTTCTTTGATAATTTGGTCTAATGAGTCAATTAATTCTTTTTTAAAATTGAGCATGTTAGGGTTGTCCCATCTTCTAATAATTTTTTTAACAGCAATAAAGGGGGTTTGGCCGTCCCAGTTTTGCGGAAAAGTTCTAAAGCCATATGGGGCCAATTTGGGATTATAATTAATATCAACATCTATCCATTGGTTGCCCTTTTTAATTTGCACAAAGTTATGTCCGTGCTCCCAGACGCCTTTGTTCAAAATATCTTTAATATGTTGGGGGTATTTTATAGATTCGTCTATCCAGTGAAACGTGCAAACTACAGATTGATTAGTAATGCCCAATTCATCATAACATGCTTGAAGCACTAAGTGTTTGCCAGTGCAGGTGCCCACTTTTTTTGTAACTAAGGTTTCTTCTATAGTCCTGCCCTCGCCCCAAGGTATGCATGATACTATCTTTGTTACTTTAATTAACTGTTCAAGCTTGTTCAATTTTAAAATACCATTTTGCTGGAGGTAGTTTTTAATTTCCTTTTTTTTGTTAAAGATCATAAATTATTCTTCTAAAAACACTTTAACACTATAAAATGGGCTAGCCACTTCTGTTTCGTCATCGTAAATTTTTATTTGGGCTAAGGCACTCTCGCATTCACCAGCTGTGTCATAGCGCCATTCAACAGTACTGGGGAAGCCAGCGATTGATTGCCCTACTTTTTTTTCCTTGTACCAAAAATAACCGCAGTCCATTTCCCATTCGTACGTTAGGCTAGAGTATCCAGATAGGCTTTTCTCCTGATAAGTGCCCTGGGGAGTTAAATTGTAGCGATGTGGCAATTCTTCGTCTGTCGCATGCAGCTGCTCAGCATCAACGCTGGTTACTACGGGTTTGGGCCTTTGATCTTCCTGACTAATGGCTGTGTTTAATTGCTCATCAAGGTCTTGGGCCACTGAATTTTCTAACTGCTTATCGTCCTCAGTTTGTTTTTGATACGGGTTTTTACAGCCAGTTAGGATAAAAGCGCAAATAATTATTAACATTATGGGCAGTAGAATTTTTTTGGTATTAGACATAGTTTTTGGGGTAATAGTATAATGTTTACATTATACCAAAAAAAGCGCTGTTTGTTTGCGCTTTTGAAATTTTTCAGATGAATTAAAGCAAATTTCGTGTTTACCCGTTGTTAATCCTTAAACTTAAACATTTTCCAGGCTATTATAAAAGAAACGATAATCCAACCGCCCATAAAACAAAGTTCCAGCCAGACATCTTGAAGAGTGCCTCCGTTAATTGAGATTTCTCTCAAAGCATCGATCATGGGGGTTAAGGGCAGGTATTCAACAATGCTGGCTACTGCTTTGGGCAGTGTTTCTGTAGAGAAAAATACGCCGGAAAAAAACATCATCGGCATGGCAATAACTTGGGATAGAGCTTCGGCGGTTTTAGTATTTTTTGAATAGCCGGCAATGGCAAATCCGATATTAAGAAAAATTATACTGCCAATAATGCAAATCAGGTAGATATAAAAGTAATTGCCGTGAACCTGAACATTAAAAGCCAGTCGGGCTAATAGTATTATTAATGTAATTTGAATTAGGTTTACAACAAGATAAGAAAGAACTTCAGCTGTCAGGAAGTCACGAATTTTAATTGGCGTGGCCGCCAGGCGTTTGAGGAGTTTTTGTTCACGGTAGCGGCTGATGCCGGTAGAAATTCCTATAATAGCTGACATCATTATGGCCATACCTAAGATTCCCGGCATGATTATATCGATATAATCAATATCTTTGGACTGAATACTTTCAGTAGTATATGAAAATACCCTTGGTGTATTAGCAAGAGACATGTTCATTTGGTCAACAAATTTATCTACCACACTTAAGGCTACCTGATTGGTGGTTAAATTACCCTCGTCATAATAAATTTGAATGGGTGAGGGCTGTGGTATATCAGTCGGAGGAACATCCATACCTTCAGGAATATCCTGGGGCGTGTCAGGTACTGAAGGCAAGGTGAAATCCTCAGGCACTACTAAAACTATTTCAATGTCTCCGTCGGTCATTTGCTGTTTGGCCTCATCTAGTGAGCTGGGCGTATCCTGCTTTTTCAGGAATTCAATTTCATCCAAGCCCTGCTGGAAGCTGGCTGATAGTTCTGTCTGAGCCTGGTCAAAAATTACATATTTAGAATCGCCCATTTTGGTAAAGTCAAACAAACCAAAAATAATAATAAACATCAGCGGAAAAACTAGTGACCAGAAAATTGCCTGCTTGTCGCGGAAAGTCATTTTTATATTAGCAATCAAGAGTTTGAACATATTGTTATTCGCGGAGTTTTTTACCTGTTAATTCTAAAAATACGTCCTCTAAATCTGCAGAAATTACTTCCAAGTCCTGCATAAAAACATTTTTCTGTTCAGCCCACTTATAAAGTTTGGGCAGAACTTCATTACTTTTTGTAACTTTAAGGTGATAGATATTGTCTCCATTTTTTTCTACATTTAAAATACCATCAACGGATTTCAGCTTTTCCAGGTCAAATTGTTCCAGTGCATGAAAATGGATGCGGGCCGAGGAGGGTAATTGCCTGACCATATTTTTTGGCGTGTCCAGGGCGATTATTTCGCCTTTATCCATAATACCAACGCGGTCGCATAAATATTCTGCTTCTTCCATATAGTGAGTAGTCAGCACTACAGTTTTGCCTTGCTGGTTAATTTTTTTGATAAATTTCCACATCAGGTGTCTGGCTTGTGGGTCCAGGCCAGTGGTGGGTTCGTCTAAGAATACGATTTCTGGGTCATTAACCAAAGCAGCGCAGATTGAAAAACGCTGCTGCTGCCCGCCTGACAATTGTTTGATGAGGGCTCTTTTTTTGTCCTGTAATTTTACAATCTCAAGTAACTTTTCCGGTACTACGGATTTATTATAAAAACTGCCAAAGAGAGACAGGATTTCATCCAGTTTCAAATATTCATAATACGCCGAGGATTGCAGCTGGATACCAATTAAATTTTTTACTTTATTAAGGTCTTTTTGGGTGCTGATGTTTTTTATTAACGTTTCACCGCTAGATGGTTTTTGTATGCCCTCAATTATTTCCAGGGTTGTTGTTTTGCCAGCGCCATTGGGTCCGAGTAAGCCAAAAATTTCCCCTTCACTTACGTTAAAAGAGACGTCATTAACAGCAATGAGGTCGGTTTTATTCGGCTCTTTAAATTTTTTTGTTAGATTATTAACGACAATAATACTCATATAGTTAACAGTGGGTGGTAGTGTAGCATAAAATTTTAGCAGTATCAATAATAAATGTTAATCAATCTATTTGACTGTTATAAATATCAAATAATATTGTTAATACATTTAAGTTAATTATTTGATAGTTTTAAGATTGCCAGATATTAGGCCATGCAAAGTAGTTTTTTTTAATATTAAAATCGGTAATTGAAACAGAAGCATGTTAATTATAAACAAATCAAACGGAAACCAGAGCCAAATAATTAGGCTAGCAAAACTCAAAGAATATAAAACGTCGTAAGTAAGGTGTTGAGTGAACTTGTAATTGGTATCCCAATAAGTGTGCATGATCATCATACCTAGGCATCTATTTTTGAAAAATATTAAGAAGAAAAGGGTATAGGAAAAAAATACGGCGATTAATATAAACCGCCAAGCCATAAAATTTGGTCGTGCAAATAAAAAAGGCGTGGCTAGGATTATTACCGCTCCGGCATTAATAATTGAGGGAATAATTTTTTCTGGCAGAGTTGTGGGGTACATTATTTTTTAAATAATTTTTTAGCAAAGCAAGCAGCCCCTCGGTTATTACTTGCGACTGTTTTTTTATTAACCTTTTTATTTTATTACATAAGTCTGCTTAAGCCAGTTTAGGAGCTTGGAAGCTTGGAGTCAATCATTTATTTCAGCACCATAAGTATGGCGCCAGCCGCCATCAGACCAATGCCAGTAGCTGATTTCCATGTCAGTTGTTCGCCCAGTATCAGGATGGCCAAAATAAGGACAAAAACCACGCTTAGCCTGTCCAGGGCGGCCACGCCGGAAGCAGGACCATTTTTCAAAGCGAAAAAATAAAACAGCCAGGACAGGGCGCCAGCCACGCCGGACAGGACAATGTAGAGCAGGGCTTTGCTGTTGATGGTGGAGAGCAGCGGCGCTTTACCCAATACCAGGGAAACAATTACCAGGAAAACGGCCATAACCACGGCCCGCACTGAGGTGGCCAAAGTGGTATCAATTTTACTGATGCCGATTTTTCCGAAAATAGCGACCAGAGCGGCGAATAAGGCGGATAAAATCGCGAAAATAATCCAGGACATTTTTTATTATTTTAAATTATAAGATTGTTTAAGCCAGCTGATTAGTTCTGCGTTAATATCTTTAGGAGATTTTATGAGCAGGCAGTTTTTATAACTGTTCTTCGAAAGCGGAACGCAGGCGAATATACGCTTGCTTTTTAATTTGCGGTCAAGCGCAAAGCGGAGTTCAAGTACACCGTCTTTTTTAGGCAATATAGCCATGAAATCATATCTCCCAAACAGATGGATACAACAGGGGATGGACAGCACGGTAATTTTGCCAACTTTTGTACCGATTTGTTTCAGCAACTGTTGGTAGAGCTTATATGCTGCGTATTTATTTATAAAGTGGTCTTGCAACGGCTTAGTAGCGCAGGTATGCTGCTGTCCTTGTCGTTTGAATTGCCGTTTGCATTTAGGGCATTGCCAGTATGTTTTCATAAGTTTTAGTTATGGGTTTTTATAAATCTAAAGATTTATATACCTGATCTGGGGGCGGTGTTTAATTATCAGTAATATTTATGATGGTGCACGCAATACACTTTATCACCTTTTATCCAGCGTTTGTTTTCGCGAGCCACAAATTTCCCGATGCCGTGTTTTTTTATATATGCTAAATTTTCTAGCATGCTCATTTCGTATTTTGTGCTGTAGCGTTTGTCCAGGTGTTTCATACGCGCACAAGGGAAAGTATTACATTCAAAACAGTAGTGATTTTTTTTTGATTTAACGCATTTAGTTATTAAGCAAGTCCGGCAACCTTTGATTTTTAATTTATTAACTCCATTGCATCCGTGGCATTTATTATTTTCACGGACATAAGCTAGACATAATCTACAATTCATTCCACAAGGAGCAATTAGTTTTTTCGTGATAGACATTGATTTTGATAATAAAGAGAAAGAATTTTAGAAGTAAGTATGTATGAGTTTTAATCTTAATTTATCTTTATGCCACAGGCCCGCCCGCCATTGCTTCGCGAGGCGAAGCGGGCGGGTAGAAATATGGAATTTGGTGATTGTTTTTTTCATAAGAGATTGATATTAACAATTGACAAGATTGAATTGGCGTGATAAGTTTTATTGAAAACATTATTAATTGGAGGGATCAGTGAAGAGCTTTTTAAGTTTGATGATTGAGCAAAAAGGAGGCGGCGAGGTAGGACGCGAAGAAGTTAAGAAAATTCTGGAAGGATTATATACTGAAGCGTCTGATAAGTTCCCAAAAATGTATTGTCGAGACAACGGCTTGATTAAACGTCAGTATTACATAAGGAAAAAGGTGTTTGAACTTTTTCCAACCGTCTTCAAGCAAAAACCAGGTATTCTTGTTGTTCTTGAATGGTTAGTTCATTTCGAAATTTATACTCCTAAGTCGCGAAAGGCATCGCTTTCGCAACATTAGTGACAACCCCCAAGTAAACATAACTTGGGGTTTTTATTTTTCAAATTTGTTGATAAACTGCACACGACCAACCTGGCCATCAGTTAAACGGACTTTGATACCACGGTGGTGGGTAGCTGAACTCGTGAGAATGTCCTGAACAAATCCATAAGTTAAGTTACCAGTAGGCTGGTCTTTTTTTAGGACAATGGCCACTTCCAGGCCTGGTTCTATGTCATCCCGGTTGGTGCCGGTCATGTATTCTTTGTCTGTCATAATGAGAGGAGAGAGATATTTAGTTGTTATTAAATATATTTTAATTGTAGCATATTTATAGTAATTTATTTATTTTATTTAGATTAATGTATTGGTACGGCAGGTGGTGATATTTGTCCGGCAATTCCGCTTCAATTGGATTTTGTTTGATATATTTAATAACCGTGTATAAATATTTATCCGTATTCACAATTCGTGTATAATAACGTTTTTGCCAAAATGGGAAATCAACATTATATTGACTGCGGATTTGATTGTAAAAGTATGATTTGAGAGTATAAATAAAATCCGAGATGGTGTTTTGATTACCTCCCACCGCGGGCACAGAGACCCGCGTTGGGAGGGGGTTGTTGCCACCCCGAGCGCGGGTGTCCCTGCCCGCGCTCATCGTTAAAATATGAACATGATCCGGCATGATTTGATATGATAAAATACCAAATCGTTTCATTTGCCCGGTGCGGAATATGATTTTGGACAACAATTTGGCATGTTTGGTTTCCTCAAACAACGGACACCCTTCCTGTGTGCGAAATGTTATAAAATATGGATATTCGTTTTGATAAATTCTTCTCTGCGTCATAAAAACCTTCCTTGGTACGGGGAAGGTTTTTGGTGTTTTTAATTATATCAATTATATTTTATCCAATAACTCCTTGGCTTGATTTTTTACGGTTGGACGGGTGTTTTTAGTTTGGCGTTTGAGGAAGCTGATAATACTCTTATTTGTTTTAATATTATTTTTGGAATCTCCAAAAACATTAACTACGTGTCCAAGCACTACATTACGGCATTCTAGTGAGAGCTTATCTTTGTAATAATACTTAGCCTTTTCTACTTTCAAGAGTTCACGAAAAATATACGGTTTTAGTTTAGGTTTGGCTTGGGCAACAATGCCCAGGGCTTTAACCGTGTTAGCCGCAGTGATCATTTCTTTTTCGCGCAGGAATTTATAAAACCGTGGCAAAATTTTATTAATCTTATTTTTCTTATCAATTTTAGCCAGATTACCAATAACTACAATAGCAGTCCATTTAAGTATGCGATTGTCGCCGTTAAGCAGTTAAATAAAAATATCCCAGTGGGGGTAGATATTTTTTGGATTTTTTTCTGATAAAGATATAGCTCGTTTACTGGCGGGGTATTTAATATTAGCTTTGTCGGAAAATAGGAGTTTGGGATTGAAGGTCGGCATGATATTAATTAATATTGATTCTTTACATTGTTTCCCACTCCACCTCATCCGGGAACATGAGCTGGAAAGGGTAGCCGAGGTAGTTGCGTTCTATTTTGCCGCAGCCAAGATCTTTAATAAATTTTACCATGACGTCAGTTTCTTGTTTGGGATCGGGGTTTTTTGATCCTTTATATTCAATTTCCACAAAATCTCCAAGGTCTTTAATTTTATCAATGGCTATTTCCCAATCTTGGTATTGCCAAGCTCGTCTAATTTTATCAACTGTAACTATTTTGTGGAACTGGAGTGCATTAAACAAGTTAACCATGGCAGGCATGTCTTCAACCGCTGATTCGTGTTCATCGCAGTAGTTGCTGCGGCCGTCAGCTTCATAGTGCCAGTATTTGTAGTTTATAGAGCACTTGCCCTCGGCATCCCGCAAACGTAGCCATTCGGCAATCGGACGGACAGCGGTAAAGTCGCGGTCGGTAGGGGTATAGTATTCATCCAGCTGGCGTGTCTGGTATTTAAATTTACCCCCTTGCTTCAATTTATCTAAAAGAGGTTGGATGTTTTCTATTCTAACTTGGATTTCGATTTCTTTGTCTATAATTTTACTATATTAATTATACTGTTCTTTTATAGCAGGCAATAGTGAATTTATATCCTGATAATCACCCGGTTTACTCCGCCATTCGTTGAAAAATCCCCACTCTTCCCATTTCCATACGGCCAAAAATTGGCCCTGGCATTGATAATTGTCCGTATATAATCCTTCAATAACAATTAACTCTTGCTTGTTGTCATGGTCAATGTCATTGAAAGTAAATTCACAGTTCGGCTGACTTAAATTTGAAGACCCCCAAACCTGATGTAAATTATCGTCCTGGAATTCGTAGATAAATAGATGGTTTTTAATGCTCGGATCATTTGTGTCTTCCCAAAACGGTTTTGAAGGGCCAAAATTTCCAGATTTCCATAATGAAAGGACCAGGTTATGTTTGCCGTCATGCGTGGCATCAGCTATAGCGAATGAGTCGATATGCCATGATTTAGGGGACTGCCATAGGGTGATGTTTCCGTGGTTGACCTTTAGGATTCCTTTTTGTAGTTCAAACCGTTCCAGCTGGCCGTCTCCGGTCAGATCGTAAAAATTTTTCTGATAGTTGGGAGATTGGTTAAAATTCCCTAAAGTATTTTTAGATAAATCAGCATTAGCATAGGAGATTGTGGAGCACAGTAAAGCCAGGGTGCCTGCAAATACCGTTATTGGAATAAAAAACTTGACCATATATTAGTCACTAATAAGAAATGAATTAGTCCAGTCCGGGCGATCAGGTCTATTTTCTGAATTGAGTAAATCACGCCATTTTTGGTCAGTTAAACGATCTGACATTGGCCAGGGGAATTCGTAATAAGAGAAAATTCCACCTTGAGCGACTTTCACTACTCCCTCTACTTCAACTACCACGTAAATGGTGTCGATTTTTCCGATAGCCTCTTCCAATACGCTGCCATTGGGATCAGTGGCCACGTCAGCCACCAGGGCGGCAGGGTTATTGTGTAGATATTCATCCTGCGTTTGTCCACTTTGATCCATGTCGTCTTGGTGTACTTCCAGCCAAAAATGTTCAAGTTGTCCTCCATAGGAGCGGATCATCTCGTATTCTTCGTCGGTCCGCGATTCATTGTTCAGTTCTTTTTCCGCGATTGTTGTGAGGGAGGTAGCCAGGGTTTCCATTTTTTCCAGATTACTTTTCATGTTATCGGAAATTAGATCCCTGATGGTTAACCCTTCACGGGTCATTTTTGTCAGGGCGGCCAGGCGGGCAAAGACTTCCGGCTGCGGTTCAACATAGCCCCGGTCATCGTATTGAGGAGGCGGCCCGGCGCCTAGTTCAGCATATACCTGTTTAGCATAAAGAATGGTATCGTGTTTTAATTCAGTCCAGCTGCCCAGGTATGAATTCAGGTCTTTTCGTATCCAGGCCGAATTTTGCATAAATTCCGGATAACCATCGCCAACTGCAACAGTTAATGGTTTTAAAGCATACATCCAGCCCCAATAAATATTTTGAGTCCATATTGAGGTATCTAATTCACTAGTATAGTCCTGCAGCAGTTTCATATTTTCCGGATAGCGAAAGTATTCTGTTTCTCCGTAAGAATTCAGGATATCATACGCTTCTGCTGAGCCCATGGCCGCGGCAATATCCAGGCCTTTGGGCAGCATGCGTGAATCAGGTACGCTGCCGCCGCAATCCAGGGTGCCGCGTTTGTTGCCGACATCGCGGCAGACCAGGCGCTGCATGATTGAGGCGTCAACTGTAAAGCGCTGGCCCATAAAGCGGAAACCTTGAATTTCTTTTTCTCGGTCAGGTTGTACAGAAGATTCAAAAATTGGTATTGAATTTATCTGCGGCGGGTCCAACTGGCGGGCAGCTTCATGGAACGCCTCAAAGGCCGTGGTGTTCTGGGACAATTCCAAGGAAGTGGGATTTTCACCATAAGCATTGATAAGCAGACTTTTTAGGTCGTAATAAGTAATATCATCGCTTTTACCCACAAAAAAGTTGGTTGGTTCGTAAATAGCATCCCAGAGTGAGGAGCGGCTGTTGTCCAGGAGTGCTTGAGTAATGAGCGCGGCGGAAGCGGTTTCATCCGCACTCTTTAGACGGAAAGTCATGCGACCAAGCCACATCATTGACTTGAAATAGGCTGACAATTCTTCAGTGCGGTCATAGTGCCCACGGGGGATGTATTGTGAATAATCTTCTTTTAATAATTCCACCGACAATACTCCCTGGGGCGTGGGCAATTGCAGACCTGCCTCTTCGCCAATATTAATAACTATTGCTTCGCTAATGCCCCCTTTAGCTGATATAAGGTTAAGTTCCTGCTGTACTTCTGATTGCACTATACTTGGTATAGATACACTGTCATCCAAAAGAACGCTGGCCACTGTAAAAAAAGCTACATTCCTTTTAGCGGCATTTTCCCAGTCCGTGTTTTTCAGTTCATTATATTGTTCCTGGGACGCGGCTAGCATGGTGGCATTAAGCTCTTTTAATTTATCAATTAAATAATTTTCTTCAGCTTTTTTCAGGAGGTGGTCAAACAGCAAGTGGTAATTGTGTAAAAGGGAATCCACGGTAATGAAGCTGGGTGTGTAATTATAGCGATGACCCTCATACAGAGAATAAAATTCATCATGCCAGCCAGGGCGCACAAGAAATTGGTTGTCTTCGAGTATTTTCTTGGTTGATTCATTATCAACAAGAAAAGAAATTTGATCAAGGTTGTGTATATTAGAAAAATTAGCAGCCAGAGTGACGGTTTGTACCTGAGGATCAACATTAACATTAACCGGTTCATACTCAGCAAAGGTGGTAGCCTGGGCGGCAGGAGGTTTTATCTTGTCAACAAAATTAGTTGTATCATCCGATGTTTGAGTATTAGTATTGACATTTACCGTGACTTTATTAGCATTAGTTGTAGTGTTAGTGTTAGTACTGGCTTCTTCATCACTGCTCATGAAAAAGTATACTCCCACAGCTGCGCCGATTAAAACTATTACCACGATAATCCAGATAACAGGGGATTTTTTTAACTTATTTTGTTCATCCATAGTTTTGTAATTATTTATTAATCTAAGTCAATATTACCTTTAATTTAGTGGAATATCAATAATCACCCCTTGACAATTTGGGTAGAAGGGTATATGATACTTAGTTAATAAAATAGTTGTTTTCCATTCATAAATCATCAATATCAACATCGGGAGGTTTTTGTGATGAAGAAGTTGAGTTTGATTTTGGTGGCAATCATTATGATTGCGTGTCTGACACCGCAGGCTGAAGCACAGCTTGGCTGGTTTGCGGCAGGGTACTTGCTTGGCTCTGGCGATAATACTGTTGCCAGTGGCAGCGGTGACCTGCTCTATAAGATAAGCCGGATTGACGAGCGGATCAAGGATCCGTTAGATGTACGTACTACTTGCCTGAGGATCAACTATTATGATCAAGGTAAGATCTATAAGGGGATGACATTACGGGAGATTTTTACTAAGGTTCTGGAGAAATCAGGAATCGAGAGTGGTGAAGTTGGTGAATACATTCTTCTCCGCATGAGCCGGGCGGTTGATTTCAGTCCAGGCGATAAGGCTGTCTATTGGATTGAGTACATTGAGAAATCAAAAGTACTCCCCGATGATCAGCTGTTAGATCCCGAGCCGTAATTACCCGTGGCTAAACGCCGATAATATAGCCCCGCCTATCTACTTATGATACGTGTGGGGCTTTTTCTATTAATAATTTAATTTTCCCGCAAATAGCCCCAGGAGTGTAGTTTATCCGAATCCTCAAACCAGCGGTCGCCGATATCGGTACGGTAATACATGTTGGGGATAAGGATATTTTTTATCCTATTATACGCTTGATCCTGAGCTTGTTTCATGGTCAGGCCGGAACCGGTAACTATCAGGGCAACACCAGCCGAGCCGGTTAAAGTCCACTCGCCATTGACCAGCTTAACGTCTTCTATATGGACACCTTCCAGGTTTTTGCCTTTGAAAACTATGACCGCGTCTTTGGAATAAACTTCAAATGTTTTTCTGTCGTGGTAGGGGTATGGTGGGACAACTAACCGGATACCAACGTGAAATCCTTTTTTAGTTTTAAGGTAGGGATCGTCACCCGCAGCTAATTCATAGAGAAATTCGCCGATCGGCGTAATCATGCTGTCTTGCTGGATACTTATTGTTGGATAGCCAAAACGGGCGGTGAATTCCAATGGGTAAATGCCGTTGCCATTGACTATGCAGTTCAGGTCAATATAGCCGACGTATCTTTCCTGGGCCAGCTTTTTTTCTATTTTTTTAAGCGTTTGGTTGTATATTTTATTGGGTCCGCTCCAGAAAGTACTGCTGCCCATTTCACCGGTAGCCGGGCCAATGTTATGGGGAAAAAGTTTTTTATGTTCAAAATTAATATTGACCGGATAAATAAATTCATGGCCGTTAAAAAAGGCGCCGACAGCCACTTCCACCCCAGTGACTTTTTTCTGCAATTGGAAGACTTTAATTTTTTTTGACCAGACGCGGCGATAAGCTTCCAGCACGCGCACCACGTCAGCTCCGTCTTTTTCCATGCCCACGAACAGCAGATTTTTCAGATTTTGCGCTTCGCCCGACGGCTTGATTACGTATTCGTCCGGATTTTGTTTGACGAATTCTATAGCGGCGTCAAAATCAGAGAATTCATGATAAGAAAGGATGCTGACCCCGTGCTTTTTCAGCTCTTCCTGCCCAAAAGACCTTTCGTCCTCCAGCCGGTCAGTATAAGGAGTGCCGCCGATTACTTTTTTGCCTTGCTGGCGCAGTTTCTGCGCTTTGGCGCCATAACCCAAGACATCATCAAAAATTATAATATCCGCCCAAGTAATGTCATTTCTCCAATTTTCAGTTTTGGGCACAAAACCGTCAGCATTGTCCGTTTCCATTTTGTTTTCAATGCAGTATTTAACATCATGACCCTCTTTGCTGACCTGCCAGGCAATATCAGAAATCAGCGCACCCTCAGATACGAAGAGAAATTTCTTTTTTTCCATTATTTTATCCCTGTTAATATTCTGCCTGCCTGTATTATAAATCAGCCTGGCCAGAATGCAATGGCTGGTTGACTTTGGTAGAATAGTCTACCAGCTGGCTGGCGAATTTCTGATAGCGTGAATCCATTTATATCCTCCTTGGATTCTGGGTTTACTAGATCTTAGTTATTAAGTAATCGCTTTTTGTTTTTTTAGTAATTCCCCAATCTTACATAATTATGGGGGAGAAGTCAATAAAATCCTCCCCCTCGGCTGACTTTATTGATTTTTATTAACTAGCTAGTTCTTCCCCTCCTTGAACCCCCCCTTCATAAGGATGGGGGAGATGCTTTGTTTACTTTTTACCAGACGTATGCGGAGAAGGGCGGTTAAAAAGACATTTATGCTACAATAAGTATTAATATGTCACAAACCACCACAACTAGACCACGAAATGTCAGTTTAATGTACTGGTCATTTATTTTTGGCGGGATATTATTCTTCCTGCCGATAGTAGCTCTGTACTATGAAGAAAGTTTATTTTCATTAACCAACGTCGCTCTAATTTATTCAATAGAAGCTTTGGGTATAGTTCTGTTTGAAGTGCCGTCTGGTGCTTTGGCTGACCTATTTGGCCGAAAAAAAACCATTGTGCTGGGTAATATTATTGCCATTCTGGGTTTGATATTTTTAGCTATCGGGGGGAGCATGCTGATGTTTATTATTTTCGCTGTCCTGACTTCTTTTGGCCGTAGTATGGTCAGCGGTGCGGATAGTGCCATAATTTATGATTCATTAAAAGAAAAGGGGCAGGAGAAAAAATACGAAAAAACTATTGGCACGTTTTATGCTATGTGGGCGATTGGTGCAACTATTGGCTCTCTGGTTGGTGGGCATTTAGCAGTGAGCAATTTAAAGCTTCCGATTTATTTAACATTTATACCGCTGATAATCGCGACAGTTTTTGTTTTATTTTTGAAAGAGCCTGTTTATAAAAAAGAAAGGCATAAAAATGTGTTTAAGCATATGCTTGGCACAGCCAAGTTTGCATTTTCTATCCGGAATTTTGCTTTACTTTTAGCTTCAGCTTTTGTAATCTTTGGCTTTGGGGAAAACCTGCTGATGATGGGAGCGTTATTTCTCGAATTCAAACAAGTACCAATTGAAGTCATTGGCTATGCTACGGCAGCTGTTACAGCGCTTATAGCTTTGGGAGAATTTTATGGCCATGAGATTGGATTAAAAATTGGCCGGAAAAGGATGCTGATAATTATTGGTTTGGGTGGACCAGCCTTGTTTTTCATTGGTACTTTTATGCCGTTATATCTGGCTGCTTTGTTTTATGCTTTACCAGCGTTGTTATTTGGCATTCGCCACACAGTTATCAACGCCATGCTTAATGAAGGTGTGGACTCATCAAAAAGGGCGACTATGGTTTCGCTGTGGAGTTTTTGTGGTGAGTTGGGCATTGTTATTGGAGCGCCATTTATTGGCTGGCTGGCGGATCTGTATGATATTAATATAGCTTTTAGGATATCTGCTATTTTACTGGCAGGAGCGCTGGTATTGTATGCATTTTTGAGGATAAAAAAAATTGCGATTAGCAATTCGCAAGTATAAGTGTAATTTATTTAGCCAAGTTATCTTGGAGCCACTTAACCACTGGCTCAATGTATTTTTTATCTGTTTTGTCTTCTTCTTTTGTTTTGAATTTCTTTAGGATAAGTTTTTCGTAAAACTTAAGGCCTTCAAAACCAATTTTCCCCGGGGCTTTGAGATAACCACCAAGATGATCGCGTATTTCTTCCGGAATCATGTTAAAAGATTTTTGGCTAGCCTCGTCTTCCTGGGGTGCCATGCCGACTACAACCAGATATAGTTTTTTATTTTTTAATATATCCCATTTTTTCCGTAAAAAGGACGAGGCAGCAATGCGGCCCATATAAGTGCGGCTGGCAATGACAATGACATCATAATTATTAATAAGCGAATCAGCCTGTTCCAGCCTGGCAATATCAATATTACCGGCCGCTTGTTTTATCCACTCGGCATACAATTTAGTTGAGCCGTGCTTGGTATGATAAATTACTATTGCCTTCATAGCTGTCATGATATTAGTTTACATTTTTTTTAATGATTCTGCCAATGAGAATAAAGGCAGGCCAATCACGTTATTATAATCACCATTAATTTTTTTTACGATTACGGCGCCACGGCCCTGAATAGCAAAAGCTCCGGCTTTATCCAGCGGTTCGCCGGTTTTTACATAATCAGAAATTTCCTTAGCTGTAAGTTTTTTTATCTGCGCTTTTGTTTCTACCGAGCGGGTGATTATTTTTTTGGTTTTAGTATTAATAATGGTATAGCCGGTGATAATAGATACTATTTTGCCACTGATGGTTTTTAGCATTTTTTTGGCACGGGCGCTGGTTTTTGGCTTGCCCAGGATTTGGTTTTTACAGGCCACAATTGTATCGGCGCCAATGATAATGGCATTTTTTTCATTTATTGCCACTGACATAGCTTTACCCAATGAAAATTGGTGAGCCATTTTATGGGGTGCTATTTTTAGTGATAAGTTTTCCTTAAAATCGCTTGCCCTGGTAATAAATGGCAAGCCAAGCTGTTTGAACAGCTTTTTTCTTTGGGGTGAAGTTGAGGCTAAGATTATTTTTAGCATAGTTTAATTATATCAGATGATAATTTACAGTACTATTGGTTAGCCTTGACAAGGCACTTTAATTTTGTTATCATGTATGGAAATGCACATTCAATAATTTCTATTGATATTATAGAAAAGGAGAAAAGAGGTAATTTATGAGTCCTGAAAATGGCGGGGTGCCTTATGATGAGCTGATATCCCTTTTAGATCAAGTGGATCCGGGGCAAAGGTATTCACATGAGTTTTTCAATGCGCTAGCCAGGATTTCGGTTAGTGTAGCTATAGAAGCGGTAGTTGTCCGTGTAAATCCTACCAACTGTCAACAGGAAGTATTATTAATACAGCGTGGGCCAGAAGAAACATTCCCTAGTCTTTGGCATTGTCCGGGTACAATTCTACGTGTAGGGGAAAGCATAGATACCGCCATGTCTCGTCTGGCTGATAATGAATTTAAAGCCAGGATATTGACTTTCCGTTTTGTGGATTTCTATAACAATCCGGATGAAGGCCAGCGGGGACATACAATGCATCTGGTATTTATAGTTGAGGTTGAGGACGGTTCGGCCGGTACTTGGGTCCCGATTGATGACTTGCATGAAAAAGATGTAATTCCCTACCATCGGGATAGTGTCATCCCTCTAGTCCTGAAAAGCTCCTAACAATAATACCCCAAATATATCTTAGCAAGATTATGGGGTATTTTATTTTAGAGAAAACTATTACCGGACTGCAAATAAAATTATAAACACAACCAGCGACTCAGCAATAAGAAAACCCAGAGTGTAAAAAGTAAACTGGATAGCTTCTTTTTTCATACCTTGCAGGAAAAGATAAACCGGCCGGCCAAAAACTAGTAAGCCGGTAACAGCCGCAGAAACAGTGAAGAGTAAGAGCATGGCCAGCGGTCCCCAAAAATCAGCCATCTCGCCAAATATCTTTTCTGAATTAGTCATGAGTAAAGACACCAGGGCAATATAAATGACCACGCCGAGTGAATGCAGGAAACTATGAAGTGTAATTTTTTTCTTGTCCATATATTTTAATTAATAATTACCATTTTTCAGTATGCAAGCGGTGTTGGTCAGTCTCTGTATCATTATGGGGAGCTGGATTAATAGCTGGATAACCGACCGGAATAATATTTATCAAGATAAAGGATTCAGGAGCATTTAGAATTTTTTTAATTGCATCAGCAGGTGGTTTTCTTAAATTTTTCCAGACAGCTCCTAGGCCCAGATGCTCTGCTTGCAGAAATATATGTGCGCTGGCCAGTGAGAGGTCCGGTACTGGATGAGAGGTTTTATCAGGATCCGTAACTGGAATTATAAGTAAAGGGGCGGATAGTACAAAATCCTGTTTTTTTTCAGTTGCCTCATG
The DNA here is from genome assembly GCA_018816445.1 of Patescibacteria group bacterium. GTDB lineage: Bacteria > Patescibacteriota > Patescibacteriia > UBA10025 > JAHIVO01 > JAHIVO01. The sequence continues at coordinate 17,876 of JAHIVO010000005.1, forward strand.
AATTAGCTTTTTTGTGTCCTGGTTTATTACCGTGATAAATTCGGTTGCCTGATTATTCCGCGAGGTCGGGGCGAATTGGGCAGCCTGAAGTATTTCAGCTACTTTAAAATTTTCAATCTTATCCAGCTTGAAATCGCGTACGCTGCGGCGATTTTGAATTTCTTTTATTATTGCCATAGTATGAATTATTTAAATAATAAAGAATAAAATTCCTGCTTAAATTTTTTATCAAATCGAGCTCGCATCAATATTCCAGCCAATTCTTTTTCATAAAAAGATGGGTCTTCAGACAGCATTAAGAAATCATCAAAGCTGATTAATTTAGTAGTAATTTTCTCGCCAGCATCTAATTTTGGCCTCTGTTTTTGAGTACAGTTACGGGCAATGTAAGTATAAACAGTCCAAATTATTTTACTGACTGGATCCTGCTTTTTCCATAGCACCCAATTGTCAGAAATATAACCAGTTTCTTCTAAAAGTTCACGTTTAGCCGCAATTAAAGGGTCTTCGTTTTTATCACACCGGCCGCCAGGCAGGGAAGTGAAGGGTTTGGGCTTAGTAGGTTGTTCTTGTATTTGGATAAGTATTTTGTCTCCGACTATAGGAATAACTTGTGCAGTATCAGGGCGTTTTAGCATTTCAAAAGTTTTTGTACTGCTATCGTACATGGTTTGTTCCCACTGCCAAGTTTCAAAGATTTGGCCTTTGAAAACTTGTTTGGCGTTTTGGGGGAGTTTTGGGGGATTAGCTTTGATTACGTTATTTGCCATAGGATTTTGGATGATGTTTATTATTTAGATTTAATTTGTCTAGTATTTTTCCATAAATGTTCAAAAATGTTTTTAAAAGCCCTGGAAATTATCTCATTTTTTATCAGAATACCGGATGGATTCCGGCTGTCAAAAGCAATGATTACTACTTTAGCATCATAAATGTTGATTTCAATACCAAAATCTTTAAGCAGGGGAATAAATTTCATTTGTCTAAGCATTTCTTTAGCTTCTTTTAGGTCCTGCCTACCCTCTTCACTTTCGGGGATTAAATTTTTTACCCGTACACCATGATCAACTCTGGTTTGAAAATATTCTTTTCTGAAGAAATCACGCATAACTTCATAAGCCTTTTTATAATCAGTAATGGCATAAATTATCTTATCTTTATTATTACGCCAAGTATCGGCATAAAGGTTTTTAACACCATCAAACCCCTCATAGTATTTAATATCCGATAAGAGTGAATTTTTAGTTGATATTTTTTGCGATTCGGCCCAATTGACAAGTTCTTGGGCTTGTTTTTTTGTATCCTGCTCTGTTCTTTTGACCCAGTTTTTAAAATCATTTAGAGAAATTGGCTGGTAAGCTACTTTACCCTCAATGGTGTGTTTGGAAACAAGCCCTTTGGCCAGGAGTTTATCCAGGAGGGGGTAGAGGGTAGTGCGATTAATAAGGGTTTCTTTGGCAATTTGGCTGACAAACCCTTTTTTTAGCTTATATAGACCTGTTAAAACTCTTTTTTCCTTTTCATTAATTATTGACGTATTTTTCATAAGTTAAGTATATTACTGTTGTCAAACAGTGTCAACACTTTGACTATTATTAAACTTCATGATATTGTTAGCCGTTAAAAAAGAAATTGTTCATTACAATTAACAAGGAGCTTAAAGTGAAGGTCTGGAAAATAGTATTGATTCGTTGTGCGCAGCCCATGCTATATGGTGCTGAAACAAAAAGCTTGTATTCACCCAACAGAACATTGACACCTGAACCAACCTTAGCACAGCTGCAAGGGATTATTCAAGACTTTTCAAAATCTACAGATATTCCCTTTGAAGTTGTTCAGTTGGATCTGCGTGATCCTGTAAACGGAACTGTAAGCGAGGTCCAGTACGGTATCTTAGCGCTTACCTATTTGGATGAACCTCTGCGCAAGGTTTATTCGGGAATTTTCATTGACGATGTGACTAATATCTTGGATAGCGCTGACGTGATTGGTTTTACTAACAATTTTGCCATGAGCAGAAAAGTAGTAGCTGATCATATAGCTAAGGCAAGGGCGTTGTGGCCGGATACGGAGATCTGGATCGGCGGCCGTGATGTTTTCACCAAGCGAGTGGAGCAGGTATACACCAATGCCGCAGACAACAGAAACACGGTTGTGTTTAGGGGCCATGTGTATGATTCCCTGCCCGCATATTTATCGTGGCGGATTCGGGGGGTCGGCGAGCCGTTCGGAGTCAGCGTGTTTGATGACCAAGGCCGGGAAACCAGAGTTGAGGAACGATCACTATTGCCAGAAGTAATAAGCGGGGTCAGGAATTTTCCGTTGCCCAGGTACATCTGCCCAGAATCACTGGACCATTTTATCGGTTCTGGCGAAGGCCAGCCCAGTTCGCCGTTCGGCCGTTTTGTCCACATGTCAATCACTATCGGTTGTCCACACGCTTGTGGCTACTGTACAACGGGGTGCCGTGAGCGGTATCTTGTTTGGAAGGACATGGTAACCTTGGAGTCAGAACTGGAGATGTACAAACGGATGGGTGTTCAGACTATAGCCATTATGGATGACAATCTTCTTGATCTAATTAATCATCTGGGAGTGGAAGGTTTTGTCCGGATAATGGAGAGAGTCAACAGCTACGGGTTTAGGCTGGAGTATGGTAATGGTCTGCAGTTAAGCCTTTTGTCGAAATACTGGGATCAGATAAAAGAGCCAGTTTTCGACAGATGTGAAAGCCTATACGCACCCTTGGAAGATTTAACCAGGGACAGATTATACGACAAGCTTGATGACACCCTTACGCAGCTTGGGCTGATGCAGTTGATTGCCAGTGAAGCGCCGGATCGCTTGAAATACGTTACCATGGGCGTAATTGTGGGGGTGCCTCTGCATACTAAAGAGGCTCTGCAAACGACTTTTTTAGAAAATGTTGCGAGGTTCTTAAGCGTTTTTCGCAACAGCCGGCTGGAAGTAGGCATGACAGTCTTTAATTTCATGCCGCTGCCAGGAACTAAATTCGGCGAGCAAGCTTTGGATAGCGGACGCATGGTGGTGGCTGATCCGATTGCTGAGGATCCCGAGGTATGTAGTTTTGGCACCACTAGTTATGCTCCACCTGGCATGACTCACAAAGAGGTGTTTAGGGCGTATATAAGTGCTCTTAACCTTAATCCAGCTGGTAAGAAGCTAGGAGTTGACTATGTGACACTACAGAGATTAGGCGCAAGAGCCTTGCCAGAAGGCGAGCGTCACAGGATTCCTGAACATTGGAAAACGCCTGGTTATCATTTAAGGGCCAGGGTTGAGTAGAAGCACTGTTTGATTATAGGCTGTCTTATTAAAAGAGACAGCCTATTTTTAATTTGAAAAAATTTAAATTATCACTCATTAAATTCAAACCGCGCCTTAAAATGGCGCAGCGGCAAATCACGGCCATAAGTCACATTAATTGGCGGAATTTTATCTTTATTTTTGTACAGCAACAGCATGGCTTCGGCAACCGAATCCAGATCCTGCTTTTCGTATTTTAATCTGGGGATGGCGAATCTTATATAATTTACTTCAGGAAAAATTTCCTTTTTAGTTTTTTTATTATATGAACCAAAAGCAAAATAGCCTAGTTCGCAGGCACGGTGGCCATAGGCTGCGAGTAAAATTGCTGTTAAGGATATGCCGCCAAAGTCTTCAGGTTTCATGGCTGTGCCAGTGAAGAACTTATTAATATCAAGGTAAACAGCATGACCACCAACTGGCATGACAATTGGCAATCCCTGTTCATGCATAGTTTGCCCAAATTCTTGCACCTGGCTGATGCGATGCGTTAAATACTCCTGTTTAGTTACTGTTTTGAGGCCGCTGACCAAAGTCATAATGCTGCGGCCGGATAGTCCGCCATAAGTGGGGTGCCCTTCTTTTATAATCTGATAGTTTAATAGAGTATCGGGAAAAGTTGGATATTTTTTTAAGAACAGCCCGTTGTTTTTTAAGAACAGCCCGCCGCCCATATTGGTCAGTCCGTCTTTTTTAAAACTTATTGTAAAGCCATCCACATAAGAGAACATCTGTTTGACAATATCTTTAATATCTTTGGTTTGCCAGTCTGGTTCGTATTCATGGATAAACCAGGCGTTTTCTGCAAACCGGCACGCATCAAAAAATAGTGGGATATTGTAGTGATGGACTAAATCCGCCACTTCTTTGATATTAGCCATGGACACTGGCTGGCCCCCTCCGGTATTGTTGGTTATGGTCAAGTAAATTAGGGGAATTTTTTCTTTTTTTTCATCCAGTAAATTTTTTAGTTTAGCTATGTCCATGTTGCCTTTGAAATGGGAGTTGGAAGCTTCATTGTGCAGTTCCTCGGAAAAAAGATTCACGGCCTTGATATTGTTAGCCTCAATATTGGCCTGGGTCGTGTCAAAATGTCCATTACTCGGGATAATGAGTCCAGCACCTGTTTTCCCAAGCAAAGAAAAAAGAGCGTCTTCGCAAGCTCTGCCCTGATGAAATATAAAGGCATTGGGTTTATTTAAAGTTGGATCATTAAAAAATTCCGGCCCGAAAGTTTCCTTAATCCGGTTTATCAATAGAAAATATCCTTTATTAGAGCCGTAAGCCTCATCTCCGCGGAAAAGCGCGGCCCACTGCTCATTAGTCATAGTTGTGGTGCCGGAGTCAGACAGCATGTCACAGCCGGTAATCATTTCCGACGGGAAAAAGAAAACATTTAAACCGACTTTTTCCAAAGTGGCAGCTCGTTCTTCTGCTGTGTAATTTTTTTTGAAAAAAACCGAGTGGTTGCTGTATGGCCGGGCTTTGTTGACCAGCTGGTTTTCGTCAGGCATGTTTGAGATTAGTTTTGATAGATTCATATCTTTTTAACTATTTTTTGGCGGGCCACTCGGGCCTGCCCGCCGTAGCCTTGGCGGAGGCGGGTTAAGTATCCAAGTTATATAAGTATTGTAAGGGTATTTCGATCATTTTTCCAGAAGGCGTTTTGGGGCACGTGGGTCGAGAGCCACTTTGATATATATCTGATGAAGCTATTGTCTTTTTTTGTTATTAATAATTATTTATGTATTAACTTAATAGGTCACTAAGATTAGGATTATCATTACAATTACTAAGCCAATTGTTGCAAGGACTAATCTCTATGTTGCATTTTTTAAATTTTATATTCTTCACGAATAAATCCCCATTTGACTAAAGTGTTTTTTTCTAATCTTTTGAATATTATTTCTTCTATAAAAATACTTATCAAGGATATTACTATTATACCCACTATTACTTTATCAAAATCAAAATACCATTGAGACATCCAAATAAATTTTCCCAAACCTCCCAACATTACTACCAACATTTCTGCACCTATCAAAGATCTCCATGCCGAACCAAAACCGAGTTTTAACCCAGTGATAATCTGAGGAAAGGCACACGGCAGAATTACACCCAATACTATTTTAAGTTTATTGAAACCTAAATTTTTTGCAGCCAAAACATATTCGATATTAATGTTTTGAACGCCGCTGATAACATTGTATATAATCCTCACAAAGCTGGAGATAAAAATGACAAACCAAATAGCTTCTCTCGTAAATCCTAAAAATAATATTATAAAAGGTAGCCACGCTAATGATGGAATCGGGTAAATTGCTGATAAAATTGGATGAAAAATCTTATAAATGGTCCTGTTGATTCCCATTATAGTCCCGAAAACCACAGCACAAATCATTGCCAAGATAAATGGGGGTATTAGATTCAACAAACTTTTTAATATTAAATCCGGAAGTGTTCCGTCTACAATTAATTGCAAAAAAGATGAGAAGGTTTCAATAGGAGAAGGAAATAACCATCCCACATTTTGATTAAAATAATAAAAAATATACCAAAAAATTAAAATAATCAAAAAAGGTATTGATCCTAAGGCGATTGGTCTAATTAGTCGAATAGATTTCATTTTGAGCATCTTTTAGCTTTTTTTCAAAACTTAGGTCGTAAATTTGATCCAAAGTAAGATTTGAGTCTATCTGTCCAATTTCTACGGCTATTTCTGCCATTTCAATCAAAACCGTTGGGTCATCCCATAGGGTGAATGTTAGTATCTTGTTTTCCCACATTGCGTTTAAATTTTCTGGCACGTATACAAGCGCGCCGCTGGTATCTGTTTCAATGTACGAAGAAACTGTCGCCGCGGACTCTTCAGGGTTTAATTTCATAAATCTATGACCATCAATAAGGCCATCAATAAATTGTTCCACCAAAAGCGGGTGGGCACGCTTAAACTCTTCATTAACGACTATAACGGTATCAAGCTTATAGCGGTTGTCATATCCTTTTGTCTCCCATTCTTCCAAGGGAACAGCGTCAAGCTCCGAATATTTTGCCAAATCCTCATAATCTATTGGAACAGCATCAACTATCTTTTTCTCCATTAAAGCAATAGGTCTGTTTATTTTATCGATAATATTGACAAAATTTATTTCACTGATGTCTATTTTTTCTTTTTTAAGAATGCGTCTGATTTCATACTCATTGATCCCACCCGGAGAAATGGCAATTGACTTTCCCTCAAGGTCTTTGAATGTTCTTGTATTGTTATCTGGCCTGACATAAAGGTAAGTATGGGTAAAAGACATAGGTGCTATGACTTTAATCGGAACACCTTTGGAAATCGGGATAAGAAAGTTAGAAGCGCCAGCAAAAGCGATGTCAATCTGCCCTGCGGAAATCGCCTGTTTTACCTCACTGCCGGAACTTAGCGGAACAGTTTCTATTTTAATATTATGTTCATCAAAAAAACCTTTAACCAAAGCAATATAAAATGGTGCGCCATTCATATTCCCCGGCATATAACCGAATCTGATTAAATTGGTTTCTGGGGACGGGTTGGGCCAAAAATAAAACAAGGCAACAACCAAAAGAGCCAGACAAATTAATAATATGCCATAAAATACTCTTTTTCTTTTCATAAGATTTCTCCTTTCTTAGTTAAATTTAATATATGTAACAACGATTCTTCCATTAAAGGGTTTTTTATTGCTTTTTCAAATTCTTCAGATAAATCTTTTTCAATTTCTATATTTAATTTGATAAAATCTGGATTCAGTGAATCTCTCGGCCGAGGAAGATCTATTTGGTATGTTTTTTTTATTACAGCCGGACGAGCGGACAGAAGGTAAATTTTATCAGCCAAAGAGATCGCCTCATTGGGGCTGTGGGTGACAAAGATTATTGTTTTTTTGGTTTTTTGCCAGATTGTTTCCAAATTTTTTCTTAAAAATTTCCGATGCTGTAAATCCAAAGCGGCAAAAGGCTCATCCATTAACAAAAGCTTTGGATTTGCCACTAAAGCCCTAGCCAAAGCAACGCGCTGTTGCATGCCACCAGAAAGCTTATAAGGATACCAGTCTCTAAATGCGATAAGTCCCATCATGTCTAAATATCGCACAATGAGGGCATCTTTTTCGCTATTAGTCAGTGTTGATTTATCAAGAGCAAATAAAATATTTTTGTAAACCGTTTTCCATGGAAAAAGAACATAATTCTGAAAAATCATCATGCGGTTACAATTAGGTTCCGAAATAGATGCGTTTTCCATTAATATTTTGCCTTCCGTTGGTTTCAAAAAACCAGCAATTAAATAAAGAAGAATAGTTTTACCACAACCACTGGGGCCAAGAATACATACAAATTCCCCATTCTCGGCGGAAATGCTAACATCTTTAAGAACTTCAAAATCATCATTTTCGCCAAAAAATTTATTTACCCTTAATAAATCTAACATAAGTAAATTAATTCACGTAAAATTTATATAGTTTGCTTCTCTATCTGTCATTATTGATCCTATCAAGTGCCCGAGGGAATTACCAAATAACTTATTTCTATCCGAATATAGGCCATTCTGAGTCTATATATTAAATGGTATTGAATTTCAGCAAATTACGCAAGAATTTATGTAGGATATTTTATGTAGGAGCAATTAATGTATAGCAAAACCTGAGCGATGTTAAGGCACTCAGGTTGGCTCCGATACTAAGTTCTTTTGGCGGGCCACTCCCTCCTTCACTTACGTTTCGGCGGGCAGGCGGGTTAAGTACCCGGATTATACAAGTATTATAGGGCTTTCTGATTATTTTTCCGGTGGTCATTTTGAGGCACGAGGGTCGGAGTTTGGTAATGTATGAAAGAATGGCTTGTTACTTTTAATTTCCGTTTTTCAAAAATGGTTTAATTACCTCAAGCATGGGTCTCTCGGTGCCATCAAATCGAATAAAGCCCCAATTAGATCCGTCGTCTGTCATTTCATCTTTTAGCAGATGCGTGTCGCTCCAATAAAACCAAGTGACGGGAATATTATTTGTATCCGCCTCGGCATAAAGAAACGCCGCCAATCTGGCCTGCTCCATTTCGCCCACTTCGCTAGCTGGCTGGCCGATTTCACTGATAACCAGCGGCCAACGATTATTATATTTTGCTAGCAGCGATTGTTCATGGGCGATTGCTGTCTTGACTTGATCTTCCTGCAAGTATGGATTAGCTGCATACGGATGAAAGCTCAAATCATCAAAATAATCACCGCCGCCCAAGGCCAGAACCTGGTCATCAAAATCTGAGCCATTAGTTGCTTCGGCGCCAAGGGTCACAACGACTTTGGCATTGGGGTTCGCTTTCTTGACGATGGGATAAGTAGCTTTGAGAAGCTGAACAAATTCTGCCGGTGAGCCGTACCTATTTTCATTGAGACTGGGTTCGCCCCATATTTCCCAAAAATAAATAATATTTTTATTGGCGCTGACTGAGTCTCTGACATAACTTTGCCACTCCGACATCTCTTTAGGCGTAAAGGCCTGGTCCGCCGGAATGTCATAACTTCCCTGTAGCGAACCTATGGGATACAGTCCTTGCTTTGCAGCTTGGACAGCCATCTTGTTAGCGACGGAATTATTATTCTGGAAATGATAATTCAACTTAACTCCGTCAAAGCCAGCTGATTTAATATTTTTCATGTCTTTTCCAGCTTCAGCGATGATTTGGGAAATAGACATATCCTTGCCACCAAAGATGGAGGAAAGGATACCTAATTGGAGCGAATATCGATAGTATACGCTTTGACTGGGATACGATTGTGTTGGGACGTCAAGTTTGGTTAATCGCGGTATGACGAAAAATTGGTACGCGTAATACCCGGCAACCACGATCAGACCCAGCAAAAGAATTCTAACTAGGATACTGGACTTTTTTTTTGGCTTTGATGATGTTTTTTTTGTTTTATCCACTTTATTGTTTGTATTATAATCTTAATTTTCAACTTGGCTGTGAATAAACCTTGTTTGGATCCGTGAAATTTAATCCCAGACGAAATCTTCGAATAGAAACCTTTTATATGACACTCGGGCTTTCCCGCCATACTTCGCAAAGCAAGGTACTCCCCCCTTCCCCTGAAACTAGTTCAGGGTTCGGAGGGCAGGCGGGTCGCATCCGATAAAAAGTTGTCGATCCGGAGAGGGTGGTCCCGCCATTAGGCTGGATTTCGTCGTTCAATTTTATTGTATTGTACTCCTCAAGATTCTTTTTTAAAATCGGTGGGGGAGGGATTCGCCACGGGATAAACTAGGGGCGTCCCATTTAGTAACGGGGCGAGAGTCATTCATATTATTAAATGTATAAGTAGTCATCCAGAGCGGAGGAGAGAGGATTCGAACCTCTGATACCCTTGCGGGTATACAGCTTTTCGAGAGCTGCGCCTTCAACCACTCGGCCACTCCTCCGCTCTGGGGATTACTTTTGGATATCAAGTAATAAATCGCGGATTTGTTGTTTTAAGAACCTCCTGCCTTCGGTTGTTTTTAAATATTTTTCACGTCGCCGAGCGTCTGATTCTCTGGCGTAAACTTCATAATGAATCAACTTTAGGGGACGTCGATTTTTTGTAGATTCAACTTTACCATTTTTATGCTGTAAAAGCCTTTGGTTTAGTTTATCGGTAAATCCAGTATATAATTATTTGTTAGAGAGTAATAGTATATATACGTAATTGTTCATAATATTGTATTGGTTTTCGCCCCGGGATAAACCCGGGGCGTCCCGTCGTATGACGGGACGAGAGCGGCCCGTTCAACCACTCCGGCATCCTTCCATAATTACTTTCCTATAGTTTCCATTGTATCAAATAACAAGAATTTTAGTCTTTCTCTTCCTTTGCCGCTCTTTAGAAACTTTTCTTCGGAATATGCATCTTTTTTTGTCAGAAAGGCTTCATAGTATATTAAGTTCCAATCTTTCGCTTTGGAGGTAAATTTTGACTTTCCTGATTTATGTTGCTCTAGGCGTCTATTAACATTATTTGTAAAACCAATATATTTTTTATTTAATTTTTTACTAAATATTATGTATATATAATACATCGATGTTTCTATTATGGATCAACCACTTCCGCCCTAGGCGGACCAGCCTTGGGCTGGCGGCCACTCCTCCTTATCTTTGGTAAATATAAATTTTACTGGCTCTAGGATGGAATTTTTTTGAATCAATGATTTTAGCCGGCTGCCAGGCTTTGATAGCGAAAGCAAAGCTGATAACCCGAGCACCGGGTTTTAGGTCCTGTTCAAGCTTGGCCTGAACTTTCGGCATAACACTGTCCATTAAAAAGCAGAATACCACGTCGGCTCCGCTTAAATCCTGCTTGTAAAAGTTTTTATGATATAGGACAGTCTTTGATTTTTTCAGCTTGATGTTTAATCTAGCTAAAAAGTAAGCCCAGGGCGCGATTTCAAAACCGAATGTATTGGCCCCGGTTCTTTTTTCCACCTCAATTAAAAATCTGGCATCGCCGCAGCCCAGGTCATAAACGTTTTCCCCGGGTTTAATATTAGCTTCATCCAAGACCATGGCAATGACGCGGTTAGGCGTTCTGACAAAGGGCACCTTGGTATAAAAAAGGATAACCAAGGTGTATAAAGCCAGGATAGCGAAGGCGATTGAAGCAATTAGTACGAAGATTAACACTATTAAATATTCCATAATTTAAAATAATGGCGACTGGCCATGAGCAGATATTTTTTGTTCTTTTTTATTGAATACTTTAACTATGCCGTATTCACCGTCATAGCCGGGTTTAATAACAATGTCACCTGTTCTTACTTTTTTAACACCTTCAGCTATTTTTGGCAAGGTTATAGTTTTTAGTTCGTCAAACGGCAGGTTGAGCAGAATGTTAAATTCATTTTTGCCTTGATTAATCATATTATCATATTCTGCCACTACTTTTTTTGTATTTACACCCTGGTTAAAAGCGTCGGCAATGATTTCCTGTAGGGGCACCAGGCATTTATAAGGTGGACGGTTATCAGGCTGGTAGCCTTCCGGCCGGTCGGCCAGCTTATCTACGCGGTAGGACACGCCCACGGTCAGGGGTTTTTTGCATTTAGGGCAGATACCTTTTTTCTTTTTAGTTTCAGCGGGGGATAAGCAGATATTGCATTTGCGGTGGCCGTCCCAGTGATAGCGGCCTTCTTCAGGATAGAATTCAACCGTATGGGCGATTTTATTCTTATTGTCACCCTGTTGTTTAAGGGCTTGGATAATATTTTTATAGCTCAATTGCTCCAGTTCAAAAACAGTGGCTTCACGCCCCAGTTTGTTGGGAGAGTGGGCATCAGAAAAAGATACAATAGACATGCGATCAAGCTGGGAAATCCGCCAGTTCATGGATGGATCGGAGGAGAGCCCGGTTTCCACCGCATAAATATGCGGTGTCATTTCTTCCCAGCATTCTTCCACGCTGTCAAAGCCAGACTCTGATCCGAACATTGAAAACCAAGGCGTCCAGATATGAGCTGGGAAAACCAGGGCTTCAGGAGAAATTTCTAAAACAATCTTAGCCAGCTCTTTGACATCTAAACCTAAGATAGGGCGTCCGTCTGATTTAATATTACCGATTAAATTTAATTTAGCATTAATTTTTTCTACCACTTCAAGGTCAGGAGCAATGATATTAATATGGACGCGCCGGGTTTTATCATTTTTTTTATAAATACAGCTAATTTCTGTAGTTAACATAAATTCTGCTTCATGCTTTCCTTTTTTTAGTTTATACAAACCATTATCCTGAAGTGAAAGTTTTTCTTTAAGTTCCTTAAACCAGGCCGGATAGGTAAAATCCGTACAAGAAATTATTTGTATACCTTTTTTATCCGCCCACTCGGCCATGGTTTCCAAAGTCATTTGTTTAGAAACAGCGCGAGAATATTTTGAGTGGGCATGTATGTCTGCTATGTATTCCGCCATATTTTTTTATCAGCCTTCGCGTCCGCTTCGGCGGACAAATGGGTTAATAGTTTAATCTCAATAAAATTTGCTAATTACTTTCTATAATAGTACTTTATTTTTATAATCAGTGAATGTAAATATAGTCTACCACTGGTTATTTATTTACTCAAATAATCCTATATAAGAAATTCTTAAGTTTTATTTAGTTTAAATTTAAATCATTTTACGTAAATTTTAATTAATTGCAAAAGTTACCGTTTCTAACGGGATAAAATAAAAAAGGACTGCTATTGAGTAGCAGTCCCGTAGTGTACAATACTGCGGAGTGTGCTTACAGGGTTACCCCTCGGTTCATGGTTTGGATCAGATGCTGAGCAGAAATGCCTATGTTTTCATAGACGGCAATGAGAGCGGCAAAAGCTTCCATAAAGCGAGCTAGTTTTTTGTCTAGGCCTTCACCATCATATTGCCGGGCACGACTGTCACTTCCATGACCGCGGTAAAGAGCGGGATGAGGTAGTTCAAGCCGTAGAGCTTGCGCATCATTCTTCCAAATTCTCAATACCACTTCCATGGGAATACCATATCCCTTGGTAATCAATTGAGGTGTTATTACCTCAATAAGGCTCATGGGAACGGCGAAAAAACCTGACCGTGCATCGGTAATGATCATCCCGGTAGTGCTTCTTAATTCTCTGGCAAACATGTTATTAAGCATAACTCGATCAAGCATGGTGCCATCCTGAGGGGATTTTGGGTGGAAACGAGAGCAGACAGCAATGCTAGCGGTAGCCTGTAGCAGGTGCAGTAAAGAGATGATGAACTCTGGTCGATGTTGGCCGTCAGCATCAATCTTTATAACATAGTCATAGCTGCCATGCGCCAGTATAGCCTCAAACCCAGCTTTATAAGCTGCACCCACACCCTGATTGTTTGGCAGAGTTACAGCAACACAACTTTCCTGTGTAATTATGTCAGCTGTATTATCCGTTGAGCCGTCGTTAACAACCCAGATATCGTCACCAGAACTGATTATCTGTTTAACATCAGTAATCATAGTATCTAGGGTTGGGGCATCATTGTAGGCTGTGAACATGATAGCTGTTTTCATAATCAGCCTCTATCTTTCTATGTAAAGCAACATTTTTCGTATTTGTTTTTATTATTTATAGTAGCTTAAAGCAGTTTGCCTTAACTGTCAAGGCAAGGTAATTTATTATTGTTTAATAATTAGTTATTTTATAATTGATTCAGCCAGGTCCAGCTGTTCATTAGTGTTGATACCCAGACCTTCAATAGGCCGGGCTGATACAGAAGATATTTTTTTCCCCTGTTGGCAGGCCATATGGATTAAGTCGGTAAGATAATATTCTTTTTGTGAATTATTTTTTGATAATTTATTAATGTTTTTCCAGAGCCACTGGGCATTAAAGCATAAATAGGTTGGGTTAAGTTCCTTGATTTTTTTCTCTGTAGCAGTTGCGTCTTTTGTTTCTATAATTTTTACAATATTATTTTGTTTATTCCTAATTACCCTACCTAAGTCATAAAAATTTTTTCTCCAGCCGGAAAAATTTAGCATGGTAATGGTGGCCATAGTCAGAGTAGCTTTTGTTCGGGTGTGTTGGGTAGCCAGTCGTTTAATTGTTAGGGGATTGATGTAGGGTTTATCGGCGTAAAGGATTAGAATATGCTTTTTGTTGCTGCTGATTTTATTTTTAACACAAGCAACAGCATGGCCAGTACCCAGTCTTTTTGACTGAAGTGCATACATGTAATTTTTACCTAAATATTTTTTTACCTTATCTGCCTGGTGTCCGACTACAATAAAGGGTTTATGAGGGTAGCCGGTTTTTTTAATAGTATCTGTTACATAACTAATAATTGGCTTGTTGTTTAACAATGTTAATACTTTAGGTAAGGATCCATTGTTCATTCTTTTGCCGCGTCCGGCCGCCAGTATTATTATTTGAATATTTTTCATATATATTATAAGAGCCTGCATAAACCGCAGGCTCGGAAAGGGTAATTGGTAGTTAAATTACGCCGTTTTGTTTGCCAATGTCTATAAAAGCATCAATGGCCTGCTGGACTTGCTCGTCAGTATGCGCAGCGGATAATTGCACGCGGATTCTGGCTTGATCCTTAGGCACTACTGGAAACCAGAAGCCAATTACGTAAATTCCTTTTTCCAGGATATCAGCGGCCATCTTAGCTGCCACTTTAGCGTCGCCAAGCATGATGGGGACAATAGGATGTTCATCTCCTTTGGTTGTAAAGCCGGCTTCTGCCATGGCCTGCCTGAATTTTTTTGTATTAGCTGCTAATTTTTCTCGTGCTTGTTTTAGGGCATCAGCATTGTCAATAATGTATTGTGTGGTAGCGACAATGGAAGGCGAGACAGAGTTAGAGAAAAGATAAGGTCGGGAACGCTGGCGCAGCAGGTCTACGATTTCTTGCCGAGCAGCAGTTACGCCGCCAGAGGCGCCGCCGAAAGCCTTGCCAAAAGTAGTGGTTATAATATCCACGCGACCTTCAGTGCCGGTGGCTTCTATGCTACCACGTCCATTGGGCCCGATCACTCCGGTGGCATGCGAGTCGTCAACCATGACGGCAGCGTCATATTTATCGGCCAGGTCGCAAATTTCTTTAAGTTTGGCTACCTCTCCATCCATACTAAAGACGCCGTCAGTTACTACCAGACGAGTACGCTGTTTTTGCGCTTCTTTCAGTTTATCTTCCAAGTCAGCCATATCATGATGCTGGAAGCGGTAACGTTCAGCCTTACATAGCCGGACGCCGTCAATAATACTGGCGTGGTTAAGCGCATCTGAGATAATTGCGTCTTCAGCGGTTAAAATTGTTTCAAACAGTCCGGCATTAGCGTCAAAACAGGATGAATAAAGGATGGCGCCGTCTGTTTTTAAATATTTTGCCGTGGTTTTTTCTAATTTACGGTGTTGGTCCTGGGTGCCGCAAATAAAGCGCACTGAAGAAAGGCCGTAGCCATATTTATCAAGGCCATCTTTGGCTGCCTGCACCACTTCCGGCTTATTAGATAAACCCAGATAATTATTAGCGCAGAAATTGATTACCTCTTTGCCATTGACTTTAATGACCGCTCCCTGGGGCGAGCCAATTTCCCGTTCGGTTTTCCATAAGCCCTGGTCTTTAATCTCTTTAGCTGTCTGGTTAATAGTATTTTTTAATGATTTAAACATATTATTTATTTTAAAATATTATTCTTCTAAATTTAAGACTACCTTAGGATTGTTTAGCATAGCTTTTTCAAAATCTTCGCTGGTTATTTTACTAAAAGGCAGGATAGTACCCTGGCCATTTTTTAATAATCCTTCCCACAAGTGTTTTTGGACATTATTGGCAGTATTTTCCAGCAGCTGCTTGGTTGTTTTCCAGTTATCATATATGCGTCGTCCGATTATTGAATGTAGGGTAATACCCCTGATGATCATGCGATCAAAATCTTTAATAGTCATGTCCCCTGAACACAGGCCGAAAAGTATTATATGCCCGCCTCGCCTGACTGCTTTAACCGCAGTGTTCAGGCTAGAAGGATAGCCTGTCATTTCCAGGACAACGTCTGCTCCTATGTCGTCAGTGGCTTCAGTGACTTTTTTTATAACATTTTCATCATACCCTTGATTAGGCTGGCGCACTGTTTGTATTGTCTGATCAGCTCCGAATTGCCGGGCCAGTTTAAGCTTGTGATCATTAGGGTCAATGGCTGTAATTTGTGAAGCGCCGGTAGCCTTGGCAATTAATATGCACATTAAGCCGATCGGTCCACAGCCTAAAACAGCAACCCGCTTGTTTTTTAGGTCTACGCGGGTAGAAGCGTGCACGGCATTGCCGAAAGGTTCCTGGATACTGGCAATTTCCGGCCTGACAATTTTAGGATTAGTTGGCCGCAAGATCAAGGCCGGTATTAAAATATATTTGGCAAAACAGCCGTTAATGCCAATGCCTAATATTTTTTCATTGGTACAGACATGATGCTCATTATGCAAACACTGGTAGCATTGGCCGCAGGTAATATGAGATTCAGCACTGACCGTGTCGCCTTTTTTTATGCCAAACTGGTTTTCCACTTGCGAGCCGGTAGTTATAACCTCACCAAAAAATTCATGGCCAATTATGCGCTGATCCTTGCCCTCTTTGGATAGGGAGTCAAAAATCATATCCTTAAAAGCTTTCCTGAACCAGATGCCCTTGTCAGATCCGCACACTCCAGCCCGTAATACTTTGACTATTGTCCAGAGGGCGTGTTCCGGATTATTATTTTCATCAAGTTTGGGTTCAGGAACTTCTACTTTTTTTAAGCCCTTTGTCTTTTCCCAGTCATCGTTTTTATCTATAATAAATGCTTGCATCTAATTTTCGTTTTTATTAATAATAAATACTTAGGTGTTTGCATTAAATTAAATAGTATATGCCTGAAAATGTCAAGGCCTATTAGATTGTAATTATGAGAAAAATTAGATGAAGTCTTTTTTTCCTTATATTGAGAACATTATCATAGTTCAATCGGTAAATAAAAAAAGTGCCGGAGAATTAATTCATAACTCTGACACTTTACAGTAATTGAGCTGATGGGTTACTATCTGGCGAAAAGGTTCAAAAGTAATTGGTGTATGTGTTGATTTGGGGCGAGGAGTACAGGTAGTGGCTGATCTATTGCCATAATCGGTTTATTATCGAGCGTTGTTGCAATACCACCTATTTCTTGCAGGATCGGCACTGCCGCCGCAATGTCTACAGACATTGTTCCTGAGCTGATAAAGGCGTGTAGATTGCCTAACATCACTCGTTGACAGGCAAATGTAGTACACCCAAGCAGGTACGTGTAGCGAATAGCCGGTGCGAGCACCGATAGGTCAGTAAGAATATCTCTGTCGCGTGTATGATATGTACTGTATTCGTATCCTACAATTAATTGATGTAGCTCGGGTTTTGTAGGTATTGGTTTGAGCTGTTGGCCATTACACCACGACCCGAGTGACAGTCCCCCCATGAGACATACCTTGGTAATCGGGAAGTAGAGTACACCGGCGACGAATTGTTGGTCAATCTCCAGTCCGATGGAAATGCCAAAGTCCAGACCAGCAATATAATTTATTGTGCCGTCTACCGGGTCAATGTGAAATACTCCATCGGTTCCCGAAAAACGGCTTCCTTCCTCACCATTAATGCCAATATTGGGGAAATGTTTTTTCAGTTCAATCACCAATAAACACTCTGCTTCTGTGTCGGCTTTAGTTGCTATGTTATGCGGCAATCCCTTTGTTATAGTGCTATTTTGGATTTGATCACGCATTTCCAGCACAGTTGATCCAACACTTTGTGCTATTTTAGCAATAGTGTCCAATTCATCAATTGATAGCATAATGTTTCCTCCCTTGTGCAAATTATTCTTCATAATACATTAACAGATGTTATGTTTTATGTCAAGGCCGTATGATTGAATAAAAAATAAAATCGGAGAAAATAAATTTCTCCGGTTGGGTGAGCTAACTCAGAGAGATTCCTTTAAATTCCATAATAAAAATACCTCCATCAAGTTCGCTTACGCGGTTATGATGGAGGTATGTTATAGATCTTTGTAGGATCTACCACGATTCAACTTAATAGACTGGCAATCGTCTGCGCTGCTATCTCGCTTTGGTCCGTCTGGTTGACGATAAATGCGTCAACGGTTGGTCGATCGACATGCTGTACAGTGAGAGCTTCCTTTAGGTGTTTAATGCTCATGCTAAGCCGAGCAATAAATTCTTCACCATCTGTTTCTCTGTTCCTGGACCGCAGCCGCTTTTCCAGCTCTTCAAATGTTGGCGGAAGCACAAAGATGGATATCCAGGTGGCTTGTGAGATCTTAGAATCTGCATCCTGCAGCAGATCAAGTGGAGTCTTTGCGCTACCTTCCATGACCCATCGGCCGCCTGAGAGTGCTTTATGGAGATTGGAGCGACATAGGCCGCGCCATTGTCCGTAGCGATTTCTCGGTGTGCCGACGAATTCACCATTGGAAAACATACTTTGAAATTTGTTCTCAGTGATGTGCAAGTATTGTTTTCCATCCGTCTCGCCAGGACCGAGCGGCCGTGTAGTATGGCGAGTAAGAAGAGAAAATCCATATTGTGAGAGCAGTGTCTGGACGATTGTTCCTTTGCCTGCACCTGACGGACCACTAAGAAAGATGAGGTGAGGATGACAAGGATTACTACCAATCCTATCCGCGAGTTGTCGCATTGTAGCGCGCTGGATCGCTTCTGCCATTTCTAAAAAAGTGGGAGGAGCATCCACAGCACGGGAGTGAAGCAGAGCAACTAGCGTCTCATTCCAATCTGTTTTAAGGGTAGTTGTCATTATTCATCTCCTGTGAGTTTTACCGGCTGCCACTCAAGACGGCCACTACTGTTTCGCTGCCCAGATGTTTGGACAAGCTCAGTGATGCCATTTCTTAAGCAGAACTGCAGTAGATCATCAAATCCTCTGCCGATCTGGCGCTGGTTATGAGAGTCGTCTCCAGCGGTAAACCCAACGCCTGCTTGCTGAAATACCGGAATCCAGCGGGCAGGGAAGTAAGGATTGTCTCGATGCTTCCCTTTTTTCATTCCTGACGCGTTCAGGTCGGCAATGATTCCCAGTTGAGCCATTTTTTGAGCAACGGCTTGGATTATCTTTTGCGTGGCGTCTGTGTCCGGACAGGCATCCAGGTGCTTTTGCCAGGCAAAAGCATGACCGAGGATGTCAACTTCACTAGTGAGTGAAGAAAGCGTTGCTTCCCATACCGCAATCCAGAAAGCCTCAGGTCCAAGTTGCCGGTATACATCGAGGGTGCGTTCCAGCTCTCCGTCCTGCCGACCGAGTCGAAGAATTTCTCCGCCAATCTCTGGATAGTGGACCGACATGACTCTGATGATTGTTGGATAATTCTTCGCCACCCACTGCAGCGTTGGTGTGGAATCCACAAATCTTGCGGGTAGTTGGTCAAATTCAACACCGACGAGATGAGCTGGTTGAATGGACGTTGCTGCCTCAAGAAAGACAGGAAAGTCATTTTGCGGCATCACGAGGCGGCAATCCTGAAATGGTTTGCCGTAGCGATCAGCAAAGAATTGCTCGAAGGCTGTCGGAAGCGGAGCATGACATAAGAGTAGCGGTTCAATTTCCGCTTTCTCATAAGTCAGAAGATAACAGCTAAAAATGGTTTTTAACTGCTCTACTTTTTCTGCTTGAGTCTCAGGAGCAGGGGATATGGCATAACACCATCGTCGGGCTGGACAATCAGGACATTTATCTGGATATAGCCAGTTCGTACCGAAGTCCTGCGGTTTCAAGCTCGAGTAGGGCACTGTGTGATTATCAATCACCGAGTGTCCTCCGTGGTTAGAAAAGTTTATCATGAGTTCTCCTTAGTATTCTATGGTTACGGTGAGTATTCTATTTAGTTGATTTTAATGTGCTTATTTTGATCAAATCAGTAATCATGAAATTACTATTTAATTTGACTTAGTATCATAGCACAACCAGTATAAACTGTCAATACTTAATTATATAAATAATTATAAGTAGTGAAAGACTTCTAGGCGTTTGGCTAGAAGCTAACAGGAAAAATACCGGCATCATATAAATTTTTTAACTCACAATCAATTTATCAATGAAAAGTCATCAATGATCGGCATTCATCTAAAAAAATAATATTAATTGTGATGAGCATAGCTTATTGACTAGGCAACAGTTTTTGATGTAAACTGATGAGTAATCATCCATTGACGCTGATGAATGGTAATGTATAAGGGAGAAAATGGTCACACCCTAGTGTAAATATTATATTATTTTTTATGAAGAGTCTACATAAAGATTCGAGAATTTCTAAACTCAGATTGACTGATAATGATATTAAAAAACTATCGGGATTTGAAAAGGAGTGGGAAAGGACATTGCGGCTAATTTTTAGATCACGATTTCCTCATAAATACAGCCGGTCAATTACCAGCGTACGCATTCCAGGGTTACTTGAGCGATTATCAATACCAGAGTGTCGCTACAATCACGGAAAAAATGTACTTTTAAATATTGCGGGACCGTCAGGTGTTGGCAAGGGGACCCTTGGATTGAAATTGGAGCGTAAGGGCATTCAGCGTTTTGTGCGTACTACTTCACGGCCGCGGAGAACAACAGAGCGTAATGGTGTGGATTATATTTTTTTGAACGAAAAACAGTTTAAAAAAATGCAGACAAATAATGCATTTTTAAGTGCATTCGCGACTTACGGCGAGTGGCGAGGCATTGACCATAAGACCTTTTGGCAACTTATTCGGAATAATAAGCTATTTTATATTGATGGTTGTGCGCAGACCTCAAAAGATATTTTCAAAGCACTCTCCGCAAAAGGATTGCCGTACCTTTCATTGTTCATATTACCACCGAGTTTTCAGGAGCTTGTAGCGCGATTACTATCTAGAACTTCCGGAGAAAAAGAAAAAGATATTCTTAATCGGCAGATTTTAAGACGCATCAGGAGTGCTTTACAGCATCTACGTGAAAGTGGCCTAAAATATCGTGATACAAATTTGATACACGGATATATATTAAATGACAGCGTTGATCGCGCAGTGTGGTCTATCTTGCAGATTATTTAAAAAAAATATGCAAACAAAACAGAATCAACTTTGGATTATTGATATAGACGGGACGATTGTTAATGTGCATAGTAATCAGGTTCCTGCCTGGTTAAATATGTTTCGCGATGTTTACGGAGTCACTATGGATGAGACCACACTAGTTACTTTTTTTGGGAAGCCGTTTACATCTGTGCTGGTTGAAGCTCTCAGCCATGCCGGACTCTCTGAAGCTGAAGTTCTTACCCGGTATGACCAGGCTTTTGCCGGCTATGTAAAAGGTGTTCAAGACGGGCTTGATAAGAATGGTGGTTCAATTTTGCCTGGCGCACTTAATTTCTTAGAGGAACTTGGCAAGCGAAAAATTTTACGGGCCATTTCTACCGGCAATCCTGAGGATGAGGCCGTACATAAGCTTCGCTTTTTTAATTTATTGAAATATTTTGAGATAATGGTATTTGCTGGGGATCGCCGCGAACGTTTTGAGTTGGTTGAAGAAGTATTGCGCCGCGCTGATAAAGAATATGGCGTATCTGTGCAAGGTAAGCAGGTACATATTATTGGTGATTCGCCGCATGATATTGTCAGCGCAAAGAAAATCGGCGCTGTCAGTGTGGCGGTATCTACTGGACCGACTCCATATGAGACATTAGCCAAGTCTAAGCCGGATTTAATATACCGTTCGCTTGAAGATTATCAGGGGATAATCAGAGAGGCTTCAGAAATTAGATAATATAAAAAAAGAAGGCGCAATTCCAACGGATGGTATGCGCCTTAGAGATTTTAAGTTGTTGATACGGAAACACTAGACCATGAAGGTTGTAAGTGTTTTTTGCGATTTGGTGAAGACCGGGAGTTCATCAAGAATCCCGAGCATGGCACCAGCCGCTTCCATAGCCATGGCAAAGAGCGGAGCGAGCATAATATCCCGCTGTCGTCTTGAAATCCACTGGATTTCCCGAAGCAGGTACATCATGCAACATGCATATAGACTAGGCATGTCAATTGAATCGCCAATCTCACTAAAGATAATATCTCTAGCTTTCAGGATTATCTCGTGCACTTCTTTAGGGAGCTTAACCTGGTAATCGATGGTCGGTACGCCATCAATGATTTGGTATTCAAACTTGACCTTTTCTGACATGGTAGCAGCAAACCACAGAAGCAGTTTAGCTATCGGTTCGCCGATTATCCGACGTCCGGCTTCACCAACGTCAACGTAAGCGATTCTACTGCCTGCACTGTCTAAAATGGAATTACACAACCCTTCATCGCCGTGTGACAGGACGGTCGTTTTACACTGACCTACCAGCCTTCCCATTGCGTAAAGCATTTCATTGAGCGGCGGAAGCTGAACCTTATTGACAACTATCGGCTTGGCAGCTACGTCGGATAAGAAAGCCGACCAGATAGACAGACTTAATGCAAGATCAGTGGTTTTGTTGGTCTTTCCGATGTAGCTTCCTGAACAGGCCGGGCTATTTGTGGAAAGAGTGTCTTTCCACATTTGCAGATGTTCACTTACGGTTCGCAGGTACCAATCTGATCCGTTAAAGTTGTGCATTGTAGGTTGGCGTATCAGCTGATCAATAGTTGGCCCCGAGATTTTTTCGTACAGTGAAAAATCGTCAGCGGGATCACCAACAAAATCAGGTGTTGGCAACCAGCGTGAGAGTAACTCTGCGCCTGCGCGTTCTTGTCGCCCAATCCCTGGAGCTACTTTGATCATCAAAGGCTGCGGTTTACCATTTGGAGGTGTAGCATTAAAGAATGCCAGGGTAGCCCCTGATACCATATCAATGCCCATCTCAAAAATTCGCTCGATGACAATCTTAGACTCAGGAAAAAGCTCAACTAACAGCTTTCTTAACGTATCAGGACTTAACTGTTTCAGATCTTCAATAGTCAAGGCTAATCTCTCCTTCCGGCATATTGTAATGCCCTAAATTGGATGGTAAGGTACGAATTTCAATTTACATCACAATTATCTTATAGTAAGAGAATTAGGATTTAATTTGAAATGATTTTAATTTGTTAAGCGGAACATTAATAAAGATTTTATTGTTTTTTCCATTCTTTCAGGGCATCTTCATATATTTCAGGCGTACCGACATCAAACCACTGTCCTTCAAAGGGATAACCAAATAATTTTCCTTCTTTGGCTAATTGCGGGAAGATGTCTTTTTCCAGCATGGTATATCCCTGCTTTGGAATATAATTAATAATTTCCGGGTTGAAAATAAATAGTCCCGCATTTATAAAGTGGGAAACGCCTTTTTTCTTTTCTGGCTTTTCCCGGAAAGATATTACTTTGTTGCCGCGCAGTTTAACTACCCCAAAGTCGTATGGCTTGGCTGAAGAGGTGATAGCAATAGTAACCGGACCGCTGTGAGAAAGATGGTATTCAATTATTTCTTTTATATTTATGCTAATTAGAATATCGCCATACATCATTAGGAATGGGGAATTGTTAAGGTGCTGCTGAAAGAGTCGTAGCGGCGCGCCGGTACCTTGTTCTTTGCGTTCTTTGATATACGTAATTTTAACTCCAAAACGGGAGCCGTCGCCGAAATGGGAAATTATTTTTTCACCTAGATGCCCGATTAATATATAAATATCTTTTAGGCCATTTTCTCGTAGCAATTCAATTGAGTATTCTAGAATGGGCTTACCGCGAACCGGTATCAATGATTTAGGAATTTCATAAGTAAATGGGCGCATGTTAGCACCGCGGCCGGCTGCTAAGATAAAGGCTTTTTTTATTTTTGGTCCCAGAGACTGACTTAGTAAGTACTCAATGGCGTGGGATCGGTTTCTGATCCTGGAGCCGTCAATTACTTCGTCAATTCGTGGGAGTAGGTCCTTTTTTATGGTAATTGTAAGTCTTTTCCTATCCATCTATTTTATTACAAATCGTCATATATTATCATATAACATATTACATAAATCAAGAAGGGTCAATTTACTTATCCACATAAAATTAATTATTATGCTAATATTAGCAAATATTGTAAATAAAAAACCTCCTCAAATTGAGGGGGTTTTAAACAATATTTAGTTTTAATTAGGATTTATAAAGCAAAGGAATTAGGCAGCAATATTGGGCTGCATTCCCAGCTGCCGCCTACCTTTTTGCAGCATTCCAGGTCTTGGCAGGTATATCCTTCTGGACAGGTAACACCACAAAGGCCGCATTCTGCAATAAGCGTCCCATTATCACAATATCTCTGGCCGGAGTTGCATTCACCCCAGGGAGTGCCGTCAGAGCAGGCTTCAATCTCATCACATATACCATCAGTACAGCCAGCACAATTATAAGAAGTATATTCACAAAAACCATCGTATTCATCAGAGCAAACAGCTTCAATAGTATCGTCATCACCACAGACGTCAGCGTAAGTACCTAGAGCATCGGTGCAGGTGCCGGCAGTTAAATGATTGTCACCATCAGAATCACTGCAGGTTGAATTGCCGGCTGGAATAACAGTCAGTAAAAGTTGGGGTCTTAAGTCGGGATCAGCGTGTTCTGAAGAAGCAAAATGCTTAATATATGAAAACACATCTTCCGGTACATTAGCTTTCAGCATAAAAGTTGGGTTGAGCTTGTTAATATATTGTGTGACGTCAATATATGTATGATATGCCCAGGGCCGGTGATTATAAATATGGTCAATAAATTCCCACTCATCCGGGTTATCATCGTCATCGTATTCTAAAGTGCCATAATCATCCATTGAATAAATAT
This sequence comes from Patescibacteria group bacterium, assembly GCA_018816445.1. GTDB lineage: Bacteria > Patescibacteriota > Patescibacteriia > UBA10025 > JAHIVO01 > JAHIVO01. Next base: position 42,527 of record JAHIVO010000005.1, read on the forward strand.
CAATAGTTTTTTCTTCTTCCTGTTCAATTTGTTCAAAGGCATATAAACGTAGTTGCGCCGCTACAACAGTTGACAGGTCAATGCCGCTTAAATTAAATTTTAGGAATGCTTTATCATATTCAAATATTGGGTTAATAGTGCTAACCGTTAATTGATCAGAAAATTCATCAATCCAGTAGACCGGCGGATAAGGAGAACCCCAGCCCATGATTGATCCGTCGTGTACAGGATCACGCTTTTCTATTTCTCCATAGGTAATTTTTATCGTAATGTCGTCATCAGTAACATTGGTAGTCTGCAGGCCAATCCCGCCAGTTACCCCATACCAGGTATTGGGTTCATCCAGGATGGATTCATTTAAATGCATAGCCGGATTAATCGGAATATTTATATAATTATCCGGATTAGCCATGATCAAGTGTGATTTATTCGGCTGCAACATCGAGGAGCAGACCACCCAGTCACAATTATTATAATGGACCAGCACTCCATCAGTAATATGCCCCTCATTACCTCCGTCAATAATTGAATCAGTCCCTATAGCTTGACGGCGTTCAATATACAGCCATTGTTTGTTATCTCCCGATAGACTTTCGCGGTGTATTTTTACCGCTTTAGTGAGGGTAGCTGGATCTTCATAATTGCCAATGGTTACTTCATGCATGCCGGCTGTATTAATAGTGGTAATTTCACTATCTTCCAGCCAGCCCAGTTTTTCTTTTTGCGACGCGCTCATATGGGGAAGGCCAGTAGAGTATGTATTGCCCATAATACTGTAAATATCCCCATATTCGTACGCATAGCATTCCTCCAGATCATCAAAGTCAGGATAGGTTTCACGCGGCCAGCATTGCAGTTTTGTTGAATGCCAAAGTCCAAAGGCGTGGCCCAGTTCGTGGAAATGCACATACTTATAGTTGCTGTAAAAGCCAGTATAGACCATAGTTAATGAGGTGGTAATTTCTCCTTCATGAGTATTAAGGGGTATTTTACCGACCGATGAGCGTCCTCCATACATATCATTACCGCATAACAAGCCTGTGCCAGGCACCACAAACACTACCCGTTCATAATTCTGCTGGTCATCCGTAATCCAATCAACTGAGTTGAGAGCAGGATTATTAACTAGGGCCAGAGAAGCATCCCAGTCACACGGCGGATCGGGTTGGTTGAAGTCAGCCGGACCAAAAACATCTCCGGATAAATATGCTTTGTCATATGAGTATTCCTGGTAAATTTCATTAACTGAGTCTTCATTGTTAAAATAGTAATTTTCAGCGTAGACGGCATTCTGGCCGGCCGGAAAAGTACGCTTGTCAAATTTGGCCATAATGACCAGGGTTTTTTGTTCACCAATAGTATCCTCGGAAGTTGTCGCTCGTATGATAGTTGAAGTTTTTTCTGCGGTATAGAATATGCCATTCAGCAAGAAACCTTGGCTATTAACCTGGTCCTGATCATTAAATCCATAATTACCTAAAAAGGAAATGATTTGCCTTTTGCCCTGGCCATTGGCGTCATGGTAATAAATATTGGTTTTTGAAAAAGATTTTGGTTTAATGAAATCATCGATAGTCAAGAATTCAATCGTCCCATCAAAGGTGGCCGGAGTTTCAATATAATCATCCAGAAAATCCGGCAGGGAATCAGCTTGCGGACTGGTTAGGATGTCATCAAAAATTGATTCATCATTATTGATAATTTTTTCTTCCAGCGCAGTTTTTCTGTTGGCAGAAATTTCTATCATGGTATTTTTTACTGATTCCTTATTTTGCGCAGTAGCGCGCTGGTATTCAGAATTCTTGGCTAATAGCCGCTGGGTCAGTGTTGTCTGGGTAGGGGTGGCTTCTTTTTTTTCAGTAGAACTTAATACTCCAATAATAAAAGCACCAGCTACAATAACACCAGACAGCATCATAATAGCAACCGAGATTTTCTGGTAAATATTTACTTTGGTTTTTGTTTCCGTAATAGTACTGTTATTAGGCATAAAATTTTTCTTAGTTTTTTTAAGAGGAGGCATAAAGGTAAGTTATTAATAATATTTATTTAATATTAGCATTTTTTTATTGTTTTTCCAAATTGAAAAACACCCTTCATGTAGAAAGGCGTTTTTCATATAAACTGGCGATGGCCTACTTTCCCCACGGTTGCACCGTAGTATCATCAGCGCTGCCGGGCTTAACTGCTGAGTTCGGGATGGGATCAGGTGTGACCCCGGCGCTTAAATCACCAGAGGGGTGGAAAATAATGGTGATTATTTTCTACGCCTCTATTATTACGGGTGACTTATATTTTCATAGGAGCAAGATAGAAGAGCATCCCAAAAAATACAATTGCCAGTAGAAAAATCATTATTAAATGATATTGTTTTGTTTTCTCCATGTTGTTAAATATTCAGTAATTAAGTGATTGCAATGTGGCTTGATTAGTACTCCTCCGCTGAATCCGTTACCGGACTTACACGTAGAGCCTATCAACCTGGTAGTCTCCCAGGAAGCTCATAATGAGATCTAATCTTGAAGACGGCTTCGCGCTTAGATGCTTTCAGCGCTTATCCAAACCGAACGTAGCTACCGAGCTTTTGCCCCAGACAGGACAGCTCGTTGACTAGAGGTTCGTTCTTTCCGGTCCTCTCGTACTAGGGAAGAATCTTCTCAAATCTCAAACGCCCACGGCAGATAGGAGACCGAACTGTCTCACGACGTTCTGAACCCAGCTCGCGTACCGCTTTAATTGGCGAACAGCCAAACCCTTGGGACCTTCTTCAGCCCCAGGATGCGATGAGCCGACATCGAGGTGCCAAACCCCTTCGTCGATATGAACTCTTGGAAGGGATCAGCCTGTTATCCCCGGAGTAGCTTTTATCCGTTGAGCTTCGACCATCCTATAATGGATCGTCGGATCACTAAGTTCTGCTTTCGCAACTGCTTGACTTGTTGGTCTCGCAGTAAAGCTGGCTTATGGCTTTGCCCTATCGTCGCCGTTTCCATCGGCGACTAGCCAACCTTTGTAAACGCCTCCGTTACTCTTTAGGAGGCAACCGCCCCAGTTAAACTACCCACCAGACACTGTTTCCGCACCGGATTTACGGCGCAGGGTTAGAAATAAAATTAAATTAGCGTGGTATTTCATATTTTGACTCCTACCGCCCCGGAAGGCGGTGATCAAAGTCTCCCACGTATGCTAAGCAAACCCAACTCTATTTCAATGCCAAGTTGTAGTAAAGCTTCACGGGGTCTTTTCGTCTAGCCGCGGGTAACTCGCATCTTCACGAGTCTTGTAATTTCACCGAGTCCCTCGTTGAGACAGTCCTCAAGTCGTTATGCCATTCGTGCAGGTCGGAACTTACCCGACAAGGAATTTCGCTACCTTAGGACGGTTATAGTTACCGCCGGCGTTCGTCAGCGCTTCGGTTCGGAGCTTGCACCCCTTACCTTAACGTTCTGACACTGGCCAGGCATCAGCCCCTATACATCATCTTGCGATTTAGCAGGGACCTGTGTTTTTGGTAAACAGTCGCTTGAGGTCATTCGCTGCGACCCTCACCTTTCTGGTTACAAGATTATATATAACATTTACACTTGCTTATATCCAGAAAGGTGAGGGTGGGTCATATACCGAAGGTACGACCACTGTTTTGCCTAGTTCCTAAACGAGGGTTATCTCGATCACCTGAGCACATTACGTGCCCGCCTACCTGTGTTGGTTTACGGTACGGTCATCCAAAGAATAGTGCATCTACCTTTTCTTGGCACCCCCTGGATCCGAATTGGCTTAGGCTTACGCTTAGGCCTGCCGTCGCCACCCCTCTTTTGTCTCCCCTTAAAATAATGAGAAGGGGAGAAAAAGAGGGGTGGAAACGACGCATGTAATCAGAATACGTTCGGATTTACTTGATGCGTCAGTAGAAGTAATTCTAAAGACGGTGCTGGAATATTGACCAGCTGTCCATCGGCTACGCTTTTCAGCCTCACCTTAGGACCGACTAACCCTGGGACGATTTTCGTTGCCCAGGAAACCTTAGGCTTACGGTGTGGAGGGTTTTTACCTCCATTTTTGTTACTTATACCAACATTCTCACTTCTTACACCTCCACCAGACCTCACGATCCGACTTCGACGGTGTAAAAACGCTCCTCTACCACCCCACACTCCTAAAAGGAGTGTGAGATCCGCAAATTCGGTACTAGGTTTAGCCCCGGTAAATTTTCGGCGCAAAATAACTTGACCAGTGAGCTGTTACGCTTTCTTTAAAGGATGGCTGCTTCTAAGCCAACCTCCTGGTTGTCCAAGTCACCTCACTACCTTTAACACTTAACCTAGATTTAGGGACCTTATTTGGCGGTCATGGGCTGTTTCCCTTTCGACTAGTGAAGCTTAGACCCCACAGTCTGACTCTGCATATATAGCACGACCAGTATTCGGAGTTTGGTTGGATGCGGTAGGCTAAAGCCATCCGTATCCATTCAGTGCTCTACCCCTGGGTGCCATATGCAGGCTAGCCCTAAAGCTATTTCGAGGAGAACCAGATATTGCCAGGTTCGATTGGCATTTCACCTCTACCCACAGCTCATCCCCTCGTGTTGCACAGCGAGTGGGTGCGGACCTCCCTCTTGATTTCTCAAGAGTTCATCCTGGCCATAGGTAGGTCACCTGGCTTCGGGTCTAGTCAGAAAAGTCATAAGACGCGCGTTTAACGCTCGCTTTCACTATACCTTCGCCCTTAGCGGGCTTAGATAAACTATCCTGACTAACTCGTTGGTTCATTCTTCAATAGGCACGCCGTCACTCCATAAGGAGCTCCGACTAATTGTAGGCATATGGTTTCAGATACTATTTCATCCCCCTCACCGGGGTGCTTTTCACCTTTCCCTCACGGTACTTGTTCACTATCGATCACCAAAAGTATTTAGCCTTGGGACAATAGTCGTCCCGGATTCCCATAGAATTTCACGTGTTCCATGGTACTTGAGAAGAATTATGCAGAGCTTACATTTTTTTCGCTTACGGGGCTATCGCCCTCTTTGGCGGCTCTTTCCAGAGCCTTCAGCTAAAAATGTAAGAATCCCTTTTCCGCGCTTATGCCTTTTCTTCAAGCATAAACGTGGTTGTAGGAATCCCGTTAGAGCTTTCTGCTCGATATTCGCAAGTTATCAATTATAATTCTCTCACAACGACCTTATTGCAGCAGCTTGCGCTTCTCCCCCGCATACCTATAAATAGGTATATGGTTACGTAATAAGACTTTAGGCTGTTCCCGTTTCGCTCGCCACTACTAAGGGAATGCGCCTTTGAAAAAACTCCGAGGTACAAGCAAAGCCTGTACTTATGTTCGAAGTTTTAACAGAGACAATTGTTTTATTTTCCTCCGGCTACTAAGATGTTTCAATTCGCCGGGTACACTTCTTATATCCTATGTTATTTCAGATATAGATGACTGTGATTTTATACACAGACGGGTTTCCCCATTCGGACATCCCCGGATCAGAGGTTGGTTGCCACCTCCCCGAGGCTTATCGCAGGCTCCTACGTCCTTCATCGTCTTTTGGTGTCGAGGCATCCGCCATACGCCCTTGTTCATTGCAATCACTAAAACACCGAACATTATTGTGTTTTAGTGGAAGATACTTTGTTACCTTAAAAATAAATAAATTGTTAATGTTCTAGTCTAAAACTGAGATTGGATATTATATGGCATGATACATATAGTATTTGTATCTCGGTTCTAGGGTTTTAAGGTGCAAAAAATCCCGCTTTTGCGGGATAAAACCTATGCTAAGCTAAGTTCGTGATTTTACCCGCTTTTATTTAGTAAATTTAATATTTTTTGCATGTTTTTAGCTTGTGTATTAAATGTTAATAACGGTGTACATTAGTATAACCCTATTCGGAGATGGTGTCAAGGTTATTGGGAAAAAACTAATAAATATTGCTAGTATTTGCAAATAATTTGTGGATTATCAGGTCTTGACATTTTTGAGTAGTATGCTAACATGTCCTGACCGGCCAATGTAAGAACTTACTATAGTTCACAAGCAATGACTGGGTGATCATTACCAAGGTTTGTATAGGTATGTGCATTCAAAAGATCGAAAGCACTGCGAATTGCATCGGACGTTTTTTGTTTTTTGCTCGGACAATTCTGAGCATTTCTTTTGCAATTTGCATTTATAGTGTAAGTAGACGCGTAAGTCAGCATACCTTTGAGCTGTGGTAGTGAGAATCTGATCAGTTGCTTGTCTCCTTATGCGCACGGGATATGTGCATTGAGATAGGGTAAATGCCCCGCCGGTTTCTTCTAAAAAATAAAAAGTGCGTGACTTACGCCACGTCCATCCCTCATCGTTTCCGTAGACTTAGTCTATTGAGCGATGAGGGATTTTTTTATAATAAAAAAACCCGGTCGTTTAGTGTGCGACCGGGATGATTTGCATAGTTGAAGGACAAAGTAGACTAAGCTGCATTTTTGCCAATGTCGTGGCGCCACCAGGCACCCTCAAACTTGATGCATTCAGCAGCCTGTTTGGCACGAGCTAAGGCTTCCTCCATATTTTTACCGATAGCCGTGACCACCAATACACGACCACCCGAGGTTTTGTATTGGCTGTCTTCGAGTACCGTGCCGGCGTGCATGACCACGACACCGGGGATTTGCTCTGCATGTTCAAGGCCGGTAATGACCATGCCTTTATTATAGGCACCGGGGTAACCCGCGGATGCAATTATGATACTGGTTACGTATTCATCCGACCATTCGATCTCCAGGTCACCCAGATGACCTTCAATACCGGCCGCGGTGATTTCCAGGAATGGTGTTTTGAGCAGCCTGGCTACGCTTTCCATCTCAGGATCGCCGAAGCGCGCATTGACCTCCAGGACTTTGAGGCCATCTTCGGTCAGCATCAAGCCTGGATACAGGCAGCCGACAAAGGGCCGGCCTTCAGAAGCCAGGGCGTTCAGCAGGGGTTCTACGATCTGCGATCTGATGTCATCAAGCAGCTCTTCAGCCCAGGCCAGCGGTCCGCAAGTGCCCATACCGCCGGTCATCTCGCCGGTATCTCCTTCGCCAGCGTATTTGTAATCCTGGGTAATTGGCAGGATGCGGTAGTTGGTGCCGTCTGAAATGATCATGACAGAGAGCTCTTTGCCGATTAGGAATTTCTCGATTACTATCCGCTTGCCGGCATCACCATGGATAAGGTCAACCATGATTTTATCAACCATGGCTAAGGCTTCGTCCAAATCATGGACAATATGCGCACCTTTGCCCTGCGCTCCGCCGTCAGCTTTCATAGCCAGCGGAAATTCTGTTTGCTGATGTAGATAGCGCTTGGCTGCCACGAAGTCGTCAAAGACTTCAAACGGTGCGGTAGGGATGCCGTATTTAGCCATGAGCTGTTTGGCAAAGACTTTGCTCAGCTCAATTTCCGCGGCAGCTTGGGTGGGGCCGAAAATTTTCAGCCCGGCGACCTGGAAATCATCCACCAGCCCGGCACCCAGCGGGTCTTCCGGTCCCACGATGGTGATATCTACCTGGTGGTCTTTTGCGAATTTGATCAGCGCTGCCTTGTCGCTCGGCTTGATGTTGATGTTCTCGCAATGGGAGAGATTGGCAGTGCCGCCGTTACCCGGGGCGATGTAGATTTTCTTGATCAGCCCGAGGTACTGAAGCAACATCCAGACAATGGCGAATTCCCTTCCGCCGCTGCCGATAACTAAGACGGTTTTTGGAGACATTATTCCTCCCGTTCCTTCTGTATGTTAGTTGGTTCAAGGTACTTTTTTTACGTTAGGTTATCTTACTATAAATTATAAATATAGCAAATAAATAAACCTCAGGCAAGAAGTGCGAGAGGTTTTGGCTGGCTTGTTAGCTTAAGCCAGAGTTTCCGGGCGGGGCAGGATGTAGTAAGTATTGCCTGGTACTATAAATATTCTTTTGTATTTGCTGATTATGGAGATAGCGTTATCAGGATTAATTGACTCTGCGGGCGGGTAGTAATCGCAAATCATCTGGGTGTCTGGATCAAAGTCTATACCAGCTTTCTTTATGAGAGTGATGACTTTTGATCCTTTCCTGATTTCAATACTCAGGACTTTTGTTTTCTTGCCTACATTAACAATAACCAATTTTATTATCACAGCTCCTCCTATAGTGTGCTTTTTTGTATTAGGTTATCTTACAATGTTTCAATATTTTGGTAAATGAAAAGAATTAAAAAACTCCCTACCTGGTGTAGTAGGGAGCTTTGGTTTCGAAATGAAATGAGCGATGTGGATTAGGTAGCCTGCTCGAGAATTAAGCCGGTCGCGCGTCCACCACCACCACAGGCAAAGACAATTGAGAACTGCTCACTGGACTGTTCTAGGAAGTAACAGCCTTCTTCGGCACGGCGGCCGCCGGACATACCGATGGCATGACCCAAGGCAATTGCACCACCATACCGGTTGACAATTGCCGGGTCAATATTCATCCTTGTGGTGAAGTCATGAGCTTGGTTGCCGAACGCTTCGGTGCCTTGCCAGTCAGCGATATCGCTGGTGGTCAGTTTCTGCTTCTTTAGCAGGAATTCGACAACCTTAACCGGTGCGTCGAACAGTTCATCCGGTTCGGTGTATGCTGATTCTGTGGCTATGAGTTTCGCCATAACCTTCAATCCTCTTGAATCAGCAAAGTCTTTCAGCATCACGGCCTGTGCCATGGCAGCGTCGTTCTTACTTGAAACGTTGACGATAGTGGGATCACCGCCCTCACCCAAGTATGATTTCCAACCGGTGATAAGTTCCGGCGTGACTTCCAGTTCAGACCAGTCTTTGTTCAGACGGGGGTAATCATGGTCAACGGTAAACGGTTCGAAACCGGGATCACCATCAACTTTGATTACTCCTTCGACCGGGAAGATGAATCGTGAGGAAATTTCGGCACGATACCTGTAGGCGTTACCGAACGAGCGGGTCGCAACGGCGTCCATGTCTGCGCGCGTGTAGCCATGTGTTTTACGGTGAGCTTCGGCTTTCTGCCACATCAGACCACCGTTGAAGCTGGTCAAGCCGATGATGTCTGAGAGGGGGATCAGTTCCTTTTTGCCATAGAGTCCCTGATCCGGATTGGGCACCATATGGGTATTGGTCATGGATTCCGTGCCGACGATAATGATGCACTTAGCATCTTCGCGAGCTTGCAAGGTGTCTTTGGCATCCTCATATGCCTGAAGCGCAGAACAGCAGACCGTATTCACTACCTTTGATTTGGTCTTGGTTAGATCCCAGCCGGCTTCAGCAAGTACAGCGCGATCCAAGCCCTGACAGTCCGGCACGACCGTGGCGACGATGACCATATATACGTCATCTTGTGTCAGTCCGGTTCGTTTCATCAGTTCCTTGAGTGCGAGCCCGCCCAATTTAGCGGCTCTCAAGTTCTTAAAGAAGCGGCCAACCGGTACAATTCCGGTGCTAACCGCGTCTCCGAGTACGACAATTTTTGGGTCTGACAATCGTCCCTCCTTAAATTATGGAGTATTATACTCCGGTTAATGAGTTACATTAGTTACTTCAAATTCTTAGCTGTTTGTTGTTGCACCTCCTTGTGCTTGATTTTTGGGTTTTAGTTGTTTAAGAACATTTCGACTTTGCTCAATGTTAAGAATATGGACAATTAGCTAATTTTACAGAGATTATAAAAAAATGCAAGGTTTGGTTGCGTATAGTCTGAATATTTTTAATTAGTTATCCAATCGCTTAAATGCGATTTTTATCGCATTAAGGTGACCTTTTAGTAAACTGCTCTTAAAGCACATTATACCTTTATTTGGAAACATATTATATGTAGCTTTTATTGTATTAAATGCTGTAACACAGGACCAATGCGCCATTTCGTATGTATGGATTCTATTAAACCAAGGCATTAATTTTGCCTTGTTAGACAGACAGTTTTTTGGAAGATTTTTTGTTATTTTTTTATATTCCTTAAACTCAATTTCGTTTGGTCTGTGATAAATATTTTTATCAGTTTTTTCATCTGATGTTATATGTACAATTGTATGTCTAAGTTTAATTAGCGTTTCTAGATCAGATAAATTTTGGATTGGCTCATTTCGTTTTTTAAGTAAAGTAAATAGAAGTTTGTATTTTTTTAGTGTTCCAAGATTTAAAATATTGAATCCAATTTTATCAATATCTATTAGTTTTTGAGGAACGCCAATAGGGTATACTTTGCTTATATATTTTTTAAAAGTTATTCCTTTTCCTAATGCAGAGACTATAGTTTCATTAATGAATGATTCTAGTGATACGATAGAAAGAATAATTGTCGTAATTGCGTTACTCGGTGATTTTTTTGATCGTTCGCAAGCGTCAATAGCTAGATGAAAAATTTGTGGGGTATGTAGGTACATAAAGGATTGTTAAAATGTGGTGCCGGGGAGAGCCCCGCTATCCCGTCATACGACGGGACAAGTTCAGCGGGATCTCCGCTTGCCCCGTAATACGGGGCTTCGCTCCGAGATTCTTATTAGTGTTTTTAATGCCCAGGAGAGGAGTCGAACCTCCAAGGGATTGCCCCCACTAGGTCCCCCGCCTGCTGTGTCGGATGAGTTTATATGTTTGGTGCTGGAGGGGAGACTCGAACTCCCAAGCTCTTGCGAGCACTAGCTCCTAAGGCTAGCGCGTATACCAATTCCGCCACTCCAGCATAGTGTAGATTATTATAGGAAAGATTATTAGTATTTTTATAACGTGCACATTCGGCGGGCAGGTAAACCTAGCGCGTATACCAATTCCGCCACCTGGGCTTGAATATGTTATTTATAAATGGATGAATCTCGCTGAATGGCGGGACACCCCGGCACATAATTAATTCTACCTATTATATATAATTGTAGCAAAAGATCAAGATTGACAAAGCGCATGCATATTAGCTAAGATTAATAACCATTTTGGCTTAATATGAAAAATAGTATATTGATAATAGAAGGAGGGTCCCATGGACCTGAAGGTAATTGTAGGACCAGGATGTTCTAGCTCGTTAAGCGAAGGCATTCAGTCAAAGATTGCCGAGCTGACTAAGTCAGATTTTCAGTTAACTGTGTGCACAGAGACAGATTTTGCGGATGGAGCTGTACTTACTCAGATTGATGAGAATATTAGGGGAGCTGATGTATATATAGTACAATCAACTCCTCCGCCTGAGAGAAATTTCATGGTACTGCTTCAGATGCTACAGGCAGCTTCTTTGGCGTCGGCGGGTCGGGTAACAGCCGTGTTACCATATATTGATATTCGTCAGGACAGAAAAGATCGTCCGCGAGTACCAATAACCGCTGCCCTGCGCTTACAGGCGATTGAACAGGCTTTGATTGCAGCTTCGCATAAGCATGTGATGTTTTTACATCCCCACTTTCCACAGGTGCAGGGGATGGTCCGTCTTTCTACTGATGTCTTGTACCCGACAAGTAGCTTCTTATTGGTAGCCAATGATATAACTGGTAGTGATTTTTCGCAAGTCCTGCCTGTAGCACCGGATGTTGGTGCGGCAAAATTGGCTGCGCATTATCATCGCAGATTGGGTACGGGTTCATACGCTATCGGCGATAAGCGACGCAGTGATAATGACCAGGCGGAGATCAAAAGCATTATCGGGTGGATTGTTGGGCGAACGGCTTTTATCTACGATGACATCATCGACACGGCCGGTTCTATCAAGGCTTTGGCTGCTAAACTTCGTGAGTTGGGTGTAGACAAGATATATGTCTTTGCCACGCACGGTATTCTGGCTGGTAAAGCCATTGCTAATCTGCAGTCTGCTGGTATTGAAAAGGTATTCATTACCGATTCAATCTCACATGATGGTGACAGCTTGCCTTCAGACCTGATTCAAATTGTGCCATGCGGTGAATTGCTCGGTGAAGCAATCTGGAGGAACAATACTAATAGGTCTATCCATGCTATTGACGGCATGTTTGATCGTTAAGCAGGCATAAAGGCCGGAACATGTGTAAGGCTGTCATACTCGACAGCCTTATTTTTTTATTATATAATTTTCTATATGGAAGAACAGGTTAAACAAAAAAAATCATTAAAAATGCCGCTTATCCTGGTGGTTGTATGGTTGCTGATTATTGCCTTATTTGGCTACAGTTTATGGCTGGACAGGAATGACAACAGTGATAGTTCAATTTACGAAGAAGTGTCATTAAGTTCTGATGATACAAATAGTACGGCCATTTCCGCTCCGCCAGTGGATATGTCCGAAGCCCAAAAAGAACAGGCCGGATCCCGGGACTCCAAGCGTTTAAATGACATTAAGTCCATGCGGGCTGCGTTAGAGTCGTATCGTCATACTAATGGCAACTATCCGGCCGCACTTGAGGATTTAGTGCCTGATTATTTTGAGTTTTTACCGGTAAATCCTTCGCCTGGCGGCAAGCCCTATAATTATACTGGTATTGGCAGTGAACCATTTACTTATTATGACATTAGTTATGTTTTAGAAATTGGTGCGGAAGGCATTGATCCGGGAATGCATATTGCCAATCCCAGTGGTTTAGCAGCGCCGTAATATTCATTTTCTAAAATTTATAAGCCGGACTGGAAGATCCGGTTTTTGGTTTGACAATGTTTGTATAATTTAAGTAAGATAAACTAATTTGTACATTGTTAATAAAACCAGATAAACCCAAGGAGGTATTATCGTGAGTGGACATGATTTTTCAGCGGGTTTGATGCCGGTGGCACCTGGCATTTACCGGACTACGACTTATGCGGCCAGGTCTGGAGCTGAGTTGGAAAGGAGATTTCTAGCTCTACTTGGTCGGCAGCCATTACCAGAGGGAGAAAGCCCGTTTATTTACGGCCGGTTTGGTACGCCGAATTCAGTATCTGTTGAGCATGCTTTACTACAGCATGAGCCAGGAGCAGCTGCAGCCCTGGTCTTTCCTTCAGGCATGTCGGCAATTTCAACTACACTGTGGGCTGTATGTAAGCCAGGCGATGTGGTGTTATATACCAACCCGGTGTATGGGTGTACGGATGATCTTTTCCGGAGCATCCTGTCTAAGTGGGACGTGGAAGCAGTTTGCATTGACACTTCTGACCTGAAAGAAGTGTCAGCGGCCATTGAACATTATGGCGATAGGATTGCTGCCATATTCCTGGAATCACCAAGCAATCCGATCATCAGATTTACGGACATTGCTGCAGTGGTAAAGCTGGCAAAGGCAAAGTCGGACAAGATCAAGGTGATCGTAGATAATACTTTCCTGGGAATTTTCCAGCCGTTGTTCAAGCACGGCGTGGATTATGTGGTACATTCAGCCACTAAGTTCCTGGGCGGCCATAGCGATATTATCGGCGGCGTGGTGTATTCAGCCACGCCAGAAGGCATGGCGGTGGTTTTACCGTATCGCCATACTCTTGGTCCGATTATGACGCCGGATGCGTGCTATGAGCTGGAGCGTTCGCTAGCTACATTATCATTGCGCATGAATGCGCAGGCACATTCGGCTATGGCCATTGCCCAGATGATGGTGGGGCATCCGTGCGTGGAAAGGGTAATGTACCCGGGCTTGCTCCACCTGGAGCAAGATTTAACGCAATCAACCATTTACCAGACGCACTGCACTGGTCCAGGATCCATGATTTCCTTCTACATACGGGACGGAGGAAAGGCAGAAGCCTTCAAGTTCCAGGAAGCGCTGGAAGCCCTGTTAGTAGAAGTAGTAGAAGCTGGATTTGGCGGATCAATCGCTGTGAGCCTGGGTGGTGTTCATACACTATCTGAGCATCCGGCTACTACTTCCCATATGAGTGTACCCCGAGAGGTACGTGAGAAGGCGGGAGTGACTGACAATCTGGTCAGGATTTCAGTGGGTTGCGAAGAAGTAGATAAACCTGGTTTGCTGGTAACATCGATCCAGCAGGCGTTGGATGCGCTCCAACAGTAAGATCGAGTTTGATCATTTGCGCGGAAGTCCAAATAATGGGCTTCCGTTTTTTTATATGCGCGATTTGACATGGATGATTTCTTTGTATAGTATAGATATTAAAATCGTCCTTTCATCTTCTATTGTCATATGTACCAAGGAGGGTTGATGCCATCTGGGACCGCTACTAATCAACGAACAACTGAATTGTTTTGCAGGGTGTGTGAATGTATTTGCCTTCACACAATAATCAGCAAGTTAAGAGGCAGGTTGAATCATAAAGTGCGATGCACTGGATGCAACAAGGAGTCTGAACGGCAGTTTATGTCGTATGATCAATAAAATTGTGGCCGACTTTGTAAAAAAAGTCGGTCATTTTTTAGTTTCAAAAAGTCCATTTTTATGCTAAAATAAAGGTAGAAATGAATATTTGACAATTTTAAAACAGACGGCGCGGCGGCAGGAAGCGGATACATTGTTTGAAGCGGATGAAGTGAGTTGAAAAGAGTATGTGAGCCGTCAAAGTCGCGCCGTCACAGAAAATTGACGCCTAGACATTTTGTGGAAAAGGCACTTTTAAATATTCTAATTGCTCATTACAAAACCATAAGGAGGATGTGTATGGAGCACGAAGTTCGTCATTATTGAGGAGATCAACGTGGGTCTCTCCTCAATGTTACTTTACAATTCAAAGGCTCACTGTAACTGTTGAATCTCAAGGAGAGTAAGATGTTTAAGAAAAATCTGTTTTGGTTAGTGCCAGCTTTGTTGCTGATGCTGGTGGTGGGGTGTGCGGAAGAAGCGGATAAGATAAGTGCGCCGGAAACAGCCACTGATCTTGAGTACGATTTGAACAATGATTTCGAACCGCCGGTTGATGCGGATACCACAAGTACAACTGGTGATACGGGCGCCTTTGCTAAACTCGGCGCATCAATGCGTGTGGCCTGGCCATTTGGTCACTGGCAGCTCATCAAAGACTGGACCGGGTGGAGGGGTCCCCGAACGTCTACCTGGACACACCGGGGTGCAGAATTCTATGCACGCGACTTGAATCAGAGGAATGGCCTGGACTACGGCATTAATATTTACGCTGGTTTTGCCGGTCGGGTAGTGAAGGTTTATAAGAACTGTCAAAACGGAAATCAGGGTTGTAATGGTGGATACGGGAACGAAGTTGTAATTTATGATTACAACCGACATGTAGCTCTACGCTATGCGCATCTTTCGTCTGTTGCCGTTTCAAAGGGTCAATGGGTTGGTTATGGCCAATATCTCGGTAAAACTGGCAATACCGGTCGTTCCTCAGGCCCTCATTTGCATATTGTGGGCTTTGAGAACATTAATCATTTTGATGGAAGTGGTTACCCGATAATTCCAACACCTCAGGACTCTTATCACTATGCCTGTGCAATCTACTTTGATTGGTGGTAAACAACGGTGAATAACAGGGGGAGAAATTTCTCCCCCTTACCTTATTAAAAGTTCCAATTAATATATTGAATAAATTCTATGACAAGTCTTCAAAATTTATCAAAAAAAAGTGCTTTAATCATTTTAGTAATTATTATTGGAATTTTAATTGTAGGCGGATTTTATTTAATCAACCCGTCCAAGGTTAGTAATCAGAATATTGAAAATAGTAATAATAAAGTAACTAACTTAGTTAATAAGACAGTAGAGAGTGATCGAGATTACGAATATTCAGTATCAGGCTCTGTGGGTAAACTTTCATTCCCATATTCTGATTTTAGTATTCAAGTTCCAATATCATTTTTTACTCTCTCAGATCAGGAAATTGACCAGTATAGTATTGTAGATGGCGAATACTATTTATGGAATGCTTGCAGAATTTTTTATAAAGATTCAGGAAAGGGGGCTGCATTATGGGTAAGCTATGCAGAGCAAAATGAGCTATGTGGAACCGAAAGATCACTTTCATTGTTAAGTGAATCTGTTTTTCAATCAGTGGGTAGTTATTTTTGTTCTGTAGCTGAAAAATCAGCACAATATATTTATGCTGGATGTGAAATAATTAATAATCCACCCCAGGGCTTTACTGGTTACTCATTTTATGAATACGTTCCGGATTATGGTGTCGAAAATAGTGGTACTATAGTGCGTGAAGTGTTCTTATATGATAATAATTCAGGAGAAAATAAGATTATTCTTGGTTATATTCCAATTAATAATTCTATGTCTATAAAACAAAATGAATTTGATGAATATGTAAGCGATATTAAAGCTGGTAAACTTGGTCAATTCAATAAAGACAACGATAATATAAAAATATTCGAAAGTATTATTAGTTCGATACAAGTTCAATAATATTTGATACACCAAAATGACGACCTTAGTTTGAGAGGTCGGTCGTCATTTTTGGAAGCTTTATCCATAGAATAGTTGAGTTGTTGTCTTATTCATCCTAAGCAACCTATAAAAGGTGTGTTCGGATGAAAAAGCATTTTGACAACGTAATTATTCCAGAGCTTAATTTTTATTGTAGAACTTTTAAAAATGCTGTCAAGTTTTTTAAGATAATTAATTTTGGAGCTAATATTAGCCAAAATTGGATGATTAATTTTCTCTATAGTTACGGGCCCTTCTAAATTGTAACTGCTGGGGAAAAGTTTAGTCATCCGTTAAAGGTTAATATATGAAAGGACAAAGTATGAATTTAAACAAAGCAGAGCTGATCGGAAATCTAGTAGCCAATCCGATTATTAAGGCTCTACCATCAGGGCAATCAGTTGCCACATTCCGCATGGCTACCAGCTACTCATGGAGGGACGCAAAGTCGAAAGAAAAGAAGGAGAATACCGAGTATCACCCGATTATTGCCTGGGGCAAATTGGGTAATATTGTGGGCAAGTACCTTAAAAAAGGAGACAAGGTTTATATTGATGGCCGGCTGCATAACCGCAATTGGGAAGCTAAGGACGGCACCAAGATTAAAGAATCGGAAATTGTAGCCCAGAACCTGATAATGCTGGGCGGCGCCAAGAAAAAGACTGACCAGGAGACACAAAATGTAAATGATGAGATAGTGGTTGAGGAAATTGACGTTAATAAAGTGCCGGCTGACGAAAAGTAATAAAAAATCCACCTCGGCAGTTTGGTTTTTACTAACTCCGGGGAGGAGCATGGAGCTTCATCCGCCTCCGCCTAGATATTTCTTAAAATGTTGATTAACGATTAATGGAGGCTGCGACGGATTTTGTTCTGATTTATTACTATGGAACTTCATACTCCCAGTCTTACCGTTTTCGGGAAGGTCTCGGTAGGATTGGGTAATGAGGGTCTGTTAGTGCTTCGCACGGAATAATTACGGGCCTGACAGAGCATAGCTCTATTGGCCATAATTAACTAAAAATTTATGTTTAAAAAACATCGCCCACCACATATTTATCATGATAACCAAATATATTTTATTACAGCTAATACATTTGGGTGGATAAAGTATTTTAGAAGAAATTCCAGGAAAGAATTAATGAAAGGGATTCTACTATTGTTAATTAATCGCTATAAGTTGGAATTGCATGCTTGGGTAATTCTTGAAAACCATTACCATCTGCTAATTAAGGTTAATAGTGGCATTAATTTATCGTATTTTATTAGAAAATTTCATAGTGATATTGCATTATTAATCAATTCTTTAGAAAGAAAAAAAGGGCAAAGAATAATATATCAGTATTGGGATAAGTGTATAGAAACGGATAAAGAGTATTGGACCAGATTTAACTATATTCATCATAATCCCGTAAAGCATGGTTTAGTGCAATACATGAATGATTATTTGTATTCCAGCTATAGATATTATTTATCAGAAAAAGGAAACCAGTGGCTTAGCTCATGTTTTGAAGTATACCCGATTATTGGTTTTACCCGCGACGCGAAGCTGGTGCTTCGCTAGGCCCTATTAATAATTAGCCTTTATTATTATGAAAAAAATATTATCATATTTCTTTATCGTCAGTTTAGTTATTGTATTTATTGTCATTTTAAATTTACCCATGATGGCTAAAGCCACTTCTGCAACTCATCTTGTCATCAGCGAGGTTAAACTCTCCGGCGGCAGTGGTATGAGCACGGATGAGTTTGTTGAATTATACAATCCTACTGAGACTGATGTATCATTATCAAGCTGGAGACTGGTTAAAAAAACCGCTTCAGGCAACGAATACCCGTTAGTTGAGGATTTTGGTGAGCAGGAGATCAAATCGCACTCATTTTTTCTTATTGCCCATCCGGCCGGTTATTTGGGCGAGGTTCAGCCTGATGTTTATTTTTCAACTACTAATTCAATTTCAAGCAATAATACGATTATTTTATTGGATAATGAAAGCAATGAAATTGATAAGGCTGGTTTTGGTACGGCCTTGGATTTTGAAGGGGAGCCCTTTGTTAATCCCGGATCTAATAAAAGCGCCGAAAGAAAGGCTAAAAATGATTCAACTGATGAAAATATGACTGAAGGCGGCGGTCATTATTTCTTGGGAAATAGTGAAGATTCTCAATTTAATTCACAGGATTTTATTATGCGCTCAGAACCAGAGCCGCAGAATTCTTTGTCAGAACTGGAGTATTTAGATATTGTTGTTCCCGATTTGCCCGAACCGCCTACAGATGAGTCAGATGATGAGCCCACTGATAATATCCCACCATCCAAGTCGGATATTAAATCGTATTCAGGTAAAATAATTATTTCAGAAATTTATCCAAATCCAGAAGGCAAGGATGATAATGAGTTTATTGAGCTGGAAAATATTAGCGACCAGGACATTGACATTACTGGCTGGCAATTAGGTGATGAGAGCAGCCGGCGTTATACTATTAAGTCTGATGATTTTAAGTCAACAATCATTACAGCGGGTAGTTACTTTATTATTGCCAAGGAAACTTCAAGCATTAGTTTAAATAACACTTCAGACTCAGCCATGCTTTATTGGCCGGACGAACAGCTTTTAGATAGTGTTAGTTATGAAGATTGCACTGAAGAGCAATCATACAGTTTGATTGACAATGAGTGGATTTGGACTGATGATGTAACGCCAGGAGAGAAAAATAAATTTATTATTCAAAATGAATTGCCGCAGGCCTTTTTTGAACTGGAAACGGATGAGTTCAAAGTAAATAAACTAATCAGTCTTGATGCCTCAGAATCAGAAGATGCAGATGGTGATGAGTTGGAATTTTTATGGGATCTTGGCAATGGTGATCAGCTCGCCGGAGAAAAGATTGAATATAGTTATATGTCAATTGGCAAATACACCGTTACCTTATTGGTTAAAGATGATAAGGGCGGCGAGGATGAGTCGGAACAGAAAATCGAAGTTTCAGATTATGATTATTCTGATCAACTAATTATTAACGAGGTTTTACCGTCTTGTTCTCCGTCGGATGCAGAGTGCGAATTTATTGAGCTTTTAAATAATGACGATCGCGCTATTAACCTGGAAGGTTGGCAACTGACTGATTCAAAAAGATATTATACTTTTTCTAAAGATTTTATAATTGAAGCGGGTGGGCTTTTAGCAATCAGTCGGGAGCAAAGTAAGGTTACGCTTAATAATAGTGGTGATTTAATTTATTTAATTGATCCTAAGGGGGATATTGTGAACGGGGTTGAGTACCAAAAATCTAAAAAGGATTTTTCTTTTTCATTTGATATGAGCGAGGGTAAATGGCACTGGACAGAAAGACCAACACCCGGAGAAAAAAATGAAATTATTTTTGAAGTTGACTCTTCAGCGGATTTGGAGTTAAACGGAGAAAGTGAAACCGGAGAAGAAATAGAAGAAATTAATAACACACCGTTAGAAATGATAATCGGAGAGATAAATGAGGCAATGTTGGGCAGGTTATTAAAAATTACAGGGGAAGTGGAGAGTGCAAATTCACGCGGTATATATCTGATGGATGACTTGGGAAATACTTTACGGGTTTATATCCAAAAAAAGACAGGCATAATCCAGCCAGAAGTTGAGTCAGGGGATAATATGACGGTTGTTGGTGTTTTAGACAAAACTAGCGCCGGCCTAAGGTTATTACCACGCACAGAAGAAGATATCTCAATTGCAAAAAAGTCAGAGCCATCTGAAATGAAAGGTGAAGTTTTGGGAGCGACGATTGAAAAAGAGGTGATTGATTTTCCAACCAAGGATAGCAGTAAGGAAGTGAAGGTGTATTTAATTGTTTCGGTTGGGGCATTAGTATTAGCTGGGTCAATCGTTGGTTGGAGGTTTTATAAAAAGAAACAGCAAAAGTTGTGATCCCGCTATCAGCCTCACTATGTTTAGCTTCAGCGGGATTCTTAATCTAGCAAAATTTACGAGCCTAAAAGGCGATGGAAATTTTGCTAGCTAAACAAAAAAACCAGGGATAATCACTTACTCACCCCTGTATTTATGGTACAGATGAAAGGTAAGTGATTATCCCTGGAAAAGTGTAATGAACGTTTTGTCTTTTTATTTTTGTTTTCTACCCTTATTATAGCGCAAAAAAAGGGTTTTGTCAACCACCTTTCTGCATAGCCGTGAAAGTAAAAAACTGATACAATAGTATAAGCTATGGCAAGTAAAGATAAAAAATTCATTATTATTGATGCTAACGCCCTGTTGCATCGCAGTTTTCACGCCCTGCCGCCATTGGCTACTAAAAAAGGCCAGCTGATAAACGCGGTGTATGGCTTTACTTCAGTTTTGTTAAAAGTACTCAAGGAATTCAAGCCAGCCTACCTAGCTGTAGCCTATGATATGAAAGAAAAGACTTTCCGGCATAAGGAGTACAAGGAGTACAAAGCCAAGCGCGTGGCTGCTCCAGATGAATTTTATGAGCAGATTCCATTATCAAAAAAAGTATTGGATGTTTTTGATATACCCGTATTAGAAAAGGCCGGTTTTGAAGCGGATGATATTATCGGTACTATTGCCGCCCATAATAAACAGAAAAAAATTCACACAGTTATCGTGACAGGCGATAAAGATTCTTTTCAGTTAATTGGTGATTACACCAAGGTATATACTTTGCGCAAAGGCATGTCTGATACGGTAACCTATGACAGCAAGGCAGTTGAAGACCGCTATGGGTTAAAACCGAATCAAATGATTGACCTTAAAGCCCTGGCTGGCGATCCGTCTGATAACATTCCGGGCATCAAAGGTATTGGTGAAAAAGGTGCTATTAATTTACTCATGCAATTTGGCAGCGTTGATAATATTTATAAGGAGATTAAAAAGAATGGGGACAAGGTTAAAATCAAACCGCGCTATTTGAAATTGTTAACAGAAGGTAAAAAGGACGCCGAGATGAGCAAAATGCTGGCTACTATTGTCTG
>JAHIVO010000027.1 GCA_018816445.1 Patescibacteria group bacterium
CACCAGCTGTGATTCAATTTGTTTAACAATTTCAATAACCACGCTGACTACGATAAGCAAACTTGTACCGCCGATTACCAAAGTGGTTATGCTGGTGGCTGATTGGATAATATTTGGCAGAATAGCAATTATGCCCAGGAATAACGCACCTCCCAGTATTATGCGGCTGCTTACATAGCTTAAAAAATCAGAAGTTGGCCTGCCCGGCCTGATACCTGGTACAAAACCACCCTGTTTCTGCAAATTATCTGCAATTTGCGTGGGATGAAATATTACTGCTGTATAAAAATAAGTAAAAGCAACGACTAATATAAAATAAAAAGCTGCATACAAAAACTGGTTTTCAAATATAGTTTTTACCCAGGTAGCAATATTCGCCAGCCAAAAAACGTCCGAGTTAACAAAAAAATTAGCGATCATAGGTGGTACAAGTATTATTGAAATTGCGAAAATGATTGGAATAACGCCGGCCTGGTTAACGCGCAATGGCAAATGTGTATCCACACCTCCATACATACGCATACCTCTGATACGCTTAGCGTAAGAAACGGGTATATTGCGCTGGCCTTCTGTAATAATAACAATTGCCGCTACTGTAACTACAGCAATAATGGCGAAAATTATATACGGGATCAAGTTGGACATGTCAAAAGTAGCAATTGTCTGCTGAATGCTAGTTGGCACACGGGCTACAATGCCCGCAAAAATAATTAAAGAAATACCATTACCAATATGCTTTTCTGACATTAATTCACCCAGCCACATCAGGAATATCGTACCGCCAATTATTGTAATAATCGTAGTGGCAAACTGAAACAAGCTCATCTCATCTACAATACCCTGTCCTGACTGCTTAAATACTGTAATCATGCCATAGGCCTGTAAACCGGCTAAAGGCACTGTTAGTAATCTTTGATACTGGTTTAACTTCGCCCGACCCGCTTCCCCTTCTTTCTGCATTTCTTCCAATTTGGGAATTATCATAGTTAACAATTGGAATATAATAGTAGCCGTGATATACGGTGCTACGCCAAGCATAACTACGGAAAAGTTTTCCATGCCACCGCCGGAAAAAACATTTAATAAACCAAGTAATTGATTAGATTCAAAAAAAGATTTTAAGTTGTCTACATTAACACCCGGGATAGGAATATGAGCGGCCATACGGAAAATTATAAGCATAGCCAAAACAAAAAGAATTCTATTGCGTAAATCCTTTACTTTCAATATTTGGCGAATTTTTTCCCACATAAGACTATTTTTCTTTCTTACTGGTCTCAATCGGGTTAATTATTTCAATGCTACCGCCGGCTTTTTTGATTGCTTCCATTGCGGATTTAGAAAAGCTATGGGCCTGAACTGTTAATTTTTTCTTTATCTTGCCACTACCTAAAACTTTTACTCGCTTCTGATTTATCTTAATTAAACCAGCTTTATGCATCTTAGACAAGTTTATTACTTCCCCGGTTTCAAAATTTTTCTCTAAATCACTGATATTTACTACCATGTTGGAAAGATGAATGCTTTTGAAGCCTCTTGATTTAGGAATTTGCTGCAAGTACTGTTTCAAGCCTCTGCGCTTTAAGCCACTCTTGCCGCCGGACCTGGACCGCTGTCCCTTCATTCCTCGCGTAGAATAAGTACCGCGTCCTGAACCATCACCGCGCCCGCGCCTTTTTCTTGTTTTTTCTTTGGCTGTGGTTAAATTGGATAATGACAAATTCATATAGTAATTATTTTTTTCTTAACTCTTTAATCTGTTCAATTGACCTTAAATTCTTTAAGGCAATAATGGTAGCTTTTACATTATTAACTTTACTTTTTGAGCCCATAATTTTAGCCACCACGTTTTTAACGCCCGCTAGTTCCAAGACTGCCCGGATTGCACCACCAGCAATAACACCGGTACCTCTAGGCGCGGGTTTTAAAAGGATTCTGGCGGCTCCAAATTTTTGCCGTGACTGGCCGGGTATTGTATCATTGACAATCTGAACTTTGATTAAGCTTTTTTTAGCCGCCCTTACCGCCTTGTTGATAGCCACGGAAACATCAATTCCTTTTCGTAATCCCATGCCTACGCGTCCCTTTTTATCTCCAATCACTACGCAGGCACGAAAACTCATGCGCTTTCCGCCGGCCATAACACGAGTTACCCTGGCTACGTCAATTAACTTCTGTTCAAATTCATCATCCCTTCTTGAATTCTTATTTGAATCATTTCTTTTATTTCTTCTTTTATTCATATAATCTATTAAAATTTTAAGCCTTTTTCCCTCATCCCTTCAGCTACAGCTTTTACGCGGCCATGATATTTACACCCGCGGCGGTCAAAAACTATTGTATTAACCTTTTTTACCAGTGCCTTGCTGGCAACCAGCTCACCCACTTCTTTGGCAATGGCAGTTTTTTTCTTTCCCTTTTTTCCTTTGATTTCTGTATCTGATGCGGCAATTAAAGTTTTTCCTGCTGTATCATCAATTATTTGAACATAAATATGTCCCAGGCTTCTGAATATGGCTGCGCGCGGTTTTTTAGCCGTACCCCTTATTTTAACGCGTACCCGGTTGGTTCTGGTTCGCCGCCTATAATTTCTATTTTTTTGAAATTTTTTCATAATAAATTACTTGGTTAAAGCTTACGTCGTTCCAGCTGTTGATTTCACTACCTTGCCGGCTTTTCTCCTAATTACCTCGTCAACGTATTTTATACCTTTACCTTTATAGGGTTCAGGTTTTTTAATTTCCCGGATCTGGGCAGCCACCTCTCCGACGACCTGCTTGTCAATACCGGCAACTGAAATAATATTTTTTTCTACTTTTGCCTCAATATTTTCAGGGATAATAAATTCAACAGAGTGCGAAAAACCTACATTTAACACAAGCTTTTTCCCTGTTATTGAAGCGCGAAATCCAACCCCATTAATTTCTAATTTTTTCTCAAACCCTTTGGTTACTCCGAGTACCATATTAGCCAGCAAAACGCGTGTAGTGCCCCAAATTTCGCGAGAACGCTTCTCATTCGGCTTCCTTACACTGACATGGATTTCATCACCTTTTTGCTCAAAAATGGTCCTGTGATGGAAATTCCTTTCCAATGATCCTTTAGGCCCTTTGACGCTAATAAATTGATTGTTGATTTTTACTTCAACGTCGGCGGGTATGGAAACTGGTTTTTTACCTATTCTGGCCATATGATTAATTAATAAATTTCACAGATTAATTCTCCCCCCGCTTTTTGTTTCTTAGCCTCCTGATTGGTTAGCAAGCCACGGGGAGTGGAAACTATCAACACACCGAGTGATGGTAATATTTTTGGGATCTCCTTATAACCCTGATATACTCTTCGCCCTGGCGTGCTGATTTTCTTTAAACCACGAATTACCGGCTCACCGCTTTTATATTTTAAATTAAGTTTCAGGGTGGAGTTATTATTTTCTGTATTGTCAATTTTTTCAAAACCACTGATAAAACCTTCTTTCTCTAATATTTTTGACATTTCAAATTTAATTTTTGAAAAAGGAATGACTACGTTTTTTTTGTTAACCAAAACAGCATTTCGTATTCTTGTTAACATGTCTGCAATTGGATCTGTCATACTCTTAAATAAAGTATTAATTAATAATATTTATATTACCAGCTTGATTTGCGTATACCTGGTATCTCTGCATTGTTGGCCAACTCCCGAAAGCATATACGGCAGAGGTTAAACTCCCTCATGTATCCTCTTTTTCTGCCGCATCGCCAGCAACGCCTCACAATCCGTGATGAATATTTCGGTTTTTTGTTTGATCTTGCTATTTGTGATACTTTTGCCATATATTTATTTTTTCTTTAATGGAAATCCCAATAGACTGAATAATTCAACTCCCTGATCATACGATTCTGCATTACTGGTAATACTAATTTCCAGGCCATGAATCCTTTCCACTTCATCTGATTTGATTTCAGGAAACATCACGTTTTCTTTAAAGCCAATGGTCAAGTTTCCGCTTTGATCCACACTTTTTCTTTCTAATCCTTGGAAGTCGCGTACACGCGGCAGGGAGACATTAACGAGCTTGTCAATAAAGTCATACATCCTCCCACCTCTCAAAACCACCATAGCACCGACTGTCATGCCGGCCCGAATTTTAAACGCGGAAATTGATTTTTTCGCTTTTGTTAGTACCGGCTTCTGACCTGTAATCCTGGTCAAGGTACTGACAACCATATCGATAAATTTATCATCTTTTAAAGCCTGGCCTACCCCGCTATTTATGGTAACTTTAGTCATGCTTGGTACAGCTAAATCATTTTTATAGCCAAACTTTTCCTTCATGGCCGGAATTACTTTTTTAATATATTGTTCTTTTAACTTATTCATAAAATAATTTTAATTAAACTGTTTGTTTGCACTTACGGCAAATCCTGTCCTTTTTTTTATCCTTAG
>JAHIVO010000028.1 GCA_018816445.1 Patescibacteria group bacterium
AATGAACTACCTCGCAGCAAGCTGACGAGGTATCCGTCAGCAATCACCTAGGTTAGTTTATTCTCCGTAGCTGCCTATCCCCCTTCGCTAAACGCTACGGGGGATTCTCCCCATCTGTTTCTCCGCAGCCCGGCCTTCGCAGCCAGTGCTGCTACGGCGGAGATGGCCAAGCTGCGGAGTATAATAGCGGAGGAGAATAAAAAACAAGGCCGGAATTGAAAAGTCCCGTTTTTTGTTTACTTAATTTCTGGTAGAAATTTTATAGGCCATTGTTTTGGGTCATGGATGTACTTCAGGTCATGGATGCCGATTTTTCCTATATATAATTTTTTTAATTCATCTATCCCCTTGTCTTTAAGTAGTCTTTGGATCATCTGGTAGCCGATAAAATAAACAATATCCTTAGCAAAAGCGCCGGGTTCATTAGTATTTTCCAGACCCCTTTTAGTGCGTACACAAATACGCCAAGCTTTAGCTTTGTCTATTTTAAAGTTACTTTGCAGGAAGTGGAATAGTTCTGTGAAAGACAAGTTATTGCCATGGTAAATAGCCGCGATGTTCAGGGCAGGTGAAAAATATTTTTCTCCTAAAGGTATACCCAGACTGTTTTGGTTGTAAATTGCTAAACCCTCTTCAGTCGTCAGATAATTAGCTGTTCCCTGCTCAAATAAGCTGTATTTTTGCAAGCGGCCATTTTCCAGGCGGAAAATATGTGTTTCAATTTCATGAGCAATCAGCGCTTTTAGACGGTTTTCAGAAAAGTTGGCTTTCTTATTAACGAAGATTGTATTTTTTTTATTAATTTGCATGCCTGAAGTAGCAGTTTCCAGAATTTTTATTTTCCATCTGGTTAATTTTTTTTGGGAAAGGTACGCAGATAGGCGTTTGATTACCTCCTCAGTGTTTAATTTCTTGCTAGTATCTTTTTCTAGCTTCTCATTTTTCATGAATGACAGAGCCTGCTCATATAATTCATTAGATACACTGCCAAAAAGTTTAATTGAGTACTCCGCCATTTCCGGACGCCCAATATTGTCAATTAGTGATAGTTTATCGTCAATTTCTTTAATTTTTTCTAAGTACAACGGCATCAGCGGGTGGTCAATATTCTTTGGAATTTTTTTAATCTCGTTGCGCAGGTGGTTTATATTAAGATCATGTTTCTTGTAAATGAATTGCGGTGAGTGGACTGGTTTTTTTATGAATTTTTTAAATTCATCATTCAGGTTTTGGGGCTTAATTCTAGCGATCAGGTGTATGCACTCATTTATTGCCAGAATTTTCTTATCAATATTTAGTAAAATTTTTTCTTCTTTTGATTCAATGGGCGCAGAACTAGTTGGTTCTGGCTTAATCTTAGAGGTATCAATTAAAAAGTCAGTCAGGTATTTGCCAGAGAGAATGGCTTTATATGGCTTGTCTTTAAAATTATCCGTAGTAAAGGGAATTTTAAGTTTTTTTTCTTTTAACACGATGGATAGCAAGCGTCCGGCTGGGGATAATTTAATCCCCTGGTCAATGATATTGTTTTCGCTGTGGGGATCAATTTTTACGTGGATATTGGCACCATTGATTGCATTAATTATATTAATTGATTCAAAAAGGCCAATAATTGGCTTGGCAGTTTTTACATTTAATACTTTTTCTTCTTTTACTACTCGCGTAAATAAAGTTTTTCCGATTTTTACGCCTTCTTTTGTTGACATTACTTTAAGATCGGCAATCTTTTCCAATCTTTTACGCAGTAAGGTTTGGTTAGATATCTGAATGGCCAAACCTGCTCGGGCGTTGAGTTCTAGTATTTTAATGCCATTTTTTGCTAAAGTTATGTCTACTGCCAGGTAGCCGATTTGTGATAAGTATTGGGTGCGGCTGGCCGTGGCTAAGATTTCATCCCACTGCGGGATGGCAATACTCCCGACTGGGTCACCAGTAGGCAGTCTTTTTACCAGCTTATTATGCCTTACGCCGAATGTTGTTTTGCCGGTACCAATGTCTATGCCCAGACCAATGGCTCCTAGATGAAGATTGGCTTTACCATGAGATTCGGCAGTGGGCAGGCGTAGCATAGCAATGACCGGCACGTACTTAAAGACAATAATCCTGATGTCAGGCAGTCCGCCTGCTTCCATAAATTTTTTGAAATAATCATGGGGTTCCAGCATCTCTTCAAAAATAACCGTGTCGCTAAGGCCGGATATGGCGTATTTTCCATCCAGGATGCCGATACAATGCTCATATAAATCAGACCATGAAATATTTTTATTATTAACATCTGTGTATGTATCGCCGTGCCATCTTTTAATAGCCCATATTCCCTCCCCACCATAACCTTTATTCGGTTTAATCACAAAACTTGGAGGTAGGTTGCTTCTATTGAAATTCCTTAATTCAGGCAGTGAATTAATTGAAGCATAGAGCCTGGCTACCCCAACATCGCGCGCTTGCAAAAAATGTTTGGTGTGGATTTTACTGTCGGCCAATTCTTTCTTGCCTCGTGTATTATATTTTGTTATATACAGTAAATTTCTTGCGTTGATGCCGAGAATATCTGATGCTTTGCCAAAAAATGACATAATAAGTAATTCAAAAGTAAAAAATCAAAATGCAAAAATGCATGTTAAGTATTTCAAATTTTATTTGTCATTTTTATTTTTTATCTTTAAAATTTTCATTTTGTTCTATTCTTCAATATTTTTTTCTTTGAATAATGTTCTGAAACGGACATATTCCATAAATCTAAGCCCTGTGAATTTACCTAGGATTATTAATCCAAGTAATGGTGCCAGAACGAGTTCAGGCCATGACATTATCAGGTTTGTAAAAGCAGTCCAAACCACTAGATAATAAGCAGCTAGGGCCACTAGGATAGTTTTAAATACGCCGAACAGAGCTTCCCTTAAGCCTTCTTCAGACTGAGCTGACAGGAATTTTTCAGAAATTGTTGACATAACTAGCATAGGAAAAATTGCCAGGGAAATGGCTAGAGAAACCTGATAGTATGACAAGAACCAGATAAGTCCTAAAAATGACAAACCAATGCTAGCCAATATCAGGCCGGATTTAGGCATGTACAACAGCCTAAACCTGTTGAGAATGGATCTTAAAATATAACTGACAGCTACAACTATTATTATTGTACCTAGGCCAAATAAAATTCCCAGGATGAGCAAGGAAAGAGCAATAACCGAAGGAGTATAAATTCCAAAAGCTGAAATACCGACTATCTGCCGGAAAAAGGCGATTACAAAAACAATAAATGGGTAAGCTAATATCAAATAAATAGTGTTAGTTGGTATGCCCTTGGTAATAAAATTTGTTATGGCATGGGAAAGAATAAAGAGCGGCGATTTTTCACTGCGTGAATCAATTACACGATATTCAATAGCTCTATTTGAGAGGTTGGTGGTTAGCAGATTATAATCATCTATTTCAAATATTGGATTAAGTGCTTCTTTACGGGTGAGCAGGATAAAAGCAGGCTGCATCACTTCAAACGATTGAAAGGTCAGCTTTTCCGTAATACCGATATTTTGGTCAGTGATTTTTACTAATAGTTTTTTCTTTAAGTTAATTTTATTATCATCTTCCAGGTTTTGCCAGTAACGCGTGAATGACTGCAAGCCAAGGGAGGTTTGGGTGTAAAAGATTAAGCCGTCTGATTCCTTAATAAATTCTATTTCTTCACCAATGATTGAAACCATTTTTTCTTCAGTTAAAAACCCAGTCTCTTCTCCAACGGCGGATATGATTTTTAAAAAGACGCCATTATGCGCTGCCTGGTCTACAATCAGCTCTAATCCATCCGTTGTGTCCTTATCAGTAATTATTAATATTTTTTTGTTATAAACAAATATTGTTTTTTCAATATTGGCCTTGAATTCACCCTGCTGGATGGTTAAGGTGATTTCATGTATGCCGGTTGATTTATACTCATGCACCACTTCTTTCCCAAACTGAACAATATTATCATCTGTGAAATCCCAGCGGTATGATGGGTTAAAATCTGTTGGTAAAAGTTCTGATTCGGAAGCGTCAAATAAAGCTTTTTTATTAACCATAATAAAGTCTTCTGAAGTTATAACAGGAGATAGCTGATTTACCTCAATCCCTTCGTCGCTATCTGTTTCCAATATTGGGGCATCCTGAGCTAAGGCCATAGGACTGAAAAAAAATAGTGATATCAGCCCTATGAAGATTGTGGTCAGTAATTTTTTCATATAATTATTATACACGTTTATTTAATACATTGCATGAGCGTTTTAAGCAGTTCTTTATGCCAGATATGATAGTACATTTTCCATTGTGGATATGGAAAGCCTGCCCGTGGGTTTAATTCGAAGACATAAGGTCGGCCATTTTCAAAGCCAAAGTCCATGGCATACATGCGATTGCCCATTCTTTTGATTTTTTTATCTATTAGAAAAGCAATTTTTATTGCTTTTTTTGGCACAGCACTTTTTTTAATTTCTAGCATTTTTCCTCCCTGAGCAACATTGGCTAATAGTGAGCCTTGCTTGGGAATACGTATGTATGTTTGAACGATTCTGCCGTTCATAAGTAATATTCTCATGTCATGGCGGGTTTTACATATGCCCGGCACTCCGCTAGAGGTGTCTAAAAAATCCTGTAATATTCCATTAAATGATTTTAATTTATTTTTTATCTTTTTTTTATCAGCAATGATAATACCCTTGCCTTCGGAGCCGCGTAAGGGCTTAAAAACAACTTGTTTGGTTTTAATTTTTTTTATTTGCCGGTTAAAATCAGATTTATTCTTAATTCTATAAGTAGGCTTCATGTATTTTTTCAGGAGTTTATAGGTGTGATATTTATTGTCCATTATGAACAGGAGATTCCATTTGTTTAATACGCTCCAGTCTTTTCCGCCATTACAATGTAAGGGAGCCTTATTAAATACGACTTTGGCATAAATTTTTTCTTTCAAGCGGAGAAATTTTCCTTTTTTAAATTCAAAACCATCCGAAAAAATGCCATTGCCCAAATGCTTTTTGGTACCGCGAACATAAAATACGTTAAATTTTGACTCAGCAAGTCTCAGGAACTCCATGATTGATTGGCGATAATTGGGGTTATCAAGCGGATAATCAGACAAGGTGCCAGACTTAGTGAGATAAACCAAATTTGGTTTGTTATTTTGATAACGCTGTTTATTCGTTACTGCTGCCATAAGAAATAATTAAATACCATAATCCAGACTCAATTTAAATTATTGTGTCCTTTTTATCTTTGTTTTTATTAGACTGGGCAAATTGGCGTTTTATTTTTTTTAAAAGTGCCGCGGGAGAGAATCGAACTCTCAAGGTGTTGCCACCACTGGATTTTAAGTCCAGCGCGTATACCAGTTCCGCCACCGCGGCTCATTTGTCAATAAGAGTATTTTTTAACATTGCCTTTATGGATGCTTTACCTTTTGAGATTTTAAAGTATCGTTCTCTTTTTTCAGCATCATCTTTATTGTTAAATACTTCATAAAAAATTAATTTTATAGGGAGTCTATTTTTCGTAAATGGACTTCTTCCTTTTTTATGTTCGTTTAATCTCCGAGTGAGATTATAAGTTAATCCACAGTATAATTGTTTGTTTGAAAGTAAAAGTAAATAAATGTAGTACATATTTGTATGTATACCACCCTGCACCACTAAAGGGTGCAGGATAGCTGTGAACCCTTTAGTGGTTCACAGCAGTTCCGCCACCGCGGCCTACTTGTTTACTATTTCAAATATGGTTATGCCTGAGGCTATGGCTACATTTAATGACTCCTTTTTGCCATACATTGGTATTTCAATAATTTCATGACATTCTTTCAGTAAGTTACTAGGCAGGCCTTTTACCTCGCTGCCGAGAAGCAGGGCTAATGGATATTTGGGTCTGAATTTAGTGTATGATATGCTTTTTTTTGACTGTTCAAGAGCGACAATATTATATCCTGCTGTTTTTAATTTTTTCAATGCGCGTTTGGTGTGCCGCCATGATTCAAAGGGGATAGATTTTTCCGCACCCAATGCTACTTTATCAATTTTAGGATGGGGCGGTGCCGGTGTAATGCCGCCAAGAAATATTTTTGTTATTCCAGCGGCATCGGCTGTTCGGAAGATAGCACCAACGTTAAAACAACTTCTAATATTATATAAAATCAGCACAAATGGTTTGGTATGCTTTATCATGCAAAGTACGTTTTATTATGGTCAATGACCACGAGCAAATTCAGCAGAGGTGGATGAGTTGAGTGGAGCGAGAGAGGGGACTCGCCCGTCCTCCGCAGAAGCAGGTTTCTGCTTCGGAGGGTGGAAACCCCCGACCTTTTCCCCCGCCTGCCAAAGCGGAGTAGAATAATACTCTTATATATCTAGGTTCTAATTGTCGGGGTATTAAGTTTTAAATGGAGCGGCAGACCGGACTCGAACCGGCGACCTTTTCCTTGGCAAGGAAACGTTCTACCAACTGAACTACTGCCGCGTATTTGCTGCTGCGGCGGGCAGGTTGGCAAGGAAACGTTCTAGCCAACTGAACTACTCTCGCGCGTCCAAATGGTGCTATCGGTTTCATTTCTCCGCATTCGCGGAGCAACTACACCTTTCGCACGCATTTCTCCTTTTCCTCGCTGCGTATAATTACGCAGCTCGGATTGTTATTTTTAAATTGTTAAGAACCGTGATGAGAATCTTTTGCGATTCCTTCTTTACTCGCCGCGTCGTATAGTATATACGCAGCTCGTATTTTTTATTTATACTAGCTCAAGTGGAGGCCACGGGCGGAATTGAACCGCCGATAGAGGTTTTGCAGACCCCTGCCTTACCACTTGGCTACGTGGCCTAATATTGTTATATTGTTTAAAAATTGTTAAGGTTTTGTCTCCCTGCGGGAGATGTCCCGAGGGGACACAGACCCCTGCCTGGATCCTGCCCCGCTGAATAGCGGGGACTTGGCTACGTGGCCAGGCCCTTAAAAAAACAAACATATTTTATTAACTATGTAAGAATATAATAACAGAAAAATCCATTTATTACAAGTGTTTTCTGGTGGTATTTTTTTCTAAAAAGGCCCGTGTTAGGGCCTTTTTAGTTTAAAGAATTTCAATTGTTGTATATCTAACTCCCCATTGCTTGGCTGCGTCGCGAGTCTCCATCCATATATCAGCCCGCTGCCAATAGCGCTGGTGCATGCGATCTTCAACAATAAATATTTTATTACCATATTTTTCTGGGAATCTTACTTTTGTGCCAATAGGCAGAAAGTTGGCGGCGATAATTCCATCACGTACACGGCTGCCAGAAGCGGTGATAAGGGGGTCGCCTGATGTTTGATCAGGGGTAGACGAATAAGCAGTGACTGAAATTTTCAAAGACCGTTTAGCTTCTGGCTGTGGCCTGTCCGGTATTTCCGGTAGGTGCAGTACGGGTGGTTCTTTGGCAATTGAAAAATTTATTTGTGTAGATTCAAAAATGCTTGGCTCTATTTTTATTTCACTGGCTGTAGCCTGGTATGGGAACGAGAATTCCCCGATTAGGATTATCAGTAGCACGATAATCAGGCGTTTTGCTTCAATTGAGTTAATACTTGTAAACATATTAGGTTTTTTATGAATTTAATTAGAGAATTTAGCAATAATTAGCTTTCCTAGGCTAAAATTAGCTAATAACTAGGTATCAAAAAACACCCTATCAAGGGTGAGATTTGAATCGCCTATCTTAGCAAAATAGTAAAATATGTCAACCCCGTATAATAAACATACTATCCACAGGGTATTTTCCAGTATTTATTAGATTATTTAATTTTTAAAATGGCGACTGAATTTGCGGGGTCAAGGGGATATAGTATGGATGTATTTTTAAGCTTTAATTTGACTTTTTTGGTAGACTATAGAAAAAGCATAGTCTTTGCTATAATTAGTATATAAGTATTCATTTAATTTATGCGCTTACCAGCTAAAAAAAAATATTTGCAGATTGCCTTTAACCGGACTTGGAGTGAAGTACGGGAGATGGTTAATTATTTGCCAGCTTCAGACAGAATACTGGTGGAAGCAGGCACTCCTTTTATAAAAAAATACGGCCAAGAGGGAATTAGCGCACTTGATCAATGGTGGTCGGTTAGATTGGGACGGCCTGGTTACGTTGTGGCTGATTTAAAATGCATGGACCGGGGATCTACTGAAGTGGAAGAAGCCGCAGCTGCCGGAGCTTCAGCTGTTACCTGTTTGGGTTTGGCACCTATTGATACAATCAATGAGTTTATCAAAAAGTGCCAGAATTCACAGGTTGATTCTATGATAAATATGCTGAATGTTGATTTTCCATTTGAGGTACTGCAAAAATTAAAAAGTATGCCGGATATTGTCGTGCTGCACCGCGGAGCTGACGAGGGAGTGATTAATAGAGAGAAGATGCTTAGGCTTGACCAGATTCGTCGGATTAAAGGGGCCTATAATATTTTTATTTCCGTAGCCGGTGGTGAAACATCCAGAGAAGTTATCAGTTCGGCTTTTAATGATGCTGACATTGTTGTTGTCTGGAGGACTTTTTATGAACAGCCAAAACAGACAACCCAGCTGGCAGAAGATTTTTTAAGGAATGTAAAATAACCATGAATCCTTCAGCCGATTCCTTTATTGAAGTTATCCGATCCTTAGTTTGGTTTGTGGTAATATTTTTAATAATATACAGTTTAAAAAAGAATAAAAATAAAGCGACCTCGAAGGGCAAGCCCTCATCAAGCAGCCAAACTTTAATTGATCTTATTACACGTTTAAGCCAGGAGGTAGCTAAAAAGAAAGCTATGGTGCTACCAGGCAGCCGGCCAAGTGTTGGGTCTCCCCGTTCATTGTTTGCCACCCCGGCATTATTAGCTCCACCGCCGCCTAAATTATCCCAAAAAAACAAGTATTTGCAGGTAGCCCTTAATAGCACTTTACACGAAGCGCGGAGTATAATTTATCAGCTGCCGCAATCACACAGGATTATACTGGAGGCCGGCACCCCGCTTATGAAAATTTACGGTAATGAAGCCATTCGGGCGATGAAATCCGCCGCCTGGCCAGGCGCTTATATCGTAGCGGATATTAAAACTACTGATTTGGCAGTTCGCGAAGTTGCCGAGGTTGCCCAGGCCGGCGCTAATGCTGCAACATGCCTGGGTGTAGCCCCAGTAGAAACAATAAATGAATTTATTGCCGCTTGCCGAAAATATGGGCTTGATTCAATGGTTGATATGATGAACGTGGATAATGCGCTGATAGTGCTAAAGAAACTAAAAAAAGTTCCGGATGTAGTCATGCTGCATCGTGGTGTTGATGAAACCGAATTTTCAAAAGAAAGACAAATTCCTTTTTATCAGATTAAGCAGATTAAAGGGGCATATGATATTATGGTCTCTATTGCTGGCGGAGATCAGATTCGGGAAGTTCAGCGAGCAGTGTTTAATGACGCTGATATTGTGGTTGCGTGGAAAGATTTTTATCGCCTTAGTTCAGACACAGCTACTCTGGCTAATCAGTTTTTACATGAAGTAAAATAATAAGGAATAAAAAATAACCCCGAAATTTTTTACCGGAGTTATTTTATTATATATTTATTTTTGAGAATCTTTACCTAAGGCCTTAATCCCTTCCATGACTTCCACCGGCAGGGCAAAGATGACAGTTTTGGACGGGTCTGGATTAATTGCTTCAATAGTCTTCAGGGTGCGCAGGGACAAACCGCCTTTGGCCATGGAAAGATTCTGGGCAGCCGCTCTGAGGTTTTCCGAAGCGGATAGTTCGCCCTGGGCGCGGATGATAACAGCCCGCCGTTCTCTTTCTGACTCAGCCTGTTTAGCCATAGCGCGCTTCATATCCGCTGGCAGTTCAATATCCTGGATTTTAATAGCTGTTACGTTAATACCCCAGGGGTTAGTGGCTTCATCAACGATTTTTTGTATTTCATCAGCAATTTTATCGCGTTCTGCCAGTGAAGTATCCAGCTCAACACTACCAATAACATCGCGCAGGGCAGCCTGGGCATATTGGGCTACGGCGGTGGAATAATTTTGGATTTTGAGGATAGCACTCTCGGCTTTCTCAACCTGGAAATATACAACTGCGTTGATACCGACTGGCACGTTATCCTTGGTAATAACTTCCTGCTGGGGGATATCCACAGTGGTGATACGCAGGTCAACTTTGATCATGCGCTGGATAATGGGGAAAATCCAGGTTAAACCCGGAGTCCGGGTGCCGGTGTACTTGCCCAGAGTTAAGATAACACCGCGTTCGTACTGGTTAATAATGCGCAAGCCAGTTAGCATGAAGAATCCGAAAAAGATGATGATGAAGAAAAAAACTCCTAAAACCATATGTTTTTTATTAATGAAAAATTAACTATAGTAATTATATCATAGATAATTTTAATATAAAATCCCTTAATATGTAGAATATTAATAAAAAACCGGATAGTATATACTACCCGGTTTGGCTCAGTTAGAGTTTGATTTTCAGTTCGAGCCAGCCTTGTTTTCCTTGTACACCTGTTAGATATTCTCCAATATATCCGTTTAGTTCAAGGTTGGGGGTCAATTTGTATAACCAGCCCAGGCCCAGGGATTGCTGGTATGAACCTTGCCAGCGCCATTCAGTTTGCAGGCGCAGCTGAAGTGATTCTATTAACTAATAGCTCGTGTAATACCTGCCCCAGGACCACCAGTCCAGGTCAGGATCAATCAGGTCTTTCAGTGCCAGCGTGCGGTTGAAGAAAGTCCAGCGGCCTATTTGCCAGGTTAAAAATAAATCCGTACCCCAGTCTTTTACTGGCCACTCGGTGTCCCTGATTTCCAGCCGGTTGAACAAAAAGCCATTGATTTGCAGCTTGGCGGTAACATAGCGCGGACCCAGGCCAGCCATTAACCAGGGTTTGTCCCCGGTCTGGTACAATAAATACCAGTTCCAGTTTTCAGCCGTATTTATGTAGTAGAGGGTGGCTTGTTTACCGATGTTCTGTTTGACTTTCAGGGTGTGGGTGGCGGCTGTGGCGTTGGTAATGAGTAGTACCAGGCAGATAAGCAGACATAAAACTGTTTTCATTAAAATTCTCCTTGGGTTTATTTGAAGAACTGAATGCTTTGGATCGGCATGAAATCGGTAAAAGCCCAAGCTTTCCAGCTACCGTCACCTGAGACATCGGTACTGTGAATAAATTCAAGCATAATACCTTCCCGCATACCCGGTGAGTAAAGTCGTAGCATCCACCCCCTGTTTATTCCTCCATCCTTTGAGCAGCTGTGCATGTCATAGGCGGCGATCACGAAGCCGTAGATGTTTCTGTGAAGATTTTCGGGCTTTATTGCGCCGTCATCAACACCACTAATGGCAACGAACGTCACCTTCATGCCCAAAAGTTTCTGCGGTTTTGATGGCAAGCCAATACCTGGATTGGCGG
>JAHIVO010000029.1 GCA_018816445.1 Patescibacteria group bacterium
CAATTTCAATGGCTTTACTGCAGTTACCTGTGGTAAGTGCAAGAAAAAGGCCAATGTCTTGGTCGGCGGACAGGGCTGGATCTGCACTTGTGAGCATTACAATGTGCAGGTAATTCACGGCGCAAACATTCCTCACGAAAATCCGGACTTAGGTCCAACACGCGCCTTTTTGCAGGCAGCCTATGCTAAGGCCGAGGAGAAGAAAAAACAGGCTACTTAGGCAGCCAACCCTGAAGAATATTTTTGAGACTCACTTGTGTGGGTCTCTTTTTTTATTCCAATAATAATAGCAGAGACATTACGCCAATGCCCAGTAATAAAGCTATCAGCTGGAGTAATGATTTACCAAGGTTGGTTTCTTTTTTTAATTCCGGGATTAGGTCTGCCGTGGCAATGTAGATAAAGCCGCCTATAGTAAAGGGTATTAAATATTCCTGGGCGTGTTCTACGGACGAACCAATAATTAAAGTTAGTACTGCGCCAACTACTGCCGCCAAGGCAGATAAAAAATTAAAAAATATAGCTTTTTTTTTGGTATAGCCAGCGTGCAGTAATACACCGAAGTCCCCAATCTCCTGGGGTATTTCGTGAAGCAAGACCGCCACAGTCGTAGCTATACCCACCGGTACACTGACCATATAGGCGCCGGCAATAATCATGCCGTCTATTAGATTATGAAATCCGTCCCCTACTAAATTGTTGATTCCTAGAGGATGTGGGTGTTCATCCGAAGTGGGAATATGACAGTGCCGCCAGCAAAGAATTTTTTCCAGGAAAAAGAAAAAGACAATCCCGAGTAGAATTATGAACGGAATTATTTCAGTTATTTCAGATTCTGCAAAAGCTTCTGGTAACAGATGAATAAAAGCACCACCCAGCAAAGAACCGGCTGCAAAGCTGACTAGAAGGAGAAGAATTTTTTTTAACCTGATTTGATTAATGGAAAGCGCTAATATGCCAATCAAAGAAACAAGGCTGACAGCCAAAACGCTTAAAATTGTATAAAGCCAGGGTTGAGTCATATAAAAATAGTATAGCATATTTATATTTAATTGATTATGGATGTTTATTAGCATTAAATATGTTAAAATATACTTATATAATTAATCAAGGGGATACAAGGGGGTATATGAACAAAAAAACTATTATTATATTAGTAGTACTGGTAGTAGTTATTGGTGGCGCAGTTTCGGTATATCTATGGTCAAGCGGAGGCGTTACCAAAAAAGGCCAGTGGGAACAATGCTATGAAGTCTGTTTTGATCTGATGTTTACTAATACTTTTAAGCAGGTATGCGATGAACAGTGTGCAGAAGAAACCGGTTATGAGCCCACAGCAGTTGAAGTTAAAGAAATAAAAGATAAAATTGAGGGGGCTGAGTCTAAAGAAGAAACCAATACTAATTCAACTAAAAATACCAATGTAGTAAAGAATACAAATACCGCCGTTAATAAAAACACAGCAGTTAATATTAATACTTCTTCAAATGTTAATATTACTAGTGTGAATCCAGAAGGCCGGGAATATTATTGCGAGTGGTCCTGGCCGCAAAAAATTATTGATAAAGACACCAAGGAGGTCATTGAACCCTGCACATACGAATGGCCATGGTGCAATTATGCTGATTATTCATATACCCAGGCAGGTTGTTGTACGAATCGAGAGCATACAGATTGTATTACTCTGCCTAATTTATCCTCCTAAGGAGGATCACCCGAAGGGTGATAATTAAATAATCAATATGAAAAACCATCAAGGCGCTGCTGCGTCCCTAATAATTATAATTGTTATTGTGTTAGTGATTGCCGTAGGGTTGGTTTGGTATTTTGTCAGCCAGGATCAGGGCGTGAATACGAATGCTAATATTGCCCCGGTATCTAATATTAATATTGATACACAGGCAACTAATTCAGGCTGGCAAACGTATTATAATAATACTTTCGGCTACAAGCTGAAATTTCTAAAAAGCTGGTTTTATATTGCCGATGCCATGAGCGGCCCGCCGCCGCCAGCCAGTGCCTTTTTTACTAATGTACAAAATACAGGCGGAGGCAGTGAGTATGCCAGTATAACAATTTTAGTTTCAAGTTTGTCAGGGGAAACGCTAGACACCTGGCCTGAAATGCTGTCCCTGGAAGATGACGGATACGCCAGGACAGACATTAAAGTAGATGGGGAGGAAGCAGTGCGTCTGGAACAAAATTCTTTGCCATCTGATAATGGAGGCTGGATTTATGTGGCTAAAGGAGATTACATATACAGAATTACATGGGGAGCGATGACCCAGGCAATATTTGCCGCGACCTCTGATATTATGGAGCAAATGATTAATAGCTTTGAGTTTATCCCTGTGTTGGTACCTGATTTTTCACAAACAGGCAATATGTCTAAGCCGGCTGAGGAAGAAAATTGGTTTTTACTTTGGGAAGAGCCTGGCAACCCAGCTATTACAAAAGAGTTAATTTTTAACGGCCTGGATGCTATCAGCATGTGCCAAAGCGGAATTAGCCAAGCTAATTGCGTTGATGCCATGGCTAATGGAATAATTGATGAGGGTGCGGTGGTTACAGTTGAAGGCATACTCAATCCCGATGACCAGAGCCGGGTTTATGTAATTAAGATTATTGAGATTTAATAATTTTAGAAACATAAAAGAGCCTCTCAATAATATTAGAGGCTCTTTTATTCTGTTCTATCTTTACATTCTTTGAATTTATCCTCAGCGCATGATGGGGGTAATTTTTAGTATATGGAGGAGCTAGCTAAGAGATTGAGATTATTAAAGTAATTGACATAAGGGTAATATAGTAATAAGATTATTTAATTATTGAACCATCAAATAAAAAAACTAGTAGGAGGTAAGGATGGGACCGATAATTCTCATCGCTGTTCTTTTACATGCCTTGTCTTCCTGCTGGCAATTATGGAAACTGCCAAAAGGAATGATGCGTCGACAAAGGACTGAAATTAGTTTGCTCGTACGGACTGCGGTTTCCATTAAGGAATTTGAGATTCTGCCTATTATTGTTTTAGCTTTACTCTTTTACTCATTTGTTTCTTCAGCAGCATTTTGGCTTACAATAGAATCGTTCAGAGCTACTTGGGTGGAAATCATTGGCTTAGTGTTCATAGTTTTGTCAATTCCATTGAAAGTTCTTGCCTACGCTGCTCTTGGTAGGAATTGGTCAGCCAAGCCGACTATTTACGAGGACCATACACTGATTACGGAAGGGCCGTATGCGTGGGTGCGGCATCCAGTGTACACCAGTAACATGATAATGATACTGGGAGTTTTCATGGGAACGAGCAGTGTAACCTTGCTAATACTGGGAATCTGCTATCTGGCTACTGATATAGTCCGAGCGAATGAAGAAGAAAAAAAACTGACGTTCAAGTTTGATGGCGCGTATGTTCAGTATGCGGAGAATGTAGGCAAGTATGTGCCATTCGCGGTAACATTGACCTTTGCCGGTATTGTTGTTTTATGCAATATCTTGGGCATAGTTGGTCATATACTGTCTGATTTAATGGGGATAGTTCAAGCCATTGATTCCATTCTTGGATAAAGG
>JAHIVO010000030.1 GCA_018816445.1 Patescibacteria group bacterium
AACTAGTTCATTCTAATGCTCCCCCCATCTGCGGTAGCCCCAGTACCAAAAACCGCCACTTGTATAAAAGCCAAAAGCGGTTTATTTTTTATTTGTTATTAAAAAACCGCCTCACTGTTCTTACAGATATTGGCGGTTAAATATTGGGAAGTTGTTGAATCTATAAGAATTCAACCATCTTCCACTGGATACAAACGACCTGATCGTCACTACCGGTTTTGGTAGTGAAAGTGATACCATTATCTACCAAATGTTTTACAAATCCGGTTATAGCATTGGTATCTGTCAGAGTTGTCGCAGTTGTGCTGATGCTGGGTTGATCAGCGCCGGTGTATTTTTCACCGATAAGGAACCGGCCATCCGGCAAGGCTATCTTAACCCAGATATCCCCGGTAACATCTGATGGCACTTCGGGTGCGCATACAATACTGATAATGTCAGTTATTTGCTCAACTCGATGTGAAATACCACACCTGGTGATCTTCCAGATCATTCTGCAGGTATCATCCGATCGTCCGGACAGGATGATGATATCTTCACCATCTTTAACCAGGTTTGCCACAGGACCCAACAAGACACTGTTTGGCAGGATAGTGATAGGATAATCAATATCCGGTGTTTTACTACCCTTGTAGTAAGAGCCAGTGATAATATCACCGGTGCTCAGCTTGATTTCAACCAAATCCGGACCCCAGCTAGATGGATCAGGATTTCCTGCTCCAATGATGTCAATGACCTCGGCTACACTTGATGCATGATGTATTTCCATGCTTTCCTCCTGTATCTGAATTATTCTATAGTTCCTATATAGTATTAATTAAATAAAGTATCATGCATTAATGAATATGTCAATGTCAAAAACACCTGAATCTGTCAGGTGTTTTTGTATGTTAATTTCGTAGTAATATTACAAAGACTGCTGCTCCTGTAAATACGCCTCAACTTGATCCTGGGTCCATCCTTCGGTGGGGTCATCAGACAAGCTTATACGCATGCCAGCTTCAGGGCACGATGGTTCAGCTCCTCCACCAAATATATAATTTATTAGAAATACCGCGTCACTCAGATTAATAAAACCAGAATTATCAACATCACAAGTCTCAGGGGCAGGTGGTTCAGGATTGTTGCCAAAAATATATCCCAACAAATACAGCACATCTGAAATATTTACGCTCCCACTGATATCAACATCTCCACAAGTTGGATTTAAAACTAAGTTTTGAGACCTGCCCATATTACCTTCAATTCCTAAATCTTCACCTGCTAAATCATACGCTTTGGCAAATATGACTATTGGTTGATCAGCCGGGTAATCATTCGTGTTTATTTGAACATGATACGGATAATTATAGTCAACAACGAGAGAATCTGTTTGACCACTAACATAAAACTCTACTCGCTCTACACCCGAATTATCCGAGGCGTAGACATTAATATCAAAAATTCCAGACACCTCACTGCCATTGGGAGGCTGGAGAAAAGTTATTCCTGGAGGAGTATTGTCGATTGTCACTGGTATATTACTCGAATAACTGTAGAGATTTGAACCATTTTTCGCCATCGCGCCAATTTTGATCGGACCATCAGGATAATCCGCTGTATTGGCAGTAAATACGTATGGCGCTTCAAAATCAAACCCTAAATGCAAATAATGGCCAGTATAAAAGAACCCATTTACAAAATCTATACCCGATTCCGGATCCTGGGCATCAATCTCGACTTCAATTTCACCCATCACAGTTATATACGAACTTGGACTAATGATAGAAACGAATGGCGGATCATCTCCCACAATAACATTCACTGTGTCACTTGAGTAATTCCCTGCATAATCATAAGCTTTAACATTTATATTTTGATTACCTAAATATAAATTCTTAGTTATAGTATATGGCCCTGGTGAAAATATGGTTGTGCTAGATTCAATGCTGGGTGTTGTAAAGACCACCTTCCAGATTCCTACATTATCGCTGGCGGCCGCCCGAATTATTATAGGATTATCAAGCAT
Organism: Patescibacteria group bacterium; assembly: GCA_018816445.1. GTDB lineage: Bacteria > Patescibacteriota > Patescibacteriia > UBA10025 > JAHIVO01 > JAHIVO01. The sequence goes on from JAHIVO010000030.1 coordinate 2,009, forward strand.
CTGGCCAGAACTCGGCTCTAATATGCTAATTGTAGGATTAACCATATCATTATTACTAAGTGTTACAGTAACGGACTCTGAATCTGCGCTGTTATTCCAAGCGCCCAGCTCCTGCCCGGATAAATCATACGCCCGCGCTAATAATGACAAATCGCCGTTGGGTATATTAATAGTATCCAGCGTGGCTGTGTACGGAGCTTCAGAATCCAAGGCAAATGGATTCTCCTCCCCTGCAATAAAAAATTCAACTTTCTCTATACCAGAATCATCACTGGCTATGGCATTTACTTCAATATCTCCAGATAAAGCAACACCGGTAGCAGGCGAGGTGATGCTTACCTCAGGACCTATAAAATCTGTTTTACCATTTGTAACATCCAATACCAACTGGGTTTCATCCTTGCTGACCACGGTAATAGTCCTGCCTGAAGCAGGATCGAATAATTGCTTACCCACTTCAAAACAATACCGAAGCAAAATATAATCAGGCTGACCATCTAATAATATAGTTGCACCATATTGACTTTTGTCTTCTAAGTGCATCAATGGTCCACAATAACATCCCTGAATAACTGCTTCATTTGTAGACATATCATAACCTATCGGCTGGCGATATTCAGCATATAGATACTCACCTGGAGTACGGGCAATTTTCAATGCCTTAACGCTTGAAGCTGCATCCTCATAAGGATTGATAATATACTGACCCGCTTCACTTGCCGTCTGTATGTCAGCTTCAGAAAGCCAGCCTAGCTGTTCCTTATGCAAAGTATTCAAATGAAACGCGGTCCAGCTGCCCATAATATCATAAGCATCCCAATATTCACCAACTACGCAATATTCGTCTTTATTAATCGGCCCGCCATCACATTCAATTAGATTGGCATGATGAAGATTAAAATTATGACCTATCTCATGACCTATTACTTTAGTGGTCGCATAATAATAATCAATAAATGAACGGCCAATCTGTATTACCCCGTCAGGAGTGTCAACTTCAATACTTCCCATGCTGGCAAAACCCGCTATGCCGCCACAGCCGAAAATGTCTGAGATTATTACTAACTTTGAGTATTGCGAAAAATCAACATCATTATCAGTTACTGATAATAATTCCTCAAAAAAAGTGTTGTAATTTGAAGATTCACGAACACACATTGAGTCTAAGGGTATCGTATACCACCCAAATATATCAGCTGGCTCTTCCGGACTTATCACTCCAGAAAAATCAATTTGTCCAAAGGAATTTTCAATATAAAAATTATTTACATCATTCATAACACTATTAACATCCTCTATTGATAAATCAGGTTCTTCCATATCCTGAAATTTTACCAGTAGAACAACCGTTTTCTGCGTGCCTGCTAGCGTCTCCCCTTCTCTTACCCCTTTTATATTATAGCCACTTTCCTCTTCTTTACTACCTGCAACATCAATAATATTATTCCCATTAACCAAAATATGATTATCTAAATTATACCCAGATACCGCAACGCTTGAACCTGAAATTAAATTATTTGGCGTGACATCCGCAAAATGCAATTCATAATAGCTACCTTCAGCAGTCTTTAAGTAGTAGCTTGAATAACTTACTTTATTTTCAAAATCATCAGCTTCTATAATTTCAATCTTACCCTCAACAGTAATTATTTTTTCAACACAATTTTTTGTTGTTTGCTCAATAATATTTCTATTGTCCTTACCAAGTATCTGCTCTAAGGCAATTTCGGGATCATTTTTCATTAATTCAATCACAACTTCTTTTCTTAGGTTCAATAAATGTTTTTTATTATCCCCAATATCCGCTGCAATGTTATCGGATAATACATCTAGAACGACTGACTCGGAAATATCAGTTTTTAATTTGGTGTCGTAATCTTGCCAATAATCATCTTGCGTGACTACTAACGGACATTCATATTTTGTCATCAGATTAATGTCACTTCCTTTTTTTGGCAACAAAGAAAAAACTAATACAGCAGCTAAACTTATCACGCTCAGAAAACCAATAACCAAACTAATCTTAACACCCAGCAAAGTCTTCGTTGTTAATTGAGTTTGTTGAAAATTTTTCATAACCAAAGCCAGTTGTAATCTTAATAGTATTTAAGTATTTTACTACTTATTGGGACTGCTGCTCCTGTAAATACGCCTCAACTTGATCCTGGGTCCAGTTTTCATATGCTTCCGGATTATAAGCCTCCTGTGGTTTACACAAAGGATTATCTGCGCCAAATATATAGCCTATCAAATAAACAACGTCAGAAATATTAATTTTTCCATTAGCATCTACATCACCGTGATATGGAACCGCATTATTTCCAAAAACGTAACCAATCAAATAAGTTGCGTCAGAAATATTGACCGTACCATTGGCGTCGGCATCCCCGCATAACGGCAAAGACTGATAATACACATCGACGTTTGAATAATCCGCACTGTATATCTCCCATACCGCGCCTTCTTTTCCAATATCAGGATTATTCTTTAAGCTACTACTATAAATGAGCGGCATTTCTTCACCCGACGCCAGGTTATGCATGTAGACACTGGAATTGGAATCTCTGAAATCAAGCCAGATAATGTAATTCGCCCAAATTTCAGGATAGTACTTTGCGCTCGTTGTATCGGAAACACGAATTTTTTGATCCGTTTCCAGACAGCCGCCCTTCTGCCCGTTAAGAGAGAAACCGCACATATAAATTTGTTGATTGCCGTCGATCGTATCCATCCACACTATCGTATCTCCATAAACTGCTGGCTCACCACGATAATGCGTATCTTCAATTACTTTTAATTTTTGATCGCCAACCAAACATCCGCCAGCCTGACCATTCAATGAAATATCACATGTATAAATGCCATAAGTATTTAACCACGGGAGATCATTATTATAGTTACGCTGCATCCATACAATACGCGTTCCATCTACCGCAGGCAGCAGAGCATTGCGGCCGGGCGTATTGGTTACCTGTACTTTAGGCGCGCTTGCTGAACAACCGCTGCCATTTTTATTACAGTAAAATATTTCCTGACTGCCCGTTCTGATGTCTTCCCATACAATGTAATCTTTGGCAACTGCAATATTCCATTGGATAGCAGTATTACTAGTTACTCGAGATTCGCTGCCGGGCCATTCACGCCTGTATATTTCTATATCGTTATTAATGCGGTAATCCTCCCATACAATGGTATTTCCGTAAATCGCTGGTATCCACTGGCCGGCATTGTTTGTTACAACCGGGCTTTCTGTATTGGTATTCAGATCGTAAAGGTAAATATCCAGATTTTCTTCATCAAGAGTGGTATTTCTTCTATCATGATACACAATTCTGTTGTTGGAAATATCAGGAAATTCCTGATAAGAGGGGTTAGTAGTTATCTGGCGGTTCCCAGTATACGCGGGGACGATTATGGAATCAGAGCCGCCAAAAGTGCTAGTTACAGTTGCACGTACTGCCACATAAGGTCCATTTAAGGTGGTAGAATATTGCGGCGATGATTGTGCGCCAACTACTGCGCCATTACGGAACCACCGGTAGGAACATTGCGGGCATTGCCCTTCTGCTGATCCTGCATATGTGGCTGCTACTTTATAATAAACGGTATCATTGAGATCCGCTTCCAGCATTTTTGAAGCGACAGCCGGAGGATCAGATATACCTGACAGCATATTCAGATTAAAATTATCAACATATAACGACACTGAAACGCTGGATTGTTGACCGGAAGAATCATTTGCAGTCAAAGTCAACGTATAAAGACCGTCGTCTAGTGTCCGCGTGTCCCATGTACCGATTTCTCCAGAAAAAACAGGATTGGACCCAGTATTAACCTCCATACCATCCGATGATAGAGTATAGCTCGTCAAGTTGGATCCCTGAGATGGATAGACTGTACCAATCACCGTCACAATGCCCGATACACTTTCATTTTTTTCCAAATTTATGATGGAAGCTATCGGCGCGCTTGTATACCCTGCGCAACTTGGCGCATAGATTCCATGATTTGAAAAGGCTCCACAAATTGTAGTAATGTTCGGTGTACCATTTGATAAATCAGCATCGGTATCATCAATCACTAAAAGAGCCTCGGCAAACTCAAAGAAAGTAATTGGTCGTAGTCGTAAAGCATCAATCAGTATTGGTTCAAGGATGGCCGAAGTCATAGTTTCCCGGATATCCCACAATATTCCAGAAATAATCTGAGCGCCGCTATGCGGCTCGGGTGAATAATCCTCCGGATACGTATCATCACTGTTACAGTACCGAAGCGGTGTCACTTTATTAGTATAAAACCCCTCGGCCATTTCGGGATCATTGTTAACAGAGCAAGCCCAGTAATCAGCTAAGGCTTCATGGATGTTTCCCGGTTCGTCCCAATATCCGCCAACAAACAGTAAATCCGGATCAAGGGAGTGCACAATACCATGACCATACTCATGATATATAACATCACTAATAACAGCCGTACTTTCACAGATATGATATCCACCTGCTCCATACTTGTAAAAATTAAGGGAGGGGCCTTCGGTCTCATAATAGGCATTGCATGAATTATTATAATTGACATTAGTTGTCATTTGGAAATCCATCTCTGTAACTCCAAGATCGCTAATATAATCGTGAATTCTATTCACATGATAAAACGCGTTGGATTCTTCATCTTTATAGGAAATATCATCGGCATCCCAATTCCAGTTATGTGTTGCTTGTTCTGTAATAATAGCTGTGTGATTTGATTCCGCTTCTCGTATATTAATTACTTTAGCCCATGGGCCCTCTAAAAGTGAGCTAAGCTCAGTCTGGCTGGTTCCAAAAAATAAGTAATCCCCGTCTGTATCTGTAGTCTCCTGAGTTGTACCTAAATTGACATAATTACTCTCAAAGGGCATTTCTTGCTGATTAACGTCAGTAATCGGATCTTCCCATTCCAAGCCAGTTACCTGCCCATCAACATTCCAAACCTGAGATAAAATATTATTTCGGACATCAATTACCTGCCCACTATTAGCATCAATGAAATAAGTCAGTTGCAATGGATAGCCGTCAATTTCAATAAGTGGCAATTGTACCTGCCAAGCTAATGAGTATTTTTTATACTTAGAATAAATTACCAGCTTTTCTGTAGATATTAAATCATCAATTGCTTCATCAATTAATATTGAATAATTAAGCTCGGCACCCTGACCTGTAAGATCATAATATACAAAAGACTCTAAACTGGCATCTGGTGCTGAATTAATTGTTCTTTCTCGGTATCCAGCTTTAATTGCTTTAAGACTGTCTTTTGCTGCCGTTGCAGCTTCCTTATTAGCTAATCGAGTTGTTGTATCAATATTAATATTTTGATGAGATGTTTTTTTTACAAATGATGTTTTCCCATTATTAACATAAACAATCATTCTCCCGCCAAAAACTGGAATTTTATTATAATACTGCTGTAATGAAGCAAAATACTTAGCCTCTGATCTTACGACTGATTCTACTTTTGCTTCATCAATACTGTCAACTCCTAATTCACTGGGTAATACCGAAGCCACCACTGTCCTGTCATATTTAATATCAATCTTGGTCGGTGTGACTGGAACTTCAGCCGGCTTAAAATTGCTGCTGGTATTAAAAAAAATAAATAACAGCGCTAGGGCTGTAAAACAGCCACCAAAAAGGGCTACGAGCAGTCCGATTTTTTGTGCAATATTAATTTTTACTTTAGTTTCCTGGATTTGTTTATTGTTGTTAGGCATATTATTAATAATTTATAAATAAAAGCTGCTGATTTAAAATCAGCAGAAGTCGTTATTTATTGATAACTAGTCTCCATAAATATCGTGGACAATTTATGACGTTTGAAATTAACATAATATAAAAAATTGGATATTCATTTATATTAATTACATTAATACTCTCATCTTATATTATTATACACTAAAATTACAAAAAAATCAAGTATAATAAAAAGTCTTTTACATTGAAAGACATTAATATAAGAATTATTATTTATTATAAATTACCAATCATAAATTATTAAATGGATCCTACTGCCCATATCCCAAAAGAACATAGCAGTAAATATAAATTCAAACTATTTATTCAAAAAATAGCTAAAGTTATATGGCTCCTGATAATTTTAATTA
>JAHIVO010000031.1 GCA_018816445.1 Patescibacteria group bacterium
CCCTCAACTCAAATTCAGGAATGGGACTTAACCGGATCAAACAGCATCCAAAACCCCGGTAGCAATAAAAAGGACATTTCAGCTTCTGACTTAAAGTTAGGACATGAGATTATTGTCCGCTCCAATGAAGATATTAACGAAAATAACGAGATATCAGCTACCAGTATCCAGGTAATCATCACACCAACTACAAAATAACTTATTTATTATTAATAACTAACAAACAAAAATATGACATGGATCGTATGGTTAATAATCGCACTTATTGCAGTAGGAATCTTCTGGCTAATAGGAGTTTATAACGGCCTGATTAAATTACGGAATCGGACTGATGAAGCGTGGTCAGACATTGACGTCCAATTAAAACGACGTTATGACCTGATCCCAAATTTAGTGGAATCCGTCAAAGGTTATGCCAAGCATGAGCGCGAACTTTTTGAAAATGTTACTAAGGCCCGGACCGCGGCCATGGGCGCCAAAACAGTTGAAGAGCACGGCAAAGCAGAAAACATGCTGGCCGGTACTTTAAAAAGTTTATTTGCAGTTGCAGAAAATTATCCTGATCTTAAGGCCAACCAAAACTTCTTAAAACTGCAGGATGAACTGTCTGATACAGAAAATAAAATCCAGGCCTCGCGCCGGTTCTATAACGGCAATGTCAGGGATTTCAACACCAAAATTCAGATTTTTCCAAACAACATGCTGGCTGGTATGATGGGCTTTAAGAATTACGAATTTTTTGAAATTGAAGAAGCTGGTGAGCGAGAAGCGGTTAAAGTAAAATTTTAAAGCTTAAATTAAAATATTTTAGTTAGGGGGCCGCTAATAATTTGTTTAGCTGGCCTTTTAACTAGCAGCAAAATCAAACGAATGACCATCTACGACCAAATAGCAAAAAATAAACGCAAATCAGTTCTGCTGATAGTTCTATTTATTATAATCATTATTGCTATTGGCTGGGTTTTTAGCGAATTTTCGGAAGTAGGATATGCTGGACTAGTTATGGCCGTAATCATTGCCATAGCCATGTCATTATTTGGCTATTATTCAGGGGATAAGGTGGCCTTATGGACAGCTGGAGCGAAACCAATTACCAAAGAGCAAAACGCTTATGTATACCGCATGGTTGAAAATCTGTGCATCACTGCCGGCCTGCCCTTACCAAAAGTACATATAATTAATAACTCAGCTATTAATGCCTTTGCTACGGGCCGTGATCCCCAACACGCTTCTATTGCTGTGACTACAGGAGCTATAGAAAAACTGGAAAACGAGGAACTGGAAGGCGTCATTGCCCATGAACTATCACATGTAAAAAATTACGATATCCGTATTATGATGCTGGTTATTATTTGTGTCGGCATTGTGGCCTTATTATCAAACTGGTTTTTCCGCATCAGCTTTTACGGCGGTTTTGGCGGCCGGCGCAGTTCGTCACGGAGCAGTAGCGGTGGACGAATCCAGCTGATCATGATGGTTGTCGGCATTGCCCTGCTGATTTTTGCGCCGATCTTTGCCCAGCTGATTAAATTTGCCATTTCCAGGAAAAGGGAATTCCTGGCTGATGCTTCTGGCGTGCTGCTGACCAGATATCCGGATGGACTGGCTAATGCCCTGGAAAAAATCAAAAACCAAAATATCGAGCCAATGCCCCGGGCAAACAACGCTACTGCGCATTTATACATATCCAATCCATTTGGCGCCAAAGCAAAAAAGGGATTAGCCAAACTTTTTTCAACCCATCCGCCGATTGAAGAGCGGATTGCTGCTTTGCGCGGCCAGACTAATAATTAACCCATTCAACTCATATGACCCCCAAACCTGAAGTCACCACTGAAGTAGAAACAAAAGTTGCTACTTCAACTAAAATTTCCGTAGGTGTCATGGTTTTTGCTGGTATTGTAGCCGTTGCCACAATAATTCTGGCTTTGCTTAATATTTAATATTCACAACAGATAATGATGATAACCAACCATGGTTATGGTTGGTTTTTTTACCCTGAGCCTGCTGAAGAATTCATTGACAAAATACCATTTTTATGCTAAAATTAGTTTATATTTAATAAAAATAAAACAAAAACTATGGGGGATAACAATATTCACCAATGGCTCCAACAGGCGCGTGCTAAGGGTCTTTCTGATATGGAAATAAAGGTCAAGCTAAAAGAGCAAGGCTGGGATAATAACCAAATTAATGAAGTGATCTCACCCGGTTCGTTAAAATCAAACGTACAGACCTCGCAAAACTTGTCTTATAAAAAATCTGATACAGATATTGAGTATACCCCGCGCAACCATACTATCGGCAGTAATATTTTTAAAAGGACCTTTGCAGATGTAAAGCGGGCTTGTGTGCCATACCTGGCTTTTTTAATTATTGGCCTGATAATTTCAGTGAGTTTATTTTTTGTAATTACCAACGTTAACATTTACATTGGCACGATTATCAGCTTTCTGGTTATATGGACTGTTTTTCCCTTTATTGGTTTTGGAGCTGTCACAATCCTAACTTCAGATACACGTGACTTAGGAGAAATATTTTCAAACACCTTAAAACGGTTAATTCCATATTTATATACTTCCTTCCTATCCTCACTTGTCATAACAGGTGGATTTTTTCTTTTTGTTATCCCGGGCATTTTAATGAGCTTAGCCTTTGTCAGTTTGCCATTTGTAGTAGCTAAAGAAAACCTGTCAGGATTTGCTGCTTTAAAAAGGTGTTATATTTTAGCCAGGAATTTTAGAGGTAATATATTTGGAACACTATTAATGCTTAGCCTCTTTTTTATTATCATCTTTGCATTAATTTTTGGATTAATAACATTAATATTTATCATTACCCCAGAAAATACTTCAAACGTAGCTACCTGGTTAATAGGATTTGGTGTTATGTTTATTTCTTTAGTAACCGTTATTCCAATATTCCAAATTGCTTATTCAAGGATTATTTATAATGATCTGGTCGCTATCAGGCCACCTGGTACTGATGAAGAAGTAGGCAATAAAGGCCAAACCTTAATGATGATTTATATTGTAATAGGAATAATATACTTTATTTACAACATCTACGCGGTTTTTACAACAATTGAATAAATAAAATATATATAAATTAAAAATTATGGAGGACAATAACATACAGCAATGGCTGATCCAGGCGCGCCGCGACGGATTCAGCGACAAGCAAATCCAGGATAAGCTGGAACAATCTGGCTGGAATAAAAGCCAGATAAACAACGCCCTGGGATCAATACACAAGCCGCAGCATGATACTATCTCAATTAAGCCTCATAAATTCTCCAGAAAAAAAATAATAATTATTGCGGTAATAGTCATCTGCGCTCTACTGATTGGCGGCGGGGTTTTTGCCTATATAAAAGGTTATCTGCCAATACCATTTCTGACAAAAAGCGCTGATGATCTAGTATTGTCATCCTTTACAAAATTAGCTGAAGCTAAAGGCGGTGAATTCGGTTTTAATTTCCATATACAAACAGAAGGCCGCGCCAGTGATGTTAAGCCGTTTAGCATTAAAAAAGTAACAGGTGATTCCCCGGCTCAAATCGCATCCCAAGACGCTACTACTATGTCTAATGCCAGCCAATTGCGAACCGCTCTGGTATTATACGCTGACGATAATAAAAATACATATCCAAATTCGCTGGACGAACTGGCGCTAAGTTATATCAGTAAAGTCCCTGCGCAAGGCGATGGCATTTCGTTTAATTATTCAGTTTCCAGTGATAAAAAATCGTTCACCATTAAATACACCTGTTTAAGCGGTGATAATGCCGGACCTGGCACCTTAAATGAAAAAGGCGACATGACCTCATGCACTGAAGGACAGGGATCTAACGAGGCTATTAGCTCAATATTATCAGCCTACTTAAGTACTGAACTGCTGGCTTTTATCCCTACTGATCTGGACCTGCAAGGAGAATTGACAGTATTCATGAATTATAATGAAGAAGAGTCTGATAAAAATAAAGGTATTTTTAGTTTAAATGGATCATACAGTTCAGCCGGCACCACCATGAGTGCAGATGCTGAAGTTCGCTATACTGATAAAAAAGCATACATTCTCATCAGACAATTCCCTTCATTAATATTTTTTGATATTACTCCCTTGATGAATAAATGGATTATGTTTGACTCAGAGTCCGGACAAAACTCATTTATCCCGTTTAATTTAGAAGATACTCAGGAAATACTGCCTGCCAAAGATGTAACAGACACTATTCGTACCGAACTGGCTCATATTGCCCGGCTGGCTTTTGAAAAAGACTTAATCATTACTAATATTGAGGGGAGTGAAACACTGGATGGTCACCCAACCCATCGCATTGCCATTACTATAGATCCGGAAAAACTGCCTGCCTTTTCCGAGGCCTACCGGGATGATGCTCTAAATAGACATGTTGATTTAAAACAATACGAGAATATGCTGAAAAATTTGGAAGACCCTGCTGTTATTGAAAAAATTAAAGAATTTACCAAAAACTTCACATTAAAAGTGTGGATTGACCAATCCGGTTCAGCCCCCAGAAAACTAGAAATAGACACTATTATTGCACCATCAGATAAGGTAGAAAAATTAAAGGATAAGCAGATTCGTTTCAATTTTGCCTTAACTTTTGACCACCTAGGTGAAAAACCAAATGTAAAAGTGCCGGACGATGCTATAGATATGGATGAAGTAGAAAGATTAATAACCGGAAAAAGTATTGAAGACCAGAAATTGGATAAGCAAACTGAGGCCATATCTGACCTGCGCAGCGCATTAACTAATTATGAACGTAAAAATAAAAAATTTCCTGATTCCCTTGATAAACTCTTGGAAAAGCCGCCTACGAATGCTAACACAAATTTCACTAACACATTTAGCATGTCATCATTGACCAATAGTTATTTTTACTCCTACGATGACAGGACATCAATACCCGAAGATTTATATACGGATAAGCCATTTGAATATGAGAGCACTGGCGATGATTATAGGTTGATCTATACAATCCAATTCCCGGAGCAGACAGAGGAAGAGGAAGATGAAGATTTTGGCAGTTTATTCAGCTCTGATTACAGTTATTCCAGATCAAAATATGTAGAAGGTAAAAATACCGCCACTAAGCAGTCTCTTTCGCTGGAAGCTGAGGTTAATAAGGATACTGACCAGGACGGCTTAACTGATATAAAGGAAGCCGAGCTAGGAACGAGTAAATATAGCAAAGATACGGATCGCGACGGCTACGATGATAAAACAGAGGTTGACAATGGATTTGATCCGCTAAAAAAATAACTATAAAATCAAAAACTCCAGATACATAGAAAGTCTGGAGTTTTTGATTACATTATATTTCTCCAAATGAACGTCTTGACTTGTTAAAAATAAATAAATATAATATAATTCCATATATTAAAGTATAAATTTTTATGGACAAGAAAATAATAAACAAATTTACTACTCATTTAAAAAATTCAATCAAAAAAGCAAAAGAGCTCTGTGTCTCACTCGGGCATCTGCAAATTGAACCTGAGCATCTAGTTTATGGTCTTATTCTCCAGAAAGGCAGTATTGCCGCTGAAATCCTGATAAAAATGGGCCTGACTGCCGAACGAATACGCAGCCTGGTTGTTCAAAGCAACAAGGAAACTAATAAAAAGGATCAAGCAACTAGCGAGGTAATGTTGGCTGAGCCTACTAAAAAAGTACTGGAAAAAGCAGCTTTAATTGCACATCAAAACAAACATAAATATATCGGCACTGAACACCTGTTATACAGCTTAATCCAAATTAATTCCCCGGCCATGCTGGATTTATGGGAAAACAACAGGGTGAACCTTAATAAGCTAAAAGGCCACCTGGATACAATGATGCGCAGTACTTCCCGCTTTCCTGATTTGACCCAGATTTTTGAACAGGCTAAGGAAAGCGAGAAAGAAGAAAAAACAAAGGATGAGTCAAAAAAACCGGCTTTAGATTTTTTTACCACGGATTTGACAAACAATAAGCTGCAAAAAAGCATTGACCCGGTCATCGGCCGTTTAAATGAAATTGACCGTTTGATCCACATACTCTCGCGCCGCACAAAAAATAATCCTGTCCTGATCGGTGAACCAGGTGTCGGGAAAACCGCCATTGTAGAAGGGCTGGCTAAAAAAATAATCGCCGGGGAAGTACCTGAAATATTATTGAATAAAAAGGTGCTCAAGCTTGACTTAAGCCTGGTAGTGGCCGGCACAATCTATCGCGGTGAATTTGAAGGCCGTTTCAAACAAATAATGGATGAAATCAAAAAAGATCCCAATGTTATTTTATTTATTGACGAACTGCATACAATAATTGGCACTGGTTCAGCTACCGGCTCTATGGACGCGGCTAATATTCTTAAACCGGCTCTGGCCAAGGGTGATTTCCGCACCATCGGCGCTACCACCCTGGATGAATACAGAAAGTACATTGAATCTGATGCGGCACTTGAAAGGCGCTTCCAGCCGATAATCATTGAGGAGGCTACTGCGGAAGAAACGCGCGAAGTGCTTAAGGGCATCAAGGAAAATTATGAAAAATACCACCTAGTTCATATTACTGATGACGCTATTGAAGCGGCTGTTACCATGAGCGTCCGTTACCTCCAGGATAAATTCCTGCCGGATAAAGCTATTGACCTGATTGATGAAGCGGCTTCAAAAATTAAAATATCACATAAGGGACACGGCCTGCTGAAAGAAATCTACCAGACTGAAAAAGAGCTAGACCGCTTAAAGCAGATAAAAAATGACCTGGTCAATAAAGAAAATTTTGAAAAGGCTCTACAGATAAAAACTCAGGAAAATTCTTTGTACGAAAGATTAGCAAAACTAAGGCAAAAACAGGCCCAGATAGCCAAGAAATATATCGGTAAAATTACCCATCAGGACGTAGCTGAAGTCATTGCCCGCATCACTAAAATTCCGCTCCAGGACCTGGTCAAAGAGGAAAAGGAAAGGCTTTTAAACCTTGAAAAAATAATGGCTAAAAAAATAATTGGCCAGGAAGAAGCCTTAAAAATTATCGCAGATTTTATCAGACGGTCACGGGTAGGATTGGCTGACCCAGAACGGCCGATTGCCTCATTTATTTTCCTTGGCCCCTCAGGCGTGGGCAAGACAGAAACTGCCAAAGTACTGGCAAAAAGCGTATTTGAGGATGAACACGCCTTAATTCGCATAGACATGTCGGAGTTTGCCGAGAGTTTTAATATTTCCAAGCTAATCGGTGCCCCAGCCGGCTATGTAGGCTATAAGGAAGGCAGTAAATTAACTGAACCTGTCCGCCGCAAGCCTTATTCTGTAGTCCTGCTGGATGAGATAGAAAAAGCACACCCAGAAACATTTAACCTATTGCTTCAGATCCTGGAGGATGGGCATTTGACAGACGCCACGGGTAAGCAAGTAAATTTTAAAAATACAATTGTTATCATGACTTCTAATGTAGGCCTACAGAATTTGAACCAAGCCGCTTCCATGGGATTTGAAGCGGATACAAAAGAAAGCCAGGAAAAAGCTCTTCAGAGATATGAGCAGATTAAAAACCAAGTTCTCAAAGAACTTGAGAATAAATTCAAACCTGAATTTCTGAACCGAATTGACAAGATAATTGTCTATAAACCGCTGGCCAAAGAAAGTCTGGAAAAAATTACCAGCCTGCAGATCAGGGAATTAGAAAAAAAACTTAAACTGCAGGATATCAAGCTATCTTTGAATAAAAAAGTCATTGAACTTATCACTGAAAAAAGCTGGCAGCCAGACCAGGGTGCTCGGGCAGTCAGAAGAAATGTCCAGGAGCTGCTGGAAAACCTGATTGCACAAAGCATGCTACAAGGTGAATTTAAATCGGGAGATACTATAAAGATTAAAGTAAAGGACCAAAAACTTGCCCTCGGCTAATCAATAAGCTATAATTTATAAAATAATTAGACTTTCCCGCCACAGGAAGGTTTTTCTTATGATAATAAATAAAATCAAAAAGGTAATCCTTGATCTTATTTTCCCAATCTCCTGCCTGGGCTGCGGCCTAGAGGACACCTGGCTATGCGCCACATGCCTGAAAAAAATTCCAATTAATGAACATCTAATCTGCCCGATTTGCCATAAAAAAAATAATGGCTCATTCTGCACTAAATGCTCCAAATCACAATCATTAGACGGACTTATGGTAGCCGCCCCATATGAAAACAACCTGATACAAGACTGCATTCAGACCTTGAAGTATAAATTTATCAAAGAATTATCCAGTCCTTTAAGTGAAATATTAGCCAGATATTTACGTACAATTGACAAAAAATACAAACAACCTATACTGACTAATTATTCACAAACAGTTCTAACTATTGTCCCTTTACATACGAAAAGGCTGAGAGAAAGAAACTTTAACCAGGCTGAATTAATTGGCCAATCAATAAAAAATGAATTTAAATTTAATTATATACCCGGCCTACTAACTAGACAGCACTACACCCAAGCTCAGGCTTCTTTGTCACGAAGGGACAGATTGAAGAATTTAAACCAAGCCTTTTCAATGCCCAAATCCTTGGATTTATCCCAAAAAAATGTTATAATAATAGACGATGTTGCTACAACGCTGACTACCCTGAATGAATGTGCCAAAGTTCTTAAACAAAACGGATGCCTTTGTGTTTGGGGATTAGTTATTGCACGGAGTGGATAATATTGTAGTAAATGGAGCCTAAAAAATCTAATGATTTTTTAGGAAAGGGACACGCTGACGATAGGTGGAGTGGAATGATAAAAATCGTTACACAGAACCTGAAGTCAGCGATGGCCCGCGGAGAGTTGGCCGAGTGGCTTAAGGCAGCGGTTTGCTAAACCGCGGGGGTCTAAAAAGCCCCGCACAGGTTCGAATCCTGTACTCTCCGAAGTGAACTTTATGAACGGGGAAGAGTAAGCGAGCAAACAGTTTTGCTCGCGTCAGGATTCGAAGCCCGCAGCGATGCGCGACGAGCATGTGGCGAGGAGCGCCGTGAGAGCCGGCCTGAAACCGAGCCGTGGGAACACGGCGAGAGTGGAAGGCGAATCCTGTACTCTCCGCCATTACCATGGTGGGATGGCTGAGTGGTTGAAGGCGCCGGTCTTGAAAACCGGTAAGGGTGCAAGCCCTTCGTGAGTTCGAATCTCACTCCCACCGTTTTACTGGTTTATACCTATCTATAGTATAATTTAAAAAATTATAATAATAATATGGCAAAAATAATTGATCACGGCGAAACCCTGGCTGCCTGGGATTTCCCGGAATTCACCAAGTATAAAAAGTCTGCACTGTGGTATTTAGTCATGATAATAACAGTTACTGGCCTAGTGCTCTTTGGAATCTTTACCCAAAGCTACTTATTTATTATTTTAATTTTTATACTGATTGTAATCTACGTAATGAGATCCAGACGCGAGCCCAGTCTGCTTTCCATCAATATAACTGAAGATGGTATATCTATCGGGCAGAATACATTCTACAAATGGAAGGATATAAGAAGTTTTTGGATTATTTATGAACCGCCGGAAATTAAAAACCTGTATTTTGACTTTAAAACAGGCTTGCGGCCCTCAATTTCAATCTCCCTGGAAAACCAGAACCCGCTGCGCATCAGGAAAATGCTTTCTGAATATCTTCCGGAAGACACGGACAAGGAAAATGAATCATTTTCTGACGGCTTGGGTCGTATACTGAAACTGCAGTAAAAACCATAAGCGCCCGTAGTCCCGATTTTCCGATTATATCGGAAAATCGGGACTCACTAAGATAAAAATTATTACCATTACCAATTCCCTCGTCGTTCCCTTCGGCTCCTCTTCGCTTCCGCTCAGAGTCGCTCAGGGCAGGCAACGGATAGGACAACAATACGCGCCCATAGCTCAGCTGGATAGAGCGCAAGCTTGCGGAGCTTGAGGTCAGAGGTTCAAATCCTCTTGGGCGCATGTAAAAATTAATGTGAGATTCTCGAAACGGAGCACAGCGGAGCGGAGTGAAGATCCCGCCGAATGACGGGACTGCCGAGGGCAAATAAAGTATAAATAAAAATCTCGAAGTCCCGCCGACTGGCGGGACTGTTTAAAAGACTAGTTTTATAATATAACCTGTTTTTTTATTGACAATACAATATTTAACTGATAATCTAATATACTAAACATATAAACAAAAAAAGTACTTCACATTACTTTTCCACCTAGTAGTGAATTTTGTCTTAGGAGGCAAATGTGAATTCTACTGATCTCATACATGAGATTGCTAGTTGCTTGCTTGCTAAGTTGGCTGCTATTAAAAGCGAAGGTGACCTGTTTGACTTTGGGATTACCGAAGCCAGCGGCAGTAATGACAATTCATTCCAGCGATCCGGCTGGCCCGGAGGAGATGAAACACCCCAACATAGATGCTGCCAGCTTACCATAGTATTGCGCTCAGACACGTATCATTGCGAATTCCGGTTCATCACGCGTATCTTTAATGGCGATAAGGAAACGGCAATCAAATCCGCATTCCGCCAAGCTATGCGAATACCTGATCTGAAATGCAATCCACAAGTTGCTTTCAGTGCCAAGGACATTGAAACATCCAGCAGCAAAAAACAGGAGTTCCGAGCCGTACTAAGCCTCCAGCTGTCTGAACTGCCGGACGTAAAGCTCACCCAGCGATCAATTGTCAGTCTGCGCTATGCCCATCGGGTAAACGTAGCCAGTATCAAGCTTGACTAGCTTACTCAACAGGACGCGAAAACATGCGCCCTGTTTTTTTATACTTTTATCTGATAAAATTACGAATATGAAAATTAATTTACAAACTGGTATTAATGAATTGCCGCGAATCGGTATAGTTTTAAATAAACGGCTGCTTAAGTTGGGCCTTAACAACGTGGAGGATCTGCTTTTTTATTATCCTTTTCGCTATGATGATTTTAGCCATATCATACCTATTGCTGACCTTAAACTAAGCGTACACAGCACTATTAGGGGGAGAATAAACATCATTGCCAATAAGCGCGCTTTCAGGAGAAAGATTTATATAACTGAAGCGATAATCTCGGATGATACCGCTAGCATAAAAGCAGTCTGGTTTAACCAGCCATTTATTACTAAATTGCTGAATCAAGGGGATGAGGCTTACTTTTCCGGCAAAGCAGAAACTACGTCTTACG
Source organism: Patescibacteria group bacterium (assembly GCA_018816445.1). Classification (GTDB taxonomy): domain Bacteria; phylum Patescibacteriota; class Patescibacteriia; order UBA10025; family JAHIVO01; genus JAHIVO01. Next base: position 11,180 of record JAHIVO010000031.1, read on the forward strand.
GCCTGCAATTGATCAGCCCCTCATATGAAAAAGTGAAGAAAGACCAAACCCACACCGCCAGGATAGTACCAGTTTATTCACTAACTGAAAACCTGACTACCAAGCAACTCCGTTATCTTATTAAATTGGTTTTGCCGCTTAGCCAGCAACTGGCTGAATGGATACCGCAGGACATTCTGGATAAATTTAAGCTTATCAGCCTGCAAAAAGCTATTCAGGAAATCCACTTCCCTACTAATAATAAAATACTGGCCCAGGCCAGGAACAGATTAAAATTTAATGAACTGTTTCTGATCCAGTTAAAAACCCAAGCCATACGCCAAAAAATTTCCCAGCAGCAGGCGCCGTCAATAAATTTCAACCAGCCGCTGACAAAAAAGTTTGTCAATGCCCTGCCGTTTACATTAACTGCCAGCCAAAAACAGGCTGCCTGGCAGATATTGCGCAATATGCATCAGGACGCGCCCATGAACCGTCTGCTGGAAGGCGACGTGGGATCAGGCAAAACAGTGGTCGCTGCCCTGGCCATGCTCAATGTGGCGGATAATCATTACCAGGCCGCCTTAATGGCGCCCACTGAAATTCTGGCCCAGCAGCACTATAAAACAATTAAACAAGTATTTAAAAATTATCCCATTAAAACCGCCCTGCTCACCCGCACTGAAAAAATTATTGGTGGTAAAAATACAACCAAAAAAAATATTACCGAGGCCATAGCAGACGGACAAGTAAATATTATAATTGGCACGCACGCCTTAATCCAGGAAAAAATTACTTTCAACAATCTGGGCCTGGTAATAATTGACGAACAGCACCGCTTTGGCGTAGATCAGCGTAAACTGCTTAAGCAAAAAACGTATTTGAAAAATACCAAGCAAACACCTCACCTGCTCTCCATGACCGCTACGCCAATTCCCAGATCACTGGCTTTAACCCTGTATGGCGACCTTGACCTGTCAATAATTTCTGAACTGCCCCAAGGCAGAAAAAAGGTAATGACCAAGATTGTCCCGCCGGAAAAAAGACAGCATGCTTACCAGTTTATCCGTGATGAGATAAAAAACGGCCGCCAGGCTTTTGTCATCTGCCCGCTTATAGAAGAGTCTGACAAGCTGGGTGTAAAAGCCGCTACGCAGGAGCATAAAAAACTGCAAAAAAATATTTTCTCTGACCTTAATATAGGACTGGTGCACGGCCGGTTAAAAGGCGATGAAAAGGAAAATGTTATGCAGGACTTTAAAAAGAAAAAAATTGATATACTGGTGGCTACCTCGGTAATTGAAGTTGGCATTGATGTGCCTAATGCTTCTGTCATGATGATTGAAGGCGCAGAACGTTTTGGCCTGGCCCAATTGCATCAGTTCCGCGGCCGGGTGGGCCGGGCTGATCACCAGTCATACTGTTTTGTGTTTACTGACTCTGATAGTGAAAAAACAATCAATCGCTTAAAAGCCCTGGTAGAGTCCCGCAACGGTTTTGAGCTGGCAGAACAGGATTTGGCCTTCCGCGGCCCGGGTGAAATCTATGGTTTAAGGCAATCCGGTTTTCCCGATCTGAAAATTGCCAAGCTGACAGATTATTCAATTATTGAACAAACTAAACAGGCCAGTGTATCTATTTTTAAACAAGATCCTTTCCTGGATAATTTTCCTAAACTTAGGGAAAAACTTGATTATTTTACACAAACTATCCATCTGGAATAATTAGTTACCACTTGACATTATTAGCTTAGTCTGCTATTAATACATATTAATACACCAAACAAAAACCAGAAATTCTACTCCCTGCTAATAAATTAAGGAGGATTTATTGCAGGCTATTCTTGTACCGTTAACAATTAAACCAAAAAATCCTTCACCGCCATATGGAGGGGATATGAGTCAAGGAAAAAAAGGTGACCCTCGCGATGCTATTTTGGATGAGTTATCCAAAACAGCACAAACCGGCGTCCGACTAAGACAAGTACTGGCCTCAAGTGAGACTACCATAGGCCGTAATCATCCAGCAGATGAAAACACTGATACGCATTTAGCAGCTACGCTAGCCAATATGAATGCCCAGCAACAACGAAATCTGATAAATGCTGCTGGGCGGAGAGGAAAAGGGCCTGTTATCTGCGCTTATCCGGGATGCAAAAATGTCATTCCCACAAAAAGACTCAAGGCAGTACCTGGCACCGAGTTCTGTATTACTTGCCAGGAAAAAATCGAACGGCAGAGGTAAATAACAACTACCCCTGGCCACTAACTTACGAAACGACCAAAGGATTAGGAGGTATATAGCTCTTTTGTATCTTTAAAAGAGCGGGCCAATAGGAATGGACCGCTTCTTTTTATTCTCCTCCGCTATTATACTCCGCAGCTTGGCCATCTCCGCCGTAGCAGTACTGGCTGCGAAGGCCGGGCTGCGGAGAAACAGATGGGGAGAATCCCCCGTAGCTTTCTTGACCTCCGTAGTGCTAACAAAGGAGGTAGCGAAGGGGGATAGGCAGCTACGGAGAATAAACTAACCTAGGTGATTGCTGACGGATACCTCGTCAGCTTGCTGCGAGGTAGTTCATTGAAAAAATATTAAAATATATCCCTAATAGCCTCGTTTATTGAATTATAATTCAATATAGTTAAACCCTTGGGCTGGGTCGCTAGTTTCATCTTTGGTATTAGCGCTTCTTTAAAACCCATTTTCCTGATTTCTCCCAAACGCTTATCAGCCTGGTTTACTGCGCGCAGTTCGCCGCTCAAGCCCACCTCCCCAAAAACCGCCAGCTCCTTGGCTATGGGCTTGTTTTTCAAAGCTGAAGTTATGGCCAGGCATACAGCCAGATCAACCGCTGGCTCATTTACTTTAAAGCCGCCGGCAATATTTACATGCACATCCTGGTTGCCTAAGTACAGGCCGGCTTTTTTAACCAGCACGGCGATCAGCAGCTGCAAGCGGTTGAAATCAAAGCCAGCTACCCTTCTTTGCGGATAACCAAAATTAGTGCGGGAAACTAAAGCCTGGATTTCCACCAAAAAAGCGCGCGACCCCTCAACTACCGCAGTCACTACAGAACCCGGATTTTGTGTTTTTCTGTCAGCTAAAAATATTTCAGACGGATTGCTGACCTGGTTCAAACCTCCGGCCTGCATATCAAAAACCCCCACTTCAGAAGTTGAACCAAAACGGTTCTTGGCACTGCGCAGCACCCTGAAAGCATGGTACTTATCGCCTTCCAGGTATAATACAACGTCCACTAAATGCTCCAAAGTACGCGGTCCAGCCACACTGCCTTTTTTAGTTACATGGCCAATAACTATAATCGGAATATTATTGGCTTTAGCCACTTCTACTAATTTAGCTGTAACTGCTCTCACCTGGCTAACACTGCCAGCTTCTGAATCCACCTCAGCTGTGTGGGCCGTCTGGACAGAATCCAAAATAACCAGCTGCGGTTTTCTTTGCAGAATAGTGGAGATAATAATTTCTAAATCCGTTTCGCCTAAAAATTTTAACCGCGGGGTTGACATTCCCAGCCTTTGGAAGCGAATTTTTACCTGTGAAGATGACTCCTCACCTGATACATAAAGAACCTCCTGGTCCTTGGAAGCCAGCTGGCCGCCTATCTGCAGGATCAGGGTTGATTTGCCAATACCCGGATCCCCACCCAATAACACCACACTGCCGGGCACAATGCCGCCGCCCAATACCCGGTCAAATTCAAAAATACCGCACTGCAGGCGGCTGTCAGCCTGTTCTTTAATTTCGGCTAGAGTTTCTACCTGCCCAGCCGGGGCTGATGATACCGAGCCTGTTTTTTGCTTAACTGCTGCCAGGCCTTGTTCCAGAGTTCCCCAGGCACCGCACTCAGTACACCGCCCCTGCCACTTAGGGAATTGGGCATCGCATTTTGAACAGGAAAAAATTATTTTTGGCTTTGGGCTCATTAAATTATTATACCACAAAAAATTCTTATTAGCTTATTCTAATAATAATTAATTCTTGATAAATTAATTACTCCAGGCAAAATCCGGATCTGTTCTGATTAACACGACCGTAGCCTCTACTTTTTGGACGTAATTTCTAGTTTCAGCAAAACCAGGATTTACCGCACACTCCCACCAGGTCTGTAATTTACACGAAGGTTCAATACTAGAGCAATTCGCTTTTTGACCTCCATTATAAGCGGCAATAGCCCAATGCTCTTCCCCCTTCTTGCAATACGTCTTGCCCTTGCATTCCACTACCTTTTTACTCTTTTTATATTCTGCTGTTTTGGGGCATGGGTCATCCAATAAATCCCTGAAATACCTGGCCCCAATAAGTATATTATTTACCGGATCATCTTTTAATTCCTGGCAGGTAATACCATAATCATAAGCCCAGGCTGTACTCGGTAAAAGCTGCATTAAACCGCAGGCGCCCTTATCTGACTCGGCGTTAGGGTCGCCTGATGATTCAGACAGCATGATGGCTTTTAAATAATCCCTATTTACTTTAACTTTGTCGTCATTAGCAGCGTCTGTTAAGGCCTGGTCCCACTTCGTGACATTTCCAACAGTACCTGGATTAAACCATCCCTTATCACCGCTGGTTTCACCTTCGCTTGATATCTGCTCGATTAAAGGTATTGTTGTAACACCGCTTAAGCCATCAAATTCAATTAAATTTGGGTTAATGGTCAGCAGTATTACGTACGTCCCCAAAGCCAAGACCAGCCCCAGGAGCGCTGAAACAATCGTATCTTTCGCCTCGGAAATTTTCTGCGGGCTGCCCATTGAAACCACGTACCTGATGCCGCCGTACATCATCATGACCGTAGCCAGTATACCAGCCATAGCTATGAAAAAAACAAAAAAAGCAATAACATATTCCCCAAAAGTTGCGCCAGTAACTGTTACCGGCACTCCGCGGTTAAACTTATCAGAAAAAGGTATGGTTAACTGGGGAGTAAAAGTAACCGGTCCTAGTTCTTTCTCATTCTCCTCTGGATCAGCCCCGTAATCACGTATCATGCAATATCGTTCTCCACTGCTATATTCACCCCAGCAATCCCCTATTTTTGAACACTTTTGCTGTACCCATACTTTGCGAATAAGAGTATCCCGTTCACTGGGATCCTGTTCAGCTTGCGAAACGCAATTTGCTTTAGGGTAATTTGTCCAGCAATCCCGGGCCGGGTCAATTGTTGGATGAATCCAATAATCAATACAGCAATTATCAGACTCAACAAGTGTGGTAGCATCACATGAAGTGCTAAAGGCTTTATAATAAGGATCCCTTTCTGACGGTTTATAATACGAAGAAGTTGAATAAAACTGAGCAGACAGGCAACCCTGGTCAAAAAGGGATTCAGTAAATTCCGTACAGGTATCACAATTATCTACGTTTTCAATGACATAACTCCCTTCATTGCCAAAGCCGCCGCAAATACAGCAATTATCAGCCTGGGCTTCGCCCGTCCCAATAATAAAAAAAAGGCTAACAGATATTATACTAACAAAAAAAACACGCTTCATTAAAAATAACTAAATTAATAATTTATTTCAGCTGGATGCTGTAAATACGGCCTGAATTATTCTCAATAAAATAAAGTTCATTTTCATCATTCGACAGAAAAACAGAAGCAATACTGTAATCCTGACTGCGGTCAAAAAAGGTGGGCAGGGCAATTATCCTTTTTTGTCCTGAATTCGTATCAAGGAGGTAAATACTGTCATTGGTATTGTCAATTGATTCAGGATACAACCCGCTGCCTGTTGGCAGATAATCAGGTACAGCGCAATAAAGGTTCGGGCTGCTGTTTGAAAAAGCGCACCTGGCCACCCAGGTCTGCACGCCTAGATTCAAATTATTTGAACCTATTTGATCACCAGCCGCATCCACAATATGCAGCACTGGATTATAGCGCGTATCAGCGCTATACACCGTATAAATCATTTGCTCCCCACTGGGCGACCACTTCCCTTCAAAGCCCCTCCCCTGAGTTACAACGGATTTAAAATTTTCACCATGAATGCCAACAAAATATGCTTCTTGTGAAGTGCCGCTCACGTTTTCCCTATATAGAGCTACCACCTGGCCATTGGGCGACCATTCTACGGCTACATCATTTGTCTTATCGCCAATCGGTTCAATAAGCTGGACTTCAGAGCCGTCGGGGTTTGAAATGGCCAGCCAGCGCGCCCTTTCCTCGGATGATAAATTTTTAAATCCGATTTTACTGCCGGTCGGCGAAAAATCAATATCATCCCATTCCTTAGGCAGGGTAACCTGCTCCTGGGTATCAAAATTGAAAAGAATATTGCTGTTATCAGGAAACGACAAAATTGCCTGGTTATCAACCGGGGACCAGGATATATCCTCAACTTCCGGGAAAACTTCCTCGGACATTTCCTGGGCATCCCCACCTGGGCTTAGTTCAAAAAATTTGCCAATATTCTTATCATAATATCTGACGCCATCGCCCGAAACTACCGGCTCAGCCGCTTGCACGCGTGTGGTGGTGACTGATGACACTTCTGTCGGACCTCCCCTGGCTACTGTATCAACATTAACGCCATTTACATTCCTGAAGGTGGTGGTATTAATTATTGGCCCTTCATTAACAGGCGGCGTTACATCTGTATTAGTAACAGTATTAATAACCGGCAAAGTGCCGTTTACATTCTCATTAGACACTTCATTAACATTTGTATCATTAGTCGGAGTTACTAAGTCTCTAATAAAAACAAAATAAATCAATGCGCCAAAACCTATAATGACGACGATGAAAGCGATTATTATAAGTATTTTTTTCCCTTGCATTTGTATAGTATAAATGAATTATAAATATTTATAAATTCTCAAGGCTCTCACTGCCGCCCAATGTACAAATTGATTCAAATTTATCAGTACCTTTTTTCTGGCAACACCGTGATACATAACCTCGAAATTCCCTGCTACCTAAACCTACCCATGTGCTTTCTGTTGTTTTCTCCGGAGCCAAGTCCGCCATATAAAGCGGTGTTGATAATAATTCATCAAAGCAATACCCACCTTCTCTTTGAACATCATATTCAGTACCGTTTTTATATATTATTGTACTAACTTGACAGCTTGGGATAATATGATCATCCAGCCAGATAAAAACTTGAGCCTTACTAACCCAGCCCATATAGCAGGAATCTTGACAATCCCCCTGACATGATTCAGCTTCAGTCCAGTTATCACCTAAAAAGGTTTCGCAATCTAAAAGCGGAAAATAAAAGCATCCCGCTCTAGCACCAATAATCCCTCCCCAATCAGCTGGACACAGCATTGGCCTGGTTAAGGCCCGGCATTCACCGGATACATCAGGATAATTTGGGTCATAATAGCTATAACCCCTACATAAAGTCTTGAGCCGATCTACTGAAATTTCATCTTTAGCCACGATTTTATTACACTCCTCTTTAGGATTGCCGCAATGATAATTTTCAAAATCAAACATATCAGTATCAGAGCCCTTAACACAGAATTTACCTGCTTGAGGACAATTCCTATACGTGCATTCTCCCCCCTTTTCTTTGCCTGCAGTTATTGTGCCGCGATCATTGCAATCTGTTGCTCCGTCTGCTATTGGTTCACTGTCAAAGTCTTCGCACCACTTGGTATCCTGAAAAATCGGATCTATCCTATTGATCGCCCCCATTTCCAGAGTTGTCAAATTTGGATTAATAAAATATAAAATTACAAAAGAACTTAAAGTCAGAGCCAAGCCCAGCAAGGCTGAAACAATAGTGTCCTTGGCTTCAGAAATCTTTTGCGGATTACCAAATGAGACTACATACCTGATGCCGCCATACATCATCATGACTGTGGCTAATATACCGGCCACTCCGGCAAAATACCGGTAAATACCAGAAATATAGCAGGCCGTATCCTTAATGTAATGCTCGCCTGTTTCCGGATGCTTTTGGGTCACGCCTGGAATAGCCAGCTGGACACGGATTGCCTTATCAAACTCCTGGCCTGTTAGCTTACAGTAATCATCCGCTCCGCCGGTAGCGCCTCCAACATACTGGGCGCTTGCTCCCAGGGGCATTATCAATAATAAAATCCCTGATGTTATTACAAAAGAAAAAAATGAAGTAATTAGTATTTTTTTAGTTTTCATCAAAAAATTTGTATAGTAATCTACTGTTGGTAAGGCTATTCCGCCGGAGTCGGATTATTAATAAATTCCATGAATGAATCTTCAGCAGAGTTGGTATTGGCCGTGGCGCTGTTAGTATCAGCTGTATTAGTATTGGTTAAAGATGGGATCTCCCCTTTTACCTGCCAGGTGGCTACGTTCACCAGCCAATCAGTCCCCTCCTTAACCATTTCCAGAATAATATTCTGATAATAAGGATCTGACGATGCATTAACATCTGCGCTAGTATCCTGCCGCTGGGTAGTGACCTGCAGGCTGGCCTTAATCCCTTCTAGGTTGGTTAAATACGTAGATACCACCTGGCTGACTACCGAGCTAAAACCCTGAGAGGCAAATTTCGCTTGTTCAACTTTTATATAGTCATCTGTCCATGACTGCATTGTCCGGGTCATGTATTTCTTCAGGTCAATTAAATTCTGAAAGTCAGCTTCAGAAGAATAGCTGCCAAATCTTTCCACAAATATATTAGCTAAGCGTATCAGGGCTAATTCCTCGTCTACAGCCGCATTTACATTAGCTGGCTGTACAGCATTGGTATTTGCACTGGCATTAACCACTATAGTCGGGGTGTTAGTGTTGGTGCTGGCAGTATTCCCGTTAACCGGACCTGGTTCTGTGCGATTAGCATATATCCATAAAACCACTAACGCTAATATCACGACTATAACTACTACAACTCCAACAATTATGAATAATGTTTTTCTGTTCATGTTTGGCATAATTGAGAATCCTTATATAAATAATTTAATGATATTTATTTATGCGGGCGGCGCTTCTCCCTGAGCTTCCAGAAAATCCTTTTTTGCGGATTCAATTTCCAGTAATTGCCGCGGGTCAGAAGTGATTATCTGATCTTCGGTATATGAAGCTACCACCTTTATGGCTGCATGCTTGGCTCCGGCAAAGAATATACCCTCACCAACACCGCATTCAAGCAGCAAATACTTC
>JAHIVO010000090.1 GCA_018816445.1 Patescibacteria group bacterium
CGCGTTATAAACTCCCGCAGATACTTTGACCTGTCTCTATACAGGTGGTTCATATTCCATTTTGCTACCCTGCCGTCAATAATCTCTACAATCTCAACAGGCAGTCTTACACCGACATCCACCATTCTGCGACGCTTACCACTCATCGAGGGCCTTCACCCCCTTTATTGCCCATCTGAGCGTGAAGTGTTAACACTTTTCTATCTGGCGACACTGTTAAACTCGGCTATTATACCCTGCGCCTCTTTGTAGTACTCCTCAAGCCGGGCCTCCAGTTCCTTACCATCAGCTTTCGCCTTCTGCAAATCCGGCAGGGTATCCCACCTCAAGAAAATCGACCTGGCCTCGACAGCGATATCCTTCAGCCTGGCCAGTTTCTCTACCGGCGTGGCAGTCCAGGTCTTGATCATGTCGCGTAGTTTACCCTCGCGTTTACAGTGGGGGCACTTTACCACCCCCCTGTTATCGCCGGTGGTGTCGAATGGGAAGCCGCACCAACAGACGACGCTGTAGCGGGTGGACCCGGGTGTCGGTATGCTACCTACGATCTTCAATTTTACCTCCTTTTACTTTCGTACACTGGCCAGTTTTTCCTGAGCGGCGTGGACTTTACCATCGTTGTCCCGGCCGACGAAGATTATAGGGTTGACCAGCTTGCGCCTTGAGTGTTTCCTGATGTGCTCCCTCCAGCTTTCAAGGCTGTCGTCAAAGGGAATATCCTGGTCACACTGGCAGCAGCGGATAGGGTGCCCCTCAATTGCCACGTAGAGGTCACCGGTTTTTCGGTACGGATAATAAACACCGTACATCGGGCCGAGTATCCGGGCAACTATAGCCTGATTCAGTGACCTGGCCAGGTCCCAGGGTGTCTTCGGCTTTTCCTCGCTGCTCATTCAGGTGCCTCCTAGCTTATTTTTGCGAGAGAATCGGTTCTCCCTTGACCTTGAAATACCTGCTGTCTGAGTATATCCGGGTTACCGGGCCGTGACAGTAAGGACACTCCAGCTGATCAAGGGGCGTCTGGTCTTTCTCCTTGATATCGAACTTAATCTCACAGTGGTCGCATTTCGCTTGCTTCGCCACCGGTCACCTCCTCTTTATGAACATGAATACCACAACCAGGAAGACAATAACGAGGGCTGTCGTAGCCCATACCCACGCTGAATAGCTCACGAACATGCCCCCTCAAATCTCCTTGCTTCTCTGGTCCACCAAGATACCCTCCAGGTGGTCATACTCGTGCTGGAAAACCTGGGCCATGAAATCCCTGCCGCGGAAACTCCGGAGCTGGCCATCAAGGGTAAGCCCCCGAACCTTCACTATCTTGGCCCGCTTGAGCTCGAATGTCTTACCCGGAACGCTCAGGCATGCCTCGGTTACCCTACGGGTGCCCTTCATATAGACCAGCTCCGGGTTGATGATGATGTTAGTATCGATGGAGACACCCCTGCCGGCCTCAGGGTTAGCAACGAAAGCGAACATTCTGACCGGCTCCCCCAGCTGGATGGCGGAAAGCCCTACAGGCTTTATTTTGACATCCTGGCGCTGGAGGATGAACTCGATCATCTCCTCGGCCAGCTCCTTGACCGCGGAGTCGATTACCCCAACCGGCTTAGATTTCTGGCGCAGAAGGTCATTGGGTAGCTTGATTAACTGTCTCACTTCAATGCCTCCGTTTCTGAAGACTTAACCCGGTGGAGGCTGGCCGTTGACAGAGGCGCCGGCAGGGTGCTATATTGTCAATAAGGTCGCCTGCATGTCATCGCCAGGTCTCCTACAACAAGAAAGCCGGGGATTAGTCCTCGGCCTTCTTGTTTAATCTCTCAATTTCACTCTTGGGTATGTATGTCCTGCCTGATATCCGCCAGGGAATAATTTCCCCCTTTTTTAGCCACCGGAAAAGTGTAGCAATACCGATACCCAGAGCAGTCGCCGCTTCATTCAGCTCATAAAGCTCATCTGTATCTACAACGAGTTTAGGCAACTATCACTCCTTATCCCAAAGGTGATAGTTCATACTATCATAGCTGGAACTGGCTGTCAAGCCCCCCAGGCCCCTATTTCCAAAACCTGCCGGAAATTGGGGGAGGGAACCGGAATAGCCAAAAAAACGCCCTGTGAGACGCACTAGGATGGATTTCTGGCAGGGGGCAGGGGTTTTTCCGTGGCTTCCTACTGCTAGGCCGCTACACCATAGTTGCCAGGAGTTTCAGCCCTTTAGGGTGATAGTCATGCGGGGGTTAGACTTTGGTCGAGGCGAGTTTCAGGAAGCCGGCAAAGAGGACCGCTCCCACAAGGGGTACTAACAGCCAGGCGAACGACATGCCCCCGCCGTCTTCCTCTTCCTGTCCCACAATATAGTTGCCCGGGTTAACAGCTACCGCAGGCTTTACGAGCTCAAGGTAGCTAACCTCTTGCTCCTCTTCTTCGCATTGGCTTAAGCCCATCGTTAATCTCCTTTAGCACTCAGGCGCCCCTTTAACTTCTTCCATATCACCGAGGCGAAATGCCCCAGGTGCAGCAGCAACCAGGCAAAGAATACCATACCGCAGGCCCCGATGACAATAATAGCTATCCTCCAGGAGCTGCTGATACCGGCCAGCGGGAAGAGAAGCATCCAGAGGAAAACCCCCGTGGTCACGCCGAAAAAGATAATGTCCAGCAGCCACCACTTGGCCACGTGCCGGCGAAATTCATAGGTAAACGGCTCTAGCCGGCAGAGGAAGTCATGCCAGAGCCAGTAGTACAGCTTTCCAAAAAACTCAATCACCAGCTCTTAACCCTATACTCATAAGGTGCTATTACCCCATCATCAGCGGCGTTGTCACTGTAGACCTCAACCCGAAGCGGCCCGTAAATCTCTGCATTTAGCCAGAACCAGTAAATGTAAGCTATATTCCCATCAGTGCCGTCAGCCAGCCAATCCTCGTTACCAACCATTTCCTCGGCGCCCATGATATTGTAAAAGGAGCGGACGGTTATCGTGGCTGCCACATTCCATATACCTGGGAAAAGCTTAACATAGGCTTCTTGGAGCCGCCACCACTGATCAGCGACGCCGTAGGCAAAAAGGTCAGCACCGGCCAGGCCGCTGGTAGCCACTCCCGAGTTCCAGAGCGCTGTGGTTGTCCCCGGAACTATTCTGGGCCTTTCAACTAATAACCTGAGGTCTGATACAAGGCCCATTTATTTCACCTTCTTTTAATCGTCGCCGCCAGGATGACGGTTATTACGATAACGGCGAGTATTACCGCAATTCCGATATCCTGCTCTAAGCTGACTCCCCACATGAACACCTCAAATTAATCTGGCACGAGCTCGATTGCGTCTGGCACCACGGCAATGACAGGGGCGAGTTCCTCAAGCCTCCAGTTGAGGATCACGATCTGGCCGCCTACTCGCGTCTGTCCACAGCCCGGGTCATAGACGAAGTGAAGTGCCCTCAGTGCCACGGCGCAGAGGTCATGCATCCCGACAATGTCAGGGTTCGTCATATAAACCTGGTCTGCGGCGCTTTCGCCGGTGCTGTCGATGTAGCAACCACCCCAACCTCCCCAGGACCAGCAGGTAACCTCAATGCCGGGGTGGTTTTCTTCGTAGTGTGCCTCGACGCCCCCGGTGACAATCTCCCCACAGGTCGTACACCGCATAGCTGTAATCGACAGGTCAGCCCCCAGGTGCGCATCCTTTACCATCGTTATAGCACCGCCAGCCGGGACCTTGACCCAGCGCTCATCACCGACCCTCGGAACGCCGTCAGGGTCGTAGACGAAGGCCATGTTGCTGCCGGTATTTTGCCCTCTAGCATCCCATGGCTTCTGCCAGGAAGTGTCGTAGGAGTAGTCCCCCTCGATATACGCAGACTGCAGCAGCAGGCGGAAGTAGAGAAGCGTCTCGGCATCGAAGCCGTGCAAAACCGTCCCCTCCTCTACAAACTCAAGGAGCTCGCCATTCAGATGGCCGAAGGCGAAGTCCGGCTTGACCCAGACGTCATAGTCAAACGGGTTGGAGAAGGTGATGGCGATGGTAAACGGGTCTCCCCAGAAGCCGAGGCCGAGGCTGGTTTCGTATTCGTGCCGTTCGCCTGTCAGCTGAGTCGGGTTGATGACTACAGCGGAAATCTGGACACCTTCACCGGGCGGTTCCTCCCCACCTATCGGGACCAGCTGAATGTTAAGCTCGTTGTTGCCTTCCTGGGTTGAGACGGTCTGCTCCCAGGTCACGTAGCCGTCTTTCTCGCAGCGGACACCCCAGTCACCCGGAGGTATATCAATGGTGGCGTAGTCGCCAGCCGAGTCGGTTTCAGTTATCGCCCCTGTAGTGGTAATCCGGGCCCCAGGGATGCCGTTGCCGGTCTGGGAGTCGGTCACCCGGCCGTAGAGCTTTGCCATGCCCTCTTCCGGTTCCTCAGGAGGCTCAGCTGCTTCCGTCTTTCTCATGCTCAGTAAAATGAGGGCCAGGCCCCCCAGGCCAGCTCCGACGCCGGCTATAATTGCTGCCTTTTTACCTTTCATGGGACACCTCCCTAGAACGTCCAGACGCAATCCTCTGAAACAATTATACTATATTCCTCACCGTACACCATCAAGGTGTACTCGGTCACCTGCTCCCACTCCTGCGTTACGGGGTTCAGGCGGTAGGCTATTTCCAGGTAATCTATTATTGAGGCGAAGGCTTCATCGGCGTACTGGTCCTTCCCGGTGTAAGTTATCGTGTTGGCGCCGGCGTAGAGGAGCATCGACCCCGCGGCGGCCACCTTGGAGACAGCGTAGAAGACCAAACCGGTCAAAAGCGCCGCTGAACTTAAAACAACAACGGCGGGTAACCCCCATCCTGTCCTCTTTGCCATCTCATCACCCCCTGCTACTTAACCAAGAACTGGAAGTCGCGGCCGGCCCAGGGAATCATGCCCCCGCTTGTCGTATGGCTGATATAGCTCTGGTCTTCGTCCGCCTCTTCCTCGTTAACCTTGTCGAATCCATCCCCCTCATAGGGTCTCAAGATGATGCTGGAGCCGTCCTCAAAGACAGCCTTCACCCAGAACTTGGTGCAGCGGGTAGCGGAGTATTCCGCCGGCGTCCAGGCAGAAGCCCAGAGCCAGACGCCGAACCGGTTAGTATAGAGCTCGGCCTCTCGCCATTTCTCCTTCATTTCCGGGTTGACCGCCAGGTTGATTGTGTGGTTTTTGTAGGAGCTGCCGTTTGAGATATAGTCTTCGCCCAGAAGGCCGCCGTTGAATGTGAGCCTCGATTTATAAGAGCCGCTCGGCTCCGCCAGATCCGGATTGGTGGCCTTGGTCCTGGCGCCGATAACCACCCCAGCCAACAGGGTGGGGTCAAGGGCGATATCCTTCGTGTTGATGCCTTCAGGAAGGGTTATGTTGAACTCCTTGGTATTGTAGAACGTATATTCTACCAGCATGCTGTAGGTGCCCGGGTCGACGACGTAGAAAACATAGAGGCCGTTGACGTCGGTATAAATCTCGACGTCGCCGAGAACTACCCTGGCGTTAGGTATGGTTTCACCGGTAAGGCTGTCGGTGACCACACCCCAAAGGCAGGCATAGCCCTCAGGAGGTGCCGGCGGC
>JAHIVO010000032.1 GCA_018816445.1 Patescibacteria group bacterium
ATAGAGGAAAAGCGTCTATTGACAAATAAACCAAATTGATATATACTTTTTTGAAAACGAAATACCAAAATCGTATGAGGTGAATCAAATGATAAGGAATCGACGCTTGTGGAGGCTTCTTATAGCGGTAAAGGAAGCGGGGCTACCCAGGCCGACATTTGTGAGGATACTTTGTCATTCCAGTCTGGCCACTACAACATGTTAGAAGTATGGAATTATTACTTCCGACGCGGCGATTCAGTTCATCTTCCCCCTGCCGAGCCTATCTCACTCTGAGATGGGCTTTATTTATTTATAAAATTTTGATGAATAGTAACTAACTTTACCAATCTTGTTTGACTCATGGATAAACGTTTTATTTAGTTCAATAACCTTTGGATCTACCCGTAAAGCCGTTTTATTGAATCCAAGCAAGCGCAAACCCTCCAGCGAACGAACCCGGGACAAGGCGACATAACCCATGCCGTACCCAAATGATTTGCTTAAGTCTACTTCTGTTAAATCCAGGCTCATACCCTGGCTTTTGTGAACCGTAATGGCCCAAGCCAATCGCAGCGGCAACTGCTTGATCTCGGCGACAACTTCGTTCTGTTCATTAACTGTCCACGAGGCTGGCCGGACATGGATGGTGTTGCCCTCAGCTGTTTTGACGATAGGATACAGATTTTCATCAAAATCCTCTACCACTCCCATGGTGCCATTAATATACCCCGCGTCAAATTTATTCTTGACAAACATAACCACCGCGCCTTTTTTTAGCACCAGCTCTTCCGGTGCCAGGCAATTATTTTGCAGCTGACGGACAAGATGCGATAAGCCGCTTGACTCCATCCAGTGAGTGACGGGTTTTTTATTTATTTCCGATAATTCCATGGAGTTTATTGAATCAACGTCAACATTATGAGTATATATTTTTACTGGTTGAACATCGCTATACAACTCCGCACCGATTCTACTTTTTAGCAATTCAATATCTGCGGCATCGTATTTCTGCTGCCTAATGTTATTTAATAGCGTAAGAAATTGTGAATCTTGGTGCCGGTATTGTTCCGTGAGATAACAAACGTTTAATTCTAGTTCTGACCAGGCAGCTGAATTGACTACAAAATTTTGATGACCAGGACCGTCTCCGCTCCGTACCACCGGCGGGAGCTGAAAAAAATCACCGCTGATTACCACCTGCAGACCTCCAAATGGCCGGGCGTCCTGCCTGAAAAGTTTACAGACCTTATTGATTAAATCAAACTGAAAAGCGTGGAGCATGGAAATTTCGTCTATCACCAGAATATCACTCTGCATAATGTGCTCGCGTAAATAGTCCCTCTGCATCATTTTTCTGATTTCGCTGTCAGATAACGTTTTATGAACTTTGATACCAGACCATGAATGGACAGTAATGCCGTTGAGGTGAGTTGCCGCAATGCCGGTTGAAGCGGTTATGGCCACTGCCTTGCCCTTGGCCTTGGCCCAGCTGATGAATTTTTTTGCCAAAAAAGTTTTACCAGAGCCAGCCGCTCCGGTAATAAATGCATTATGTCCCTGTTTTAGGATTTTAATAGCTTGTTTTTGTTTCATGTTTTATTTAATGGAAATTGGGATAAATGCTTAAAAGTTTAAAGTTAAAGGAAATATGTATAGAAAAAAGTTGAAAGTAATATATCTATCTAACTTAAACACTACAATTTATAATCATACTTTCTTCCTTAAACCTTCAATGTATAACTTACTAAATACTCAATGAAAATTGTGATGATGAGTTTTGTCATATTATAATTTTACGCTTGTTTAACAGTTAAAACAAGTTATATATTTTTTTCCAATCAAAGTATTGATACGGCGCGTGGTGATATTTTTCCGGTAATTCTGCTTTAATTGGATTTTGACAAACATAATCAATGACGGTGTTTAAATATGTTTCGGTGCTGACAATCCGCGTGTAAAAACGTGGTTGCCAAATATTACCCATGTGCAACCGTCTTGAAAAATTGCCTTTGATTGATTGCATTAAATCGGAAATGGTGGGTTGGTTTTTTATGGGGACCGATCGCATATATTTCCCCGATCGCACGTTGGAAAACGTGCGCTCGGGTTGTTTGGAATTCGTACGTTTTTTATATTCGCAAATATCATTCCAATCCCCCCACCGCACCTTTTCCAAGGTGCGGTCGGATGACAAGGTGCGGTGAAATGTCAAAATATGCACGTGATCGGGCATAATTTGGTACGCCAAAATATCAAATTGTTTCAATTTTCCCCCATTAAAAATAAATTCCGATAATATTTCCGCATATTTCTCATCCTCAAACAATGGGTAACTCTCCCTTGTACGCCAGGTTATAAAATATGGATATTCGTTTTGATATATTCTCCTTTGGGTCATAATAAAAAACTTCCTTTTTGGGGAAGATTTTCTATGTATCCTATCTTATCACAATATAGTTAAATCATTCAAATGTTAATGATGAGTGGTTTTTTCATATTTTTTTATGATGGTCTCCAACCCCACCCTCCGGCGCCTTGTCTTCTTTTTTTAACATTTTTTTTACTCAATAAAAATTGCGATGAGGAGCGGTTTGTTTATTAATAATCAAATGCAGAATGCAATTTATAATTTGATAAGTTGTGATTTTGCTTTGCTTGTTTATCAATATGCACCAGGCTCGCGCCGGCAATAATGCCGCCGGCCTGTTCAGCCAATGTTATTGCCGCCCGTAACTGCGTGCCTGTCTCTGACCAATCATCAACAATCAGAATATATTCGCCGGGCTTTATTGCGTCATCAGCGATTTCCAGACCTTTGGTTATGCCGGCATAATTGGCAAACGTAGTATATTTAACAGGCCAGGCGATTTTATACCGCTTTCTGATGATAACCAAACCTACGTTCAATTCCCGGGCAATAGCGGTGCCAAAAATAAAACCAATTGCATCAATAGCTGCAACTTTATCAATCTTGGTATCAGTAAACGGC
>JAHIVO010000033.1 GCA_018816445.1 Patescibacteria group bacterium
AGCCGAGTGAAGACAGTTTTGGCATCAGAATCTTTAAGGTAATGGAAGAAGAGAAAATTGCGGATACTTATGAGCGCCTGACTGGTGTTGACCCGTCAATTTATCAGCATGTGGTAATGGAAGTTGCCGGTATAGAAGCAGCTATGTATCGTACTGCGCCGGGAGATTTGGTCCAGGACAAGATTTATTTTGTAAATGACGGAAGCCTATTTGAAGTGAGCTATCATGATTTTGCAGCCCAAATATTATCAACTTTTAAGTTTAATACTGATGGATTAGGAGCCGGCGACATGGTTATTGAAAGTATTACAGAAACAAAGATAATTTACAGCCAGGGTTCGCCAATAAATTTGGCAGAAGATGATTGCGGCCGGCGGAGTGGAGAATTCAATTCATGCGGCAGCCTATGTCAGCCTGGAGTAATTTGCGCCGCTGTATGCGTTCCGATTTGTAATTTGTAAATTTATTTTAATGAACAGAACTCAAATTGATAAAACCTCAAATTTAGCAGGCCATAAAGTAAAGCTGAATGGCTGGGTACAGACTACCCGCCGTATGGGTAAGATGGTGTTTATTGACTTGCGCGATATTTCCGGGATTGTGCAAGTTGTTTTCTTGCCTGATAATAAAGAGCTGGTAGAACAGGCTAAAAAGATCAGGCCGGAGTTTGTAGTTGAAATCGTTGGCCAGGTCAATGAACGGCCGGCCAAGCTTGTGAATAATAAGCTGGCTACCGGCAGGATTGAAATTCAAGCAGAAGAACTTACCATATTAGCTGAATCAAAAACTCCGCCATTTGAAATCGTGGCTACAGAAAAAGAACAGGAGAATGAGGAATTACGGTATAAATACAGGTACCTTGATTTGCGGCGCAGTAAAAACCAGCAGATGTTAATAAAGCGTTCGCGATTTATAAAAAATATCAGGGATTTTCTGCATCAGGAAAATTTTACTGAGATTGATACGCCGATTCTAGCCAAATCAACACCTGAAGGAGCTCGTGATTATCTGGTGCCCTCGCGGGTTTATCCGGGCAAGTTTTACGCCCTGCCACAATCGCCTCAGCAATACAAGCAAATGCTTATGGTGGCGGGTTTAGAAAAATATTTTCAGATTGCGCCATGTTTTCGCGATGAAGATTCACGGGCTGACAGGGCACCGGACCAGTTTTATCAGCTGGATCTGGAAATGTCATTTGTTGAGCAGGAAGACATACTTAGATTAACTGAAAAAATATTTACTGAAGCAATAAAATCAATTTTTCCGCATAAGAAAATTAATAATACCCCCTGGCCCCGGTTAACATATAAAGAAGTTATGGAGAAGTATGGCTCTGATAAGCCGGATTTGAGAAAAGATAAGAATGACAAGGATGAGCTGGCTTTTTGTTTTATTGTTGACTGGCCGTTATTTGAAGCAGGTAAGGAAAATGGACATTTAGCGCCGGCGCATCATATGTTTACCGCGCCGAAGAGTTCTGACATACCATTGCTTGATAAGGATCCACATAAGGTACTTTCCTGGCAGCATGATTTAGTTTTAAACGGATTTGAGGTAGGCGGGGGCAGTCTGCGTATTACTGAACCGATATTGCAGGAAAAAATATTTGAACTGGTTGGTATTTCCCAGGCAGAAGCTAAAAGCCAGTTTGGCCACATGCTGGAAGCATTTGAATATGGCGTACCGCCGCATGGCGGGATTGCACCAGGATTAGACAGGATACTTATGGTTTTATTAAATGAATCAAACGTGCGGGAAGTTGTGGCTTTCCCGAAGACAGGTGATAATCGTGAGCCCATGACCGAATCCCCATCAGAGGTGTCGGCTGATCAGCTCAAGGATTTACATATCAAGCTGGATAAAAAATAAATTAATATATGCGCCTATCTCAGTTACAAAAATATATTTTATTAAATGGGCTAGGTCCTAAAGGCAAATTAAGGAGGAATCAGCTGGATAAGTATTATGATAAGCAGAAAAAGGCACCTAAAAAGGGAGACCAGCAAGGCATTATTACTAAAAGCCTGGAAAGATTAATTGAAAAAGGCCTGTTAATTGGGTACGGCCGGCGTACTCATGAAAAGTGGTTTATAGAAGAATATCGCTTAACCACTCAAGGCAGGCAAGCGGCCAGGCAATTGTATGGCCAGCAACAAACCTTACCTTTTATTAAGAAAAGGATTAAAAAATAATTTTATGGATATGAGAAATTATTTTAAAAAACCAATTATAATAATTGTCGCTATAGCGTTAATTTTCCCTCAGCTGGCTATGGCTGATGGTATGATGATACCCCCGCAAGATTACTGGATTCAGGAAACTGACCAAAGAGCCGTAATTTTCCATGACAAAGGCATAGAAACTATGGTTTTGTCGGTCGCCTTTGAAGGGGATGCGGATGATTTCGGTTGGATAGTGCCAGTACCCGGAAAGCCAATAGTAGAAAAGGGGTCTAACGAATTATTCACTTCGTTAGAAGAGCTTACAGGTTACACCAGCAACTATAATTCACGAAGTCCTTATATTGGTGCTATGTACGAAGAAGATGTGTCGGGCGTAACCGTCATTGAAACAAAAAAAATTGATTACTATGATGTTACTATCCTTTCCTCCACTGACAAGGATTCACTCACTGAATGGCTCAAAGAACATGATTATAATTTCCCCTCATCGGCCAGTTATATTTTAAACAGCTATATTGAAAATGAATGGTATTTTGTAGCTATGCGCATCAATACGGAAAACCTAGATTGGTCTGATATTGGGGAGAAGCTTAGGCAGGGCAGGGCAACACCAGTGGCCATTTCTTTTGAGGCAAAAAATTTAGTTTATCCTTTAAAGATTTCTTCAGTTATCGGGCAGGAAGACAATATTAATTCGGATAGTACAGGAGCAAAATACAGAACTGGGCAAGCAGACAAGGCTCTTCGCCTGTTTTCCAATGATACGCTATTTTTTTCTGCTGATAACGTGGTGAGTAATGAAGCTGGCGCTGTTTCATTGTGGTTCAGACCTGATTGGGATGCATATTATGAAAGTAATTTTGAATTGTTTACGGTTATTGACGGTGAGGGTAATTTAGCTTTGGAATTTGACGTGTTGTGGGATGCGGTTACTCGGGAGCAATACCTTGAATTAAGCGCTTTTGGAAAAGGTCGGCGCTCATGGCGTAGTGAAGATATTAACGTGTCCGAGAATATTTGGCACCATGCGGCTGTCAGCTGGAAACAGGACGGCCAGCCAGTATTATATTTTGGCGGCCAGCAACTTGATTTAGCATCGATAGAAGATACTCTGGAGGCAGCAGCCACTCTTGAGAATACTGCCTTTGTAGCCAATGATTTTACCGGTGGCACTGCTTATATAGGCCGGGGAGACCTGACAGAAATTGCTGTTGATGAGCTGGCGGTATTTTCACAGCAGCGCAGCAGCAAAGAAATCCTGTCCGATTACGCAAAAATTTACAGTGGTCAGGGAATAACAGCTGACGCCATGACTACTCTGCTGGCTCATTTTGACAGCTCTTTAAGTGATGAAGTTTCCAGTACGGATATTTCTTATACTAAGGGAGCTAGTACCTCGGTGGATTTGATGGAAGAGGCAGATTATTATGACTATGATTACGTATATATTGAATTATATGTTTTTGCCGATCATAAAAAAAACCTGCCTGGATTTTCTACTGAATGGGCAAACTGGGTGAAGAAAAAGAATATCAGGGATATGGCTTTAAATGACCAGGGTGACCCATGGATATCGCCATCAAATAGCAAGTACTATTTGACTAAGCTGTCTAATAGCATGCAGTATTCGGAAATGAATGAAGATTTGTTTTTCAGGGATGCTGACGATAATAAAAAAGTTGGAGTAGGAGCCAGCGATTGGGATAGGATAAGGCAGGACTTAGGACCAATTTTATTATTTGGGGTGATGTTTTTTTCCATAGTGTTGATAGCATCGTTATTTTCGCCTTTTGGGCTGTTGTTTATTATTGGCGCTTTTTTCCAATTTTTTTCCAGGAAAAGAAAAATTTATATTGCTTTTTGGATAGTGCAGAGCATTGCAATGGCTTTTTACGTAGCTATGGTTTTAATTCTATTGCTTATCCCAATTACGGGTAGCGATACTTTGATGGAGATTGCCGCGGATGGGCCATTTTATAGCGTTTCCTCTGAAGTCAGGCAGGCCATAGGATGGACAATAGTATTATTGCCTATTTTGGTGGTTATTGGGGCAATGGTTTTTGTAATGATTTGGCAAACCCGGCGGCACCGTAAAATAAATGATATTGCTCCGCCGCCAGCCCCAGTTGTAAAATCAGTAAATAAAATTGCCAGGAAGAATAATAAGAAAAATTATTAATAATTTTAAATTATATGCCAATACCAAAAAAATTGATAACCCACCTTGATAAAAATAAAATAAAATACGAGATCCTGGGACATAAGACAGTTTATACAGCTTATGACCTGGCCCAAACCATGAAAAGAAAAATGCAGGAGATTGCCAAGACATTACTAGTTAAGGTAGATAAACAATATTATCTTGTTGTCCTGCCGGCCCATTACAAGCTTGATTTAGCCAAGGTAAAAAAGCATTTCAAAGCTAAAAAAGTCCAGATTGCCAAGGAATCAGAAATGAAATCCAAGTTCAAGGTAAAACCGGGAGCAATTACTCCGTTCGGTTCCATCCATAAAGTTCAGGTGGTGGTTGATAAGGGTTTATTAAAAGTTCGTGATGCAATATTCAGTGCTGGCAGTTTTACCGAGAGTTTAAAAATGAAGGTTAAGGATTTTTTAAAGGTTGAGGAGGCCGAAACTGCCGTGGTTGGCAAGAGAGATAAAAATAAAAAATAGATATTAATATGGATGTAGTATCGCATGCAGTTTGGGGCGCTACAATTATTAGGAAAAGTACACACGTATGGTGGGCGGCATTCTTTGGGGCCTTGCCGGATTTGCTTACTGGTGCTTATGGATTGGTAAGGTACGGAAGCAAATATTCCGTTGAACTTATAGAATTCAGTGAATTACACAAGCCCGGTGGACTTTATTTAAAGGTTTATTATTTTTTTCATAGTTTTTTACCGATTTCTATTGTAGCAGGAATCATCGCAATTTTTGCACCTAATTATACTATAGTCACCTTACCTTATTATCTGCATATTATAATGGATATTTTTACCCATAGGGGAGTTTGGGCAACCAGGATTTTTTATCCTATTTCAAATTTTCATTTCCAAGGGCATAATTGGTGGAAAAATAAGTGGATAAGCATAGTAAACTGGGGTGCAATTGTTGCGATAAATTTGATAATTTTTATCCTATAATGGTTTATAAAATAAAATTAGAACAGTTTGAAGGACCTCTTGACTTGCTGCTCCAGCTTATTGAGCAGGAAGAGATGGATATTACCAAGATTTCATTAGCCAGAGTAACGGATCAGTATTTAGGTTTTTTAAATAGTTCATATGATATTAGACCAGAAGAGCTGGCGGATTTTTTGGTAGTAGCGGCAAAATTATTGCTTATAAAATCAAAAATCTTATTGCCTGATTTGGATATTGATGAAGAAGAGACTACTGATTTGGAGCACCAATTAAAAATGTATAAGGAATTCCATGAAGCTTCAAAAATGCTTAATAAAATGATTCTAAAGAAAAAATTTTTATATCCCAGGGAAAAGATGGTAGTCAAAGTTGATAGGGTTTTTAATCCTCCAAAATCATTAACCACTGATAAGCTGAAGATTTTATTTTTAGAAGTACTGCGAAGTTTGGAGCCATGGGTAAATTTACCGCGTGAGGTGATGGTAAAAACCATTTCAATAAAAGAACGGATTGCTAATATTCAAGAGATGATTGGCCGGCAAGCAGTTTTGCGTTTTAATGATTTATTAAAAACCACTAAAAATAAAACAGAAGTCATCGTAACTTTTCTTGCAGTTTTGGAATTAGTTAAACAGCATACAGTAGCCGTGGTACAGGATAATATTTTTGATGACATTGTGGTAAAAAAAGTATCCGAGGTAAGCAATGTAATTATTAATGAAAAACTATAAAAATTAACAGCCTAAAAAAAAATGGAAACAAAATTATTGATTGAAAGCTTGCTTTTTATCTCAGGGAAACCCCTATCAGTCGTTAAATTGTCTGAAATTACAAAAAAAGACAAGAAAGAGGTGATGACAGCAGCTGATGAATTGATGGATGATTATAACAATAAAGATAGGGGCGTCCAGATTCAGAAAGCTGGAAGTTCATATCAAATGGCGACAAATCCCGGTTGTTCATATATTATTAAGGATTTGATAAAATCTGAGCAATCAGGGGAACTGACTAAACCGTCATTAGAAACTTTGACCATTATTGCGTATCGGGGGCCGATTACCAAGGCTGAGCTTGAACAAATCAGGGGAGTGAACTGCAGTTTAATTATCCGTAATCTCCTAATTAAAGGTTTGATTGAAACACAAGAAGATAAGGAAAAAATGGCTACGGTGTATAGCATTACATTTGATTTTTTAAGATTTCTGGGCCTGAATAAATCGGATGACCTGCCAAATTACGAAAAGTTAAACAGTGATGAAAATTTAAAAAAATTATTATCACAAAAAATAGAAGACACAGTAAGCTCACCAGTACCGGAGCAAAACAATTAATTATGATTTCATATCTGCTGGCTACGTTATTGTATATTAATAATATTGACAACTCACAGGAGATCCTGCGTCAGGATTTTACCGTCCAGGACAGAATATCAACTGCCTTGATCAGCTCACCCTACAAATCCGTATATAAAATTTCACACCCCTTGCCTCCTTTAAAAAAATCTGACTTGGTTTTTCCCGCACAGCAGGTAACTGCCAGGTCGGCGATTGCTATTGATAATATGAGTGGTTTGACTTTGTGGGAAAATAATACGGACGAGGTATTGCCGATTGCCAGCCTGACAAAGTTGATGACAGCCCTGGTCTTTATTGATCATAAGGTTGAATTCGCCCAGGAAATAACTATAGAAGAAGCAGATAACAGCAATGTGCAAGGCAGCCGGTTGTATGTCCAGATTGGAGAAAAGATGACAGTGGGTGATTTATTCCATGCCAGCCTGGTAGGCTCAGCTAATAATGCGACTAAAGCCTTAGCACGGTCAACAGGCTTATCTGAAGAAGAATTCATTTCCGAAATGAATAAAAAGGCAGAGATATTTGGATTAGTCAGTACAGTTTTTTATGATGTGACAGGGTTGGATCCGAAGAATCAGTCAACAGCTAAGGAATACAGCTTAATTGCTAGGCATGCTTTTGGTAACACGCTAATACGTGAAGCATTAGGTCGGGGAGAGTACTCATTCGCCACTCTGGAAAAGGAAATTCACCACACTATCCAGAATACAAACATGCTTTTGACTGACCCAGAACTTAATTTAATCGGAGCGAAGACCGGATATTTGAACGAGGCAGGGTTTACCTATGTTTGCCAGTCTGAGAAAAACGGGAATGGGGTTATTATTGTCCTGCTTAATAGTGCCACCTCGGAGAATAGGTTTACTGAAGCCAAGGAAATTATCAAATGGTCGCATAATAATTATATATGGATTTAATACCAGAAAAATGTTAAAATAATATATGTTGGATATAGATTATTCATCGTTATTTCAAAATTTTCCACCTGAAGTTGCTACCCTGTTAATAGCTATGCTGCCGATTGCTGAATTACGGGCAGCCATTCCAGTCGCTATAGTCGGGTTTGATCTGCCCTGGTGGTCGTCTTTTATCTGGTCAGTAGTCGGAAATTTAATTCCAGCATTTTTCCTTTTATTATTTTTAGAACCGGTATCCCAACGGCTGATAAGGAATTCGAGGCATTTTGAAAAATTTTTCAACTGGGTATTCCAGCGTACCCGCAGGCGTTTCTCAACTAATATGGAAAAATACGGGAAATTCATCGCCTTAGTATTGTTTGTAGCCGTTCCCTTGCCTATTACTGGCGCTTGGACCGGGTCAGTAGCCGCATTTTTATTCGGTATCCGGTTTTCTCGGTCATTTCCAGCAATAATAGTCGGCGTTTTAATTGCCGGGATAGTAGTAACCCTGACAACCATTGGTATCACTGCATTTTTTTAAAAATATGAAGCAAAAACCTTATATAATTGCTAATTGGAAAATGAACCTTGACAGATTAGGTATTGAAAGGTTTTTTTCAAATTTTTCACCTGATGAAGAAGTTTTTACAAAATTAAAGGTAGTAATTTGTCCCTCATTTCCTTTGTTAGAATTTGCACGTTCTCAGGCCAAGGAGAAAATTGCCATTGGCGCACAGAATTTTTTTTGGGAGGCGCAGGGTGCGTTTACAGGTGAAGTCTCTGCCCGACAGCTGGCGAGTATGGGAATTAAATATGCGATTCTCGGCCATTCAGATCGAAGGAGAATTTTTAATGAGGATGACGAGTTGATCAACAAAAAAATTCAATTAGCCCTGCAGTTTAAAATTAATCCGATTATCTGCCTAGGCGAAACTTTTGAGGAGAAGGAAGCTGGGTTGACTAAAAAAGTCATTAAGGAAAAAGTGGCTACATGCTTACGTGATGTTCAGCCATTTGATGTGAAATATATAATTATTTCATATGAGCCAATCTGGGCCATTAGCACGAATCCAAGAAATATTGATGACGTAGCTGATACTCCAGAAGAAGCCCAGGTTATGCATAAATTTATCAGGAAAATTATTGCTGAATTATATAATGACAGCGTGGCCGCATCATTGCCGATTATTTACGGCGGTTCAGTAAATCCTGATAATGCAGGCGGTTTTGCTAAGATGGATGATATTGATGGCGTTTTAGTCGGCGGAGCGAGCAAGGAAGGCCCGTCATTCGGAAAAATTATTATAAGTTTTTTAGCCAATAAATAAAAGTATGTTAGTTCACCTGTCAGAATTAATTAAGGATGCAAAAAAGAAAAATTATGCTTTGGGAGCTTTTAATATTGAGAATTTGGAAACAACCATAGGGGTCGTTAGAGCGGCAGTAAAAATGAAGTCGCCTGTTATTTTACAGGTGTCAGAGACCAGTATACAGTACGCCGGCTTAAAAGCCATAACCAGCATTGTACAGGCTATTGCGGCTGTTGAAGCGGGGGATATTCCGGTGTCACTGCATTTAGACCACGGTAAAAGCTTTCGTTCAGTAGCAGAATGCGTGCGGGCCGGCTTTTCTTCCATCATGATGGATGCTTCGGATATGCCCTTTACTGAAAATATTATTTTAACCAAACAGGCAGTTGATTTCGCCCATCGTAAAGGCGTTTTTGCTCAGGGGGAACTGGGGATTGTCAAAGGCTTAGAAGAAGTGAGCCCTGAGGAACGCAAGAAAATGATGACCAACGCCGAGGAAGCAGAAGAGTTTGTATCAAAGGCAGGCGTTGACACGCTAGCCGTAGCCGTAGGAAACGTGCATGGGATAATTAAGATGCAAAAAGGCAACCCCGGTCTAGACTTAAAGCGTCTTGAGTCTATTCATAAAATAATTCCGGATACACCCTTAGTTTTGCATGGCGCTTCAGGCATGTCCGGGCAGCAGATTAAAGATGGCATTAAGTACGGCATTACCATAATTAATACTGATACTGAACTGAGATTAGCTTTTACACAGACCTTACGGCATACTTTAGAAAACAATCCTGATATTTATGATCCGCGCGAGGTGATGACTCCTTCCATAGAAGCAATCCAGAAAGTGACAGAAGAAAAAATGGAATTTCTTGGCAGTGCCGGGATGGTAAAATAATTTTTAATTATTAAGAATGAATTAATATGTCATTAAGAATTGCCATAAATGGTTTTGGAAGAATTGGCAGGGCAGCGCTTAAAGTAGCTTTAACAAAAAAGGATATTAAAATTGTAGCCCTGAATGACCTGACGGACAATAAAACATTGGCCCATCTTTTACAATACGATACGGTTTACGGAAAATTTGATAAAAAAGTCAGTTATAATGATAATAGCATTATAGTTGATGGCCAGGAATATCCAGTATTATCGGAAAAAGAGCCGGCTAAGCTACCCTGGTCCGATTTAAAAATAGACATTGTAATTGAGTCCACGGGCAGGTTCAGAACCGAAGAGGAGGCTTCGGCACATATTACTGCAGGTGCTAAGCGGGTAATTATTTCAGCTCCTGCCAAGGGCGGAAATGTGCAGACGTTTGTCATGGGCGTAAATAATAATCAGGTTAAAGATCAGAAAATTATTTCTAATGCTTCATGTACAACTAACTGCATCGCTCCAGTAGCTGCCATACTGCACGGTAAATTTGGCGTAAAAAAGGCCAGTATGACTACTATTCATTCATACACAGCTGACCAGAATATTGTTGACGGGCCGCATAAGGATTTACGCCGGGCCAGAGCAGCGGCGCAGAATATTATACCCACTACTACTGGCGCCGCCGCTGCCACTACTGAGACAATTCCGGAATTAGCGGGTTTATTTGACGGGCTAGCCATTCGCGTGCCTACTCCGATTGTTTCCTTATCAGATTTAACTATACTGCTCAAGAAGAAGGTGACCGTTGAGGATATTAACAATGCCTTTAAGCAAGCTGTTAAAAAGCCGCTGTATATGGGGGTAGTGGAGGTGACGGAAGAGCCGTTAGTTTCTTCTGATTTAATTGGTAATCCTCATACTTCCATCGTTGATTTAAGTCTGACAAAAGTAATTGACGGGGATTTAGTGAAAGTAATTGCCTGGTATGATAATGAATGGGGCTATGCCAATGCCTTAGTAAAAATGTGCCAGGAAATCGGAAATAATTTATAAACTTTTATTTATTGAAAGGGGGTGAAATAATGAAAAGCAAATATATACCCATAGCCTTTGCAATTTTCGGATTAATGTGCGGAATTTTTGGATTTTTTACAGAGGTAAGAAATGAAATAATTTATATTCCATCAGCATTCTATCTGCAAATGTCAATTGGCTCCTTTTTGGCCGCGATCTATTTTGAAACAGCCCGAAAGAACTGGTAGTATTATTTGTTATTCATTAATTTCCGGGCAGGCGGGAATTGTGAATTGTAGTTATGGCATCCCTTGATAGGGGTCGCGCATATGTTAGAATATGCAGGCAGTTTTTAGGCCGCCTTCGCCCCGCACTGTTCCACTTTGCAGAAAGTACGGGGTAAATCTAGCCAGGTACAGAATTTGAAATCATTCTATTGATTATTATTTATTGAAGTATTCAGGCCGCGTTCGTCTAGTTTGGTCTAGGACACCTGGTTCTCATCCAGGAGATCGTGGGTTCGAATCCCACACGCGGTAATTGCGACCTGCGGCGGGCCACATACTACGTGGCGGGCAGGTCATCTATGTAACACCGGTTTGGCCCTTCGGGACATCGCCCATAGGGTGACAAATCCGGTAGGCGGTAAATAAATAATGTATAATTAATAATGTAAAATGTATAGTGATTGATTTGTGAGATGTGTAATAAGTTTTTTATGGCGAGTTTAATTGTTAATTTAAATTAATGAAGATAGATATAAAACAAGCAACTTCCACTAAAACGCGAAATGGATTATTAATCGCTACGTCAATAATTGGTATTGGTATTTTTTCATTTGCTGTAGTGCCAGCGCTTTTAACAAGATTTTCGGATAGTCCGAATCCTGGCGGTGGTTCACATGGCCAACCCAATGGTCATTCAAACGGCCACCCTGCTCCGCTAATCGTAACGGATATTACAGAATTGTATTCAGATATGTTTGACCATTTATTTGGCGAGCCGACTGGTTCGTCATGTGTGGATGGTTCAAATTTATTTGTTAAGAATGGAATAATTGAATTAGGCAGATTTGTATCTACAAATCCAAACCAGTGCAATATCACATTTGTTGATGGGCAGTTTTCAGGTGAACAACAACCGCTATCAGTGATAGCACAAAATGGCGATTTCCCGCTTAGCCAGCACATGACGATTAAAGACAGTTTGGGAGAAATATATACTATTTGCCTAGGTGATCTTTCTTCTGGAGAACAGCGGTTTTTTGACACTGAAGGCACGCCTTATTTTGACATAAGTCTAACTAATTCCGCCTTATCAGGATCGTGTTCTTCTCTACTCAACAGGGGGATGGTTTTAAATGTGTACGAAGCAGGAACCAGCGCTTTGTATCCTGAAAATTTTGATTATCATGCCATTACTCGAGGAAGTTTTTGGGATGATATTTGGGAGTTTGGCTATCTTTATCCTGCTAATTTTGACAGGGAGGCTTTATGTGGAGATTGTTATTTAAGAGCTTATGGAAACGCACCGCTGGCTATAGCACCCCATCCAAATATTAGTAGTGGTGAAACGCTAGTAACTCCTCAAGATATGATAACTGTCTGGGATGTTGCCGGGGAGGTTAAAAATGTTTGCCTACCATCTATAACGCTCCCTGATTCACTTGATTCGGAGGTTACCTATATTGATCATGAGGGTAATGCTTTTGAGGATGCCCTTTTGACTCAAAAGATACATGAATCGGATTGCAGCACCGT
Organism: Patescibacteria group bacterium; assembly: GCA_018816445.1. Classification (GTDB taxonomy): domain Bacteria; phylum Patescibacteriota; class Patescibacteriia; order UBA10025; family JAHIVO01; genus JAHIVO01. The sequence goes on from JAHIVO010000033.1 coordinate 12,538, forward strand.
AATTCAAAATTCTTTCGCTCCGACAGACTTAGTAGATGTTGGTTTATCACAAGAGTTAGCTGAAAATGGTACGCTTATTTTTCATCGGGCAGTGTTAGGTGATGTTTCATACCAGTTTGGGAATTATAATGAAGTGGGTGTTTCGAGTCCAGTATTCGTTGATGATAATGTACTGGCTAATAATAGCGGCCACGCCCCGCTTATTATTGCTTACCAAAATAAGTTTTCAGAAGAATCAATTATTTTTCCTAAACAGGTATTTACGTTTGATAGTGACTTAGGTGTTGTGACTGCTTGTGTGCCGGCCCTAACACTTGAAAATTCCAAGAAAAAGCTTATTTATGTATCCACCAATGGGAATACATACTACGACCCGCTTTTACAGGAAATGACCACCATAACTAGTTGTTCTACACTTCTTAGTAGCGGCGCGCAACCAAAGATAATATTATCGGCTAGCACTACCTCGTTGCCTGATTATGGTGCCATTGCTTTTTCACGCGGGGATATATACGATGCTCGTTTACTTGGCTGGTTGCGATGGGATGATGGCTGGGTAGAGGGTGATTATCCAGCAGATTCACCAATTCTTATTGGTACGGCGCCGTTAGTAATTGCACTGCAAAATCATGGAGAAGAATCTTTCACCTGGCCACAGCAGACTGTAATTATTTCATCCGATATTGGCGATTATGAAGTATGCATTCCAGAAACACAGGTAGATCCTGGCGCTGTATTATTATATTTGAAATTAGACAACACAATTTACCAGGATCCTTTTTTTCAGCAGCCGATACAGTGTGGTTAGCGATAATAAATTATACATTTTACATTAATAATTAAAAAATTATGCATTTGATCATTAGGTTATTACTAAACGCTGCAGCCTTGTTAGTTGTAGCTTATCTGCTAAATGGCTTTGAAGTTGAGTCATTCTGGCCGGCAGCCGTTATTGCCGCTTTGATTTTAGGTATAGCTAACGCCATTCTTAAGCCAATCTTGGTTATTTTGACCCTGCCAATAAATATACTGACGCTTGGTTTATTTACTTTTATAATCAATGCTGGTCTGCTTTGGTTGGTAGCTACGGTAGTAAGCGGATTCGCAATAGATAAATTCTGGCCTACGGCTGTAATTGGAGCGCTAATATTGTGGGTGATTTCCTGGTTCACTAACGCGATTACTAAAAAGTAAGGTTTGGCGTGTTGATAAGTCAGCTAGATGGCCCTTTTTTTCATAGCCACTTTAGTGGCGTAAGCCTATTTTTTGACCTACCCGACTAAAGTCGGTTAGAAGATGGTATAGGAGCATCACGGATCAGCTTTTTAACTAGTTAAGGTCTTTTTAGTTTCTCGACTGCGCTCCGGGGCCTGGGCTAGTTGACCCCTCGGCTTCGCTCGGGGCCTCACGGCTTGACCAAGCCGGCTTTTTTGGATATGATTTTATAAAGGGGTAAAAAACAGAAAAAGATCGTTCAAAAATAGAAGGAGGTTTTTATGGCCTCTCGACCTTCGTTTGGTATGGGCATAGAATGCATTACAGCTTTTGCGCCACCAAATGTTGTAACAAATAATATGATCGCTGAACGCTTACTGGAGGAATTGGGAGTTGTAAACAAGCGTCTCGAAGACGCAGGTCAGCCACTGATTATGGGAAAGGCAACTGATCTATTCAGAACCAGTGATCGCTGGATCAGGAGGTATATTGGATTTAGTGAACGCCGCTTTGGTGCAGAAGATGTCAGTACAAATGATTTGGCTTACTTTGCTGCAAAGCTCTTAATGGATAGGGTGGGTATTGCTGCTGATGAGATAGACGGGGTAATATTTCGTACGGTCACCCCATCATATCTAGCCAGTCCTCCTGATGCAATAGTTTTACAGCATCGACTGGGAATCCCAGTTTTGGATGGTGTGTTGCCAAGGGAATTAATCTGCGATGATGGCTCCTTAGCCTGTAGTTCATGGGTAGCTGGTTTACGGTTGGTCTATGGTCTTATTAGTTCTGGGCAGGCGCGTTATGTACTGCTAATTGGCGCTGATAAGATGAGCACCTTGATTAACTGGCAGGACCGCACGTTTGCTTGTGTGCTGGCAGACGCAGGCACGGCTACGCTTTGTGCAGCAGTTCCGGTTGAAGACGACTGGTTTGATCCAAGCTACTTTTGGAGTTGGGCTGACGGTTCAAGAGCGGATCTTATTACGACGCCTGCTGGAGGGACAGCGCGACCTATTCAATCTGAAGCGGATCTGGTTGAATATCTGAATTGTCTAAGTATGAATGGACCTGGAGTAAAGGATCTTTTTGTACCATTCATGAGCAAGCCGGCTATACAAGCAGCACTTCGAAAAGCTAAATTAAGTTTGGATGAAATTGATCTTGTTACACTTCATGAGGCGAACCCGGCCCAGCTTAATGGCCCAATTGTCAAGGCGTGGCAAGGTCAGGGATTTCAAGGATCAGTTATTTCCGCAGATGGGCGTTTTGGCAATACGACCACCGCTTCGATACCCTTAGCCTTAGCTCTTCACCCTGAACTATTAGAAGTGGGTAAGAGATTTGGTTGGTTCAGCTTTGGAGGTGGCCCTTCAGCTAGTTTTGCTTTTGGGCAAATAAAGCATCCAATTGTCGTTGCTACTGATGTTGAACCCGAAGCTTAAGCATTTAGCGGTTATGAAAAGCTCTGTTACGTACTAAGTAGCAGAGCTCTTTTTTTATTGATTAATAATTGACTATAAAAAATAATATTGGTAAAATTGTATATATTGATTATTAATACAAAAATATGGCCGCAGCAATTTATACGTTGGTAGTAGGGATACTCATCAGTTTAGATGGGATTGTTCTTTTGATTTTTGATATTGATGGATTCTCTATGCCTAATTGGTATATTGGCTTAATGCTTTTAGTTGGTGTTATTGGAGTTATCTTAGGTATTGTCAGCGTTCTTAAGAAAGGCAGACCGGATAAAAGTGAACCAGCACCTGCCCAGGAGGAGCCAAAAGAACCAGACAATTAATAATTTAAAATAATTTATTCAAGAACGCCTTAAAATATTGGGGTGTTTTTTATTGTTATTAAGCATTTTTTTTGGTATAATTGCTGTATAATTATGGCTTTAAACAATAAAAAAGAAAAAGAAAAAAGATTTAAAGCATCTTATATTGTCTGGAGTATTGCCAGCGCCATATTCCTGTTACTCGTGTTTTTAATACTGCTGGCTGGCCGGGCTCCTCAGCCGGAGATGATCGTAGAAAAAGTTGATGGCAAGGTCCTGACTGATTCTGAAATCATGTTGCAATTTGACTGGCCAGTGGCCAGACAGATAGATATTGAAATTACACCTGAGGTTTACGGCCAGATTAGATATGAGGATAATGTAATAAATGAGCACTTAGTTAAAACAATAGTTTTTACGCCAGAACTGACTTGGCGTACAGGAGTTACATACCAGGTAAAAGTTTCAAACGTAGAAAGCGCCCTGCCATCTTATAAAGAGCCGGCAGAATATGTCTTAGTTTTTACTACTGAGGATATGCCGGATGTTGAATTAGTATCACCAGATCCAGCAGATTTGATTCGCGTGAATCAGGAATGGACTATTAGTTTGGATAAGATTAACGAAAATTTATCAGAATTTGATTTCCAGTTTACTCCTGAAATTGAGGCCACAGCCAGTTTATCTAATGATAAGAGAAAATATTTTATTGAACCTAAAGGGTTATTATCTCAAGGTCAGGAATACGAACTGAATATTTTCAGAAAGAAAATCAGGTATCATTTTGGTACTCAGGAAATTGCTTTTCAAGATGAGCCTGAGTCGGTTTGGCATGGAGCCTGGCAGGTGCGTGAAGCGCCGGGTATAGAAAGTTTTTCACCCCAAGGAAATACTGTTTCTTTGGATGAAGATATCAGCATAGTGTTTTCTGAAAATGTTGATTTAACTTCTTTTAAGGAAAATGTGGCCATAGAGCCGGCTTTAGAAGGCCAGTGGATTACTGAAGATTATAAAACGGTTACTTTCACTCCAGATGGGTATTCTCAGGATACACAATACACTGTTAGTTTAAAATCCGGTTTAAGTACATATGAGGGAGGCTATCTTGAGGAAGATTCAGTGCATACTTTTAAAACAATCGGACCGGTTAAACTTTTACGCTCCTTTCCCGCTTCAGGCAATCAGGGGGTAAGCGTAAACAGCAGCGTGAAAATTGTTTTTGACCAGCCGGTGAATCGTGAGTCTGCACAAGGAGGGTTTAGCATTTCCCCGCAGACAGCTGGCAGTTTTACCTGGGATGATGACCAAACTATAATTTTCCATCCCAGCGAGTCTTTAGGGTTTAATGCTGAGTATATAGCTGCTGTAGCCAAGGGCATCACCAGCCAGACCGGTTTTGACTCAGAACAGGCTATTACAATCCCTTTTATCACTGAACTATCAGTTACTAATCTGGCTGTGCCTTTTCACCGGCAGGAGCATAATTTAAGCTGTGAAATTGCAACGTTGGTCATGGCCCTGATCTTTCGCGGAATAAATGTTTCAGAAGCCACCATAATTGAGGCCATAGGCGTTGATCCCACACCAAAACAAGATGGTGTGTGGGGCAATCCGCATATTGCTTTTGTGGGCGATATTGACGGCAAACAGCCCTCAACCGGGTATGGTGTTTATTGGCAGCCCATTGCTACGGCAGGCCAATCGTATCGTGAGTCTGAATGGTTCACTGGCTGGACCATAACTCAATTAACTAATGAAATTAAAAACGGCAATCCGGTTATTGTCTGGGGGACGGCTGGTTCTGGCACGCGCATTGACTGGAAAACATCGGACGGAGGCAATGTAGTGGCTGTTAATGGTGAGCATACCAGAATTGTTACTGGTTTTATTGGCTCAGCAGATAATCCCAGCAAGATCATTACCTTAGATCCG
>JAHIVO010000034.1 GCA_018816445.1 Patescibacteria group bacterium
GCTAGCGAACATCAGGTTTAGAGAAGAATTCATCTTCTCCCTCCTTCGGTGCCTTTTTGGCACCAGTCACGCCATAAACTCGAGTAACTGATTAGGAACTAGGCTATTTATAGCCTATCCATTAGTAAAATATTAGTCAACTCCGCCTCTCGCGAGCCTGCCCTGCTTTGCGCCCGCCCGCACTGCGGAGCAGGGCCGGGGAAGCGAGGCCGGAGAGGTGGGGTTGACAAATAGTAGAGGGGGGGTATACTGGGGGGGAGTATGCTTAATAGCCGATCAAAAATTAAATTAGCTAAAGAGGGGGGGAGATGCGACCTTGAATCAATCTGCCACCGTTTGCACCGGATTAACGGGCAGGTTTTGGCGATTGAAAAGATGCTAATGGAAAAAAGAGATTTTGTGCAAATTTTGCAGCAGACCGTGGCCGCCCGCGAGGCCCTGGATAAAGTAGCAGTACTGATTTTAGAAAGCGAAGCACGTGGGTGCTTAAGCAGCAAACAAAGCAGCCAGGCGAATAAGCAGCTAAATAAAATTATTACCAGTTTATTTAAAACAATTTGAATAGACAATCAATTAGCAAGAGAGTAAAATTAAAATATAATTATTAATTATTAAGCAAAAAAATGTCAGAAAAAACGTTTTCAGATCAAAATTTTGAGGAGGAAGTAATGAAATCAGATCAGCCAGTATTGGTTGATTTTTGGGCTGAGTGGTGTGGTCCGTGCAAGATGCAGGATCCTATCATTGAAGAAGTAGCTAAAAGTTACGCCGGTAAGGCTAAGATTGGAAAGCTGGAAGTTGATCAAAATCCGGCCATGGCAAAAAAATTCAATGTCATGAGTATTCCAACATTAATAATTTTTAAAAACGGCGAGGCAGTTTGGCAAGGTACTGGATTGCATCAAAAAGAGGCATTGGAGAAAGAATTAAACGAGGTTATTGGTTAATTAATAATTAGCATTTTATGTCTAATCATGCCAAGGTTGCAGTCATTGGCTCTGGGCCAGCCGGATTAACCGCGGCCATATATTTAGCCAGAGCTTCGTTGCAGCCGGTTGTTTTTTCAGGCGCAGAACCGGGCGGTCAGCTGACTACCACCACTGAGGTGGGGAATTTTCCCGGCTTTAAGGAAGATATTACCGGGCCAGAACTGATGGTTAATATGCGCCAGCAGGCGGAACGTTTTGGTACGCAGTTTGTTGATGAAGTTGTTGAGGCAGTGAATTTTTCTGGTAAGCCATTTACCATAAAAACAAAAAGTCAGGAAGTATCATCTGACTCAGTAATTATAGCTACTGGCGCGAGTGCTAAATGGTTAGGCTTGGCCAGTGAACAGCGTTTACGCGGCAAAGGAGTGTCAGCTTGTGCCACTTGCGATGGATATTTTTTCAAGGAAAAAGAAGTGGCGGTTGTCGGCGGCGGGGATGCAGCTATAGAAGAGGCGACTTTTTTGACCAAGTTTGCTACTAAAGTTTATGTAATGGTACGAAAAGACGAACTTAGGGCCAGCCAGATTATGCAGGACCGGGCTAACAGTGATCCTAAGATTGAATTCTTATATAATTCGGAAGTAGTTGAAGTGTTGGGCGATAATTCTGTTGCTGGTTTAAAAATTAAGAATAATAAATCAGGCGAAGAAAAGGAGTTAGGGGTTCAAGGATTATTTGTAGCCATTGGCCACAAACCTAACACAGAATTTTTAGGAGATCAGCTTGAGTTAACAAAAAATTATATTAAAACAACTGACAATACGAAAACTTCAGTGGCCGGAGTTTTTACTGCAGGTGATGTGCATGATTGGCGGTATAAGCAGGCTATAACGGCAGCTGGATTTGGCTGTATGGCTGCGCTTGACGCTATGAAATATCTGGAGCAAGAAAAAAAATAACTAATTGGCATTATGGTTTATGACGTGATAATTATTGGCGGCGCGGCGGCAGGGTTGACTGCCGCGCTGTATACCAGCCGCCGCGCCATGAAAACTCTAGTAGTTAGCCAGGACATAGGCGGGCAGGCGTTATTAGCACGGGATATTGAAAATTATCCTGGTTTATTGTACACCAGCGGAGCTGAGCTGATGCAGCTTTTTTATAAACAGGCAAAAAAATCAGGAGCTGAATTTTTATTTAATGAAGTTAAGCAAATAAAAAAAACTAATGGTATTTTTGAAGTAATTACCAATACTAAAGAATCACAAGCGTACGCAATTATATTGGCCTTTGGCCTGACGCACCGTCATTTGGATGTGCCTGGCGAGAAAAAATTCAGCGGTCAGGGAGTTTCATATTGCGCTACTTGCGATGCGCCATTATACAAAGATAAGTCGGTAGCGGTAGTCGGCCATGGAGAAGCTGCATACGAAGCAGCCATTCTACTTTCGAAATATGCGAAAAAGGTATATTTAATATATCGCCAGGAGGCTTTACGTGGCAATCAGGTGCTGATTGAAAAAATAAATAAAAGCAAACCTATTGATATTAAATATGGGGCTATGGTATTAGAAATCATAGGACAAGACAAGGTAGTGGGGATTGCCATTTGCCAGGTTAAAAATCAGACAGATAAGGAGGAATTGAAAGTAGATGGGGTATTTGTAGAAATTGGTTTTCTGATAAAGAGTGATCTAGTAAAAGGTTTGGTTGATCTGGATAGTAATAACCAAATTGTTATTACCAAGAATTGCGCTACCAGTACGCCCGGGATCTTTGCCGCAGGAGATGCCACTAATATTGAATACAAACAGATTATTGTTTCGGCTGGCGAGGGTGCTAAAGCTGGCATGCAAGCATATAAATTTTTGAATAATAATAAAAGCGGCGGCGTAGGGGTTGATTGGGGCATAAATAAATAATTATGAAAAAAGCTATAATTTCAAAAAGAGCCCGGCAAACACCACTGTCGCCTATCCGAAAATTGCACGCTTCTGCGGTTAGGGCGGAGCAGCGCGGCATTAAGATTTACCACCTGAACATTGGTCAGCCGGATTTGCCGACACCGCCGGAATTTTTTAAGGTGGTGCGCAGTTTTTCGGACAAGTATGTTGAATACGCGCCGTCAGCCGGGTACCCGGGGGTAATTCAAGCCTGGCAAAAGTATTATCAAGATGTGGGCATCCGGTTTAATGAGGATGAAATAATCGTGACCACGGGCGGCAGTGAGGCCATATTATTTTCCCTGTTAGCCGTGACCGATCATGATGAGGAGGCCTTGGTTTTTGAGCCAATGTATACCAATTACATCAGCTTTGGTTTTATGGCTTGTACTACTTTGCGGCCCATTACCCTAAGTCCAAAGAATAATTTTCATTTGCCTAAACAGCGTGATATTGAGAAGAAAATTAATGTAAAAACTAAAGCTATAATATTATGCAACCCGTCCAATCCGACAGGTACGGTTTTTAGCCGGCAGGAACTAAAAATAATCGCTGACATAGCTTTGAAATTCGGTTTATTTATAATTGCTGACGAGACTTACAGGGAAATTGTTTTTGGGCGGCGGTCTTTTATCAGCCTGATGGATTTTAAAAAGGTGCGTGACCGGGTAATAATAATTGATAGCGTTTCGAAGCGTTTTAATTTGTGCGGGGCACGCATAGGCTGCATAGCCAGTCAGAACAAGGAGGTTATGGAGTCCGCTTTAAAATTTGCCCAGGGCCGGTTGTCATCGCCTACATTGGAGCAAATAGCCATCATCCCTTTATTAAAAAATTCACGTATTTACACCAAGCCGCTGAAAAAGGAGTATGAAACAAGGAGAAACGCCGTGATAAGTGGTTTAAAGCAGATACCAGGGGTTTCTTGTGCAAAATCAGAAGGAGCTTTTTATGCTACAGTGCGCTTGCCAGTGAAAAACTCTGAACATTTTTGCAAATGGCTGCTGGATTCTTTTAATGATAAGAAGGAAACGGTAATGCTAGCTCCGGGTGACGGTTTTTACGCTTCTCCGGGTAAAGGCAAGAATGAAGTGCGCATTGCCTATGTTTTAGGCAGCAGCCAGCTTAAGAGGGCTATGAAAATTATTCAATTAGCTTTAAAAAAGTATCAGTACACGCATTAATTAGTATGGAAAGAATAAATCCTTTTAATAATGCCTTGAAGCAATTGAAAGAATCGATTGCCTATTTAGGTTTGGATGAGGAGTATTACAGAAGATTAAGTACGCCTGAGCATATAATTGAACACCCGGTGACCATTGTCATGGACAGTGGCGAAAGCAAGACATTTCAGGGATATCGCGTGCAGTTCAATAATGCTTTGGGGCCGTATAAGGGTGGCATTAGATTTCATCCCTTGGCCAATATTGAGGAAGTAAAAACTTTAGCTTTCTTAATGGCCCTTAAATGCGCAGTAGTGAATATCCCTATGGGTGGAGGCAAAGGCGGCGTTCAGGTTAATCCCAAGAATTTATCAGCTGAAGAATTAGAAAGGTTATCCAGGGCCTGGGTTAAGGTTTTTTTCCATGATATTGGACCGGACAGGGATATTCCCGCACCTGATATGTACACCAATCCGCAAATAATGGCCTGGATGGCAGATGAGTATTCAAAATTGGCCGGACATTACACGCCAGCTTCGTTTACCGGCAAGCCGGTTGATAAGGACGGTTCTGAAGGCCGGGAGTTTGCCACTTCGCAGGGCGGTTTTTATGCCCTGACTGAGTTAGTAAAAAAAATGGGTATGCAGACGGGAAAGATACGAGTGGTTATCCAGGGCTTTGGCAATGTTGGTTATCATGCAGCCAGGATTTTGCATGAGCATGGTTATAAAGTAGTTGCGGTTTCTGATTCTCGCGGTGGAATTTATGTTGAGCAGGGCTTTAATCCTGATCACGTGATGCAGGCTAAAAGGGAGAGGGGTGTATTGGTTAACGCGTATTGCCATGGTACGGTTTGTGATAATATTGAACATAAAAAAATTACCAATAAAGAATTATTGGAATTAGAATGTGATATTTTAATTCCTGCGGCGCTGGAAAACCAGATTACAGAGAAGAATGCGGATAAAATAAAGGCTAGGGCGGTTGTGGAATTAGCTAATGGCGCCATTACGCCGGAAGCTGATACTATCTTGGATCAAAAAAGAATTCCGGTGGTGCCTGATGTACTGGCTAATGCCGGCGGGGTAGTTGTCAGTTATTTTGAATGGCAGCAGAATTTAGAAAATAAAAAATGGACCGAAAGAAAAGTATTAAACAAGTTGGAAAAAATTATTAAAAAAGAATTTAACAATATTTGGATAATCTCCCGGGATAAGAAAGTTAACCTGCGCACAGCCGCTTTTATATTAGGGATTGGCAGGCTAGTTAAAGCAATAAAAAGATGAATTGTGGATAATTATTGACTTGATATGATAAATTTGCTATAATGTATCCATAGATAAGCTATTTTACTTGTCATAGCTTATGATATTTTACCATCAGTCATTAATTTTCTGGAATAACCCGAACTACTACTAGAAGTCCGCAAATATTGCGGTCTTTTTTTATATATATTTTAACTATTATCATCAATTAAGCTAATAATTAAGCAATAAAAGGAAAATAATATGAATAAGAAATCATATTGGATAGTGGGCATAATTGCTGTTTTTACCCTGGTGCTGGCTGTATCAGCTCCATCGGCAAAAGCAGTAACGGCCACAGCTTCTTTAAGTAATGTTAGTACAACTAAAACCGGAGCTGGAGCAACAAATGCCACTTGGACAGCGACTATGACAGTAAATTCTGCCTTACCTGCAAATACTGATTTATCATTTGCATTATGGGGCAATACTCCGCCAGGTGAGGGTTTTAATTTTACCAATGCTACAGTCGCAATTGCCGGAGTTGCCGGGACATCTGAAAGTATGAATCCGGACCGCATTAATTTCAGGCTAAACAGTACCTTATCAACAGGCAGTAAGACGGTCACCATTACGGGCGTAACAAATTCCAGCATGTCAGGATTATATTATTTCGGAGTAGAGATCAGAACGCCTGGTAGTGAAGGTCCTGGGGAA
>JAHIVO010000035.1 GCA_018816445.1 Patescibacteria group bacterium
ATTATGAAGGCCGCCTGCCATGAAATCTTTGGAAATTTAGGTGGTTTATGCCCCCAGCGCGGCGGCTCAACCATCACTCAACAATTTGTAAAAAATGCCATTCTCACATCGGAACGGTCATATACCAGAAAAATCAAAGAATGGATACTGGCCTATCAATTAGAAAAAAAGTTTTCCAAGGATCAAATCCTGCAATTATATTTCAACGAAATTCCATTCGGTTCAACTCTATACGGCGTAGAAGCAGCTGCTCAGTCCTTTTTCGGCAAATCAATCCAGGATGTTACCATCGCGGAAGCCGCTTTTTTAGCTGCCATCCCCCAGCGACCCACCTATTATTCACCGTACGGCAACCATACAGATGAACTTTCCAATAGGCTTCATCTTATTTTAAATGAAATGGTTGAACAGGGCTATATCACTGAGGAAGAAGCAGAAGAGGCCAGGCAGGATAATATCCTGGCCCGTATGAACCCCAAATATGAAAACATTACCGCGCCTCATTTCGTAATGTATGTCAGGGAAATACTAAGTAATAAATATGGAGAAAAAGTTATTGAGCAAGGTGGGTTAAAAGTAACCACCACTCTAAATATTGATAAACAGCGAATTGCCGAAGAAGCTATCACTGCTCAAGCAGAAAAAAACTATACTAACTATAACGCCAGCAATGCTTCCCTGGTCTGCCTAGACACAAAAACAGGCCAAATACTGGCCATGGTGGGCTCAAAAGATTATTTTGACGAAAGCATAGACGGCAATGTTAATGTTGCCCTGCGGCCTCGCCAGCCCGGCTCCTCATTCAAACCTATAGTTTATTTAACCGCCTTTCAAAAGGGTTATACGCCGGAAACAATATTATTTGACCTGGTTACTAAATTTAAAACTGATACTGTAGATTATGAACCAAAAAACTACGATCTAGTTGAACATGGTCCGGTTTCTATGCGGCAAGCCCTGGCTGGCTCATTGAATATCCCAGCGGTTAAAACACTCTACCTGGCCGGTATTGATAATGTACTAGATAATGCCCAAAGCTTAGGTTACACAACGCTCGGGGATAGAAGCCGCTTTGGTTTATCCCTAGTCCTAGGTGGTGGTGAAATTACCTTGCTAGAACACACCTCTGCTTTTGCAACCCTGGCTCGTGAAGGTTTAAAACATCCAGTTAGCGCAATTTTAAAAATCGAGGATAATAGTGGCAAAATTCTTGAGAAATTTGAGGATCGTGAGGAGCGAGTCCTGGACGAAAAGCTAGTCAGAACTCTGAATAGCGTGTTGTCTGATAATGGAGCCAGGAGTTATGTTTTTGGCTCACAAAGTTATTTAACGCTTCCTGACCGACCAGTGGCTGCTAAAACCGGAACTACCAACGATTACCGGGATGCCTGGACAATTGGCTACACCCCTTCATATGCCACCGGGGTCTGGGTAGGTAATAATGATAATTCTGAAATGAGGCGCGGTGCAGCCGGTGCGGTAGTGGCCGCTCCTATTTGGCACGAATTTATGAAAAGAACGGTTGGTGGACCGGTTGAACCTTTTAATACTCCGCCGGCTAACTCTGCTGACAAGCCCATTCTTAAAGGCGATCTTGAAGCAGAGACAAAACTTAAAATTGACAAATATACCGATAAACTTATTCCGGATTCCTGCATTAAGGATTTCCCGGAAAAATTTATTACTGAAAAAACTTTCCGCGTGGTCCATAATATTTTACACTACCTAAACAAAGATGACCCCAACGGAGCCGTTCCTGCCGATCCAACAGTTGACCCTCAGTATGAAAGATGGGAAGAGCCGGTTAAACGATGGGCTCAAGAAAATAATTATTTGGAGGAAAGGCCGCCCGAAGAAAGTTGTGATTTGAGATCTAAAAAAAATCAACCTACAATTCAATTCACTTCACCTTCAAACGGCGCAACTATCAGTAACGAACAAATCACTATAAAAGTTACAGCAAAAGCAATTACTCCCCGTACTATTGATAAAGTGGTGTATTATCTTGATGATAAAATAATTGGGACAGTAGAAAAATCACCTTATGCACTCCAATACACTATAATAGGAATAAAAAACGGCTTTCATGACCTTAAAGCAGAAGCGTATGACGATATTGCCAACACAGGATCAAACACTATTAATATAAATTATCTATTAGGCCCCCCAACCAACTCTAATAGCAATTCAAATAACAACACGAACTCATTAAATGAATAATTTTAAAACAAAAGATGGGCTAGAATTACTTGCCCCATCTTTTTGTTCCTAATTGAAGACTGTTATTGTTTAATAGGCATTATTATATATGATTGTGTATCTTTATTTTTTAGCTTTAATAAACCCGGATTGGTGCTTGTGTTCATTTCAAAAATACACTCTTCTTCATTAATATTCTGTAGCCCATCTAATAAAAATCTGTAATTGAATATTATACTGTTCTCTTCGCCTTCTATGACCGCTTCCTGGTTGGCTTCGCTTTCCCCAATTTGTAAATTTGCAGCTGAAACAAAAATTTTATTCCCCTCAGGATCTAATTTTATAAGAATATCATTGCCACCTGGCTTGCAGAACAAACTAGCTCTTTTTATTGTATTAATAAACTCCTTGGTGTCAATCACCGCCCTGGTTCTGTGCTCTTTGGGAATAATTTGCTGATAATCAGGATATTGTCCCTCAATAACCCTGGAGGTTATTTTTGTCTCATCAAAGGAAAATAAAATCTGGTTTTCATTGCTAGAAATAGTCACTGAATCCGCCTCTTCACTGCTTAAAATCCTAATTAATTCCTGAATTGTTCTCAGGGGAATTATTATTTCAAATTTCTGGCCCGCATTCTTCTCTAATTTTATGTGCTTTTCAGCAAGACGATAGCTGTCAGTGGCCACCACAACAAGTGAATCACCCTCAAATTTAAAATAAACACCGCTGATTTCTGGCCTGGTTTCATCAATAGCCACAGCAAAAACAACAGACAAAAGAGCGTCTTTCAGCAATGATGTTTTAATTTGATAGTTATTTTTTGTTTCAACTTCAGGAATTAATGGAAATTCACTAGCTTCAACACCTTTCATTACTGTTCTAGAGTTTCTGCACTCAATTTTTAAATTTTGTTCATTTAGCTCCAAATTAACGTTTTCTTTTGGCAATAAGCTTATATAATCACTTAAGGTTTTTGCTTGTACTGTGAATTGCCCCTCTTGCTCAACTTTGCCTCGCACCTGACAAATAATACCGATTTCCAGGTTTGTAGTTAATAAAGAAACCCGCCCCTTTTCCGCCTTAATTAAAACATTGTTTAAAATGGGCAGGGAAATATTTTTACTGGCGATATGGCTGACCAATTGGAGTCCGTGGGATAAATTTTCTTGCGTACAAATTATTCTCATATATTATTTATTAATTTATTTAAGAAATTAATTATAGTAATAATAGGCGGGGTGGAAAAGTGGACTACTTATTTTTAAAAGGTTTTTGTTAAGAAATTGGTAATTTATTTTTTGTGTTGATGTGTAGGCATTATTAATATGCACTTGGTATTTGGTGGAGGATTTGTGGAGAGTTTTACCTTTTGGTGTTAGGGTGAAAAAGATATTAATATTTTATGTTGAGTGTTCCACAGTTGGTGGGCTTCTCTTCCTCAGTTTGTGAACAGTTATTTATTGTAAAGTCGTTGGCGAATTAAGTTAATGTCCTGCTGAATTTTTTCGTCAGAATCCATAGCTCTTTTAATTTTTTCATAAGCATGCATGGCAGTAGTGTGATCGCGGCCACCAAGTTCTTGGCCAATTGTTGGGTATGAGCATTTTGCCTCTTCGCGCAACAAATACATGGTGATTTGTCGCGGGACAACTAATTCCTTTTTTCGGCTGCTGCCTTTTAGATTATCTATTGTGATATCAAAGAATTGAGCAACGGTGTTGGATATTTGTTTTACGGTAATAGCGCCATCCCGCCTATGGTAATTACTCAGGCTGGAAATAATATTTTTTACCGATTCAACTGTAGGGGCGGTATTATTAAGCTGGTGATAAGCAATAATACGGTTTAAAGCCCCTTCTAGCTCCCTGACATTGCTCTGGATAGTGTTGGCTATTAATGTAACAATGTCTTGCGTTAAGGGGTATTTTTTCTCTTTGCATTTTGAGTTTAATATAGCTATACGTGTTTCGTAGTCAGGCTGGGCAATATCTGCAATCATCCCCCATTCAAATCTTGAAATTAGTCTATTTTCAAGAGCTGGAATGGCTTTAGGTGGTCTGTCAGAGCTGATTACGATTTGGTTGTTTTGTTGGTGGAGGGCATTAAAAGTATGGAAAAATTCTTCTTGGGTGCCTTCCTTGCCGGCTAAAAATTGGATGTCATCAATCAGCAGCATGTCAGCAGTTCGGTAAAAATTTTTAAATTTATCCGCATTGCCCTGGCTGATTGCCCTAATGAATTCCCCGGTAAATTTTTCGCTGGTTGCGTAAATTACTTTGTTATTGGGATAATTTTTTAATAGTTCATGAGCTGTAGCGTGCAGGAGATGAGTTTTGCCAAGACCAGACCCACCATAAATAAATAATGGATTATATACCTCACCGGGTTTTTGGGAAACTGCTTGGCAGGCAGCATGAGCTAATTCATTGCCCTTACCAACCACAAAATTTTCAAATATATAATGGGGGTTCAGCCCATAACCATTCTTTCCACCGTTGCCATTCTCAGGCGTTCCTGTGCTAGCTGCGGTGGCTACTTCTTTTGGTGTAGCCTTTATTGAACCGCCCGGTTTTTTATGAGTTTCAACTTTATATGTTACTTCGGTAATTTTGTTATCACTTACGTTTTGTAAGGCTTTTAGGATTTCCTTGTGGTATTTATTTTCCAGCCAGGTTTTAGTAAAAGCATTTGATACTCCAATAATCACTTTATTATTCTCGCTACTGGAGATAAAAGTATTTTTAAACCACGTAGTAAAATTAGCTTTACTTATTGTAAGCTCTAGTTCTCCGAGCGCTGCTTGCCAAATTTGATTTTGATCCATAACTACAAAAAAATTATATAGGTATTATTTATAGTATCACAGAAGCTGAGCACAAAGAATGGCGCTTTATTGAATATTTTGTGTATAAGGTGTTGATATGATGAGGATAGTTCTTTTTCGTTGACCCATTTGTATATAATTGATATACTAGGGAGTATCTTAATTTTTAATTAGTTTAATATTTATTATGCCAAAAAGGACGTATCAGCCGAAAAAGAAGTACAGAAAACGCACCCATGGTTTCAGGAAAAGAAGTAGGTCTAAAAGTGGCCGTCGGGTTTTGGCCCGACGAAGAAAAAGAGGACGTCGCAGGTTGACCTATTAATTATTATGCTCCCCCGCTACCAGAGAGTAATTAAAGATTCAGATTGGCGCCGTATACATGCCCGCGGCTCGGCAGTCCATTCATCTTATTTTGTGGTAAAAAAGTTGCCAAATAAAAACAAAGATTCAAGATTTGGTATAAGCATAGGGGTTAAGGTGTCCAAACAGGCTACTAGAAGAAATCAGATAAAGCGTCAGCTGCGGGCCATTATTCAGCAAGAAGCCGGCCGTATTAAAACTAGTTATGATATAATCTTTATAGTACGTCCTGCAATTTTACAAGCCAAGTTTAGCGAAATTAGGAAACAGGTGATAAATACCTTTAGTAAAGCTAAATTATATAAATGAACCAGTATAAGTTTATAATTAGGGGACTAGTTTTATCCCTAATCAGGCTGTATCAAAAAACTCTTTCCTTTGACCATGGCATATTTTCTCATCTTTACCCTTATGGTTATTGCCGTTTTAGGCCTACCTGCTCGGAGTATGCGTATCAGGCAGTTGAAAAATATGGGGTATTTAAAGGGGGCTGGATGAGCTTTAAGCGTATTTTAAAATGTAATCCTTTTAATAAGGGAGGGCATGACCCGGTAAAATAATATGATAGGAGATATTTATAATCTAATTTTATTTGAACCATTACTAAATGGTTTAGTTTTTATTTATCGTTTTATCCCTGATTTGGGGGTGGCGATTATTCTATTGACCATAGTCATTAAGATTATACTTTATATACCGTCGCGTTCATCAATCCGATCTCAGAAAAAACTACAGGAAACACAGCCGAAATTGCAGGAAATTCAGAAAAAGTATAAAAATGATAAGGAAGAACTGGGCCGTCAGATGATGAAGTTTTATAAGGAAAATAAGGTAAATCCATTTTCTTCGTGTCTACCGCTATTGATCCAACTGCCAATATTAATTGCTTTATACAGGGTCTTTTTAGCAGTTGCCCAGACCGATCCGGCTACTCATATATTGATAATTGATCAACTGGAGCATTTATATGCCCCACTTAGAGATATTTTTACTACCCAGCCGATTCACCCCACTTTTATTGGTCTTTTTGATTTATCCCAGAAGGGTAACTATTTATTTGCCATTTTAGCTGGTGCGGCTCAGTTCTGGCAGACAAAGATGCTGATGGCCAAGCGGCCGCCGAAAGTACCTGGTGCCAAGGATGAGGGCATGACTGCTGGTCTTAATAAACAAATGACTTATTTTATGCCAATAATTACAGTATTTTTTGGCATACAGTTTCCGGCCGGTTTAACACTTTATTGGCTGGTTTCCACACTCTTTTCAGTAGCTCAGCAATATTATATATTTAGCAAGGACAAGACTAAATCTCAAATTGTTGAGAGTCATGAGGTTAAATAAAGAACAATTAATTGGTTTACCAGTTTATACCCAATCACGGCAATACTTAGGTAAAGTAGTTGATTTTGATTTTGATACTGCCTTGCAGTTTATAACCCATTACCATGTTAAAAGCAAGGATATTATTAAGGGGCTTCTTAAACAAGAGCTTCTTATAAGCAAAGAGCAGGTAGTGGCAATATCATCTGAAGAAATGCTGGTGATAGACAGCTTAATTACCGAGCCAAATGAAAAAAGGCAGGTTGTGCGCAAAGCAGTGCCAGCCTAAGAAATAATAATCATTAATATCCCTTCCCGTTTTTACGAGTGGTTTTTGTAATTTTTATTTTTCTGGTAGTATAATCAATAAACTTAAAAGATATTGTAATTTTTTTATAAGGGCCTAGAATTTTGTTAATTTTATCAGCCCATTCAATAACAGTAATAGTTTGTTTGTTATTTAGATGTTCTAAAAGCCCTACCTCAATAATTTCTTCCGGTACTGATAAACGGTATGTATCTACGTGGCAGAAGAATTTTGTCTGCCCCCCCCTTAATTTAAAAATATTCATTAATACATAACTAGGGCTAGATATGACATAGGGGATGCCAAGTCCTTTGGCAAATCCTTTTGTAAAGCAAGTTTTGCCACCGCCTAAATCACCTATTAGAGCATAAATTTGGCCACCTTTAGCCTTTTTAGCTAATCTTAGCCCTAATTTTTCTGTTTCCTTGGCTGATTTTGAAATAATAATCATATTAGTATTGTAATTTATTATAAGCTATATGCCAATTCTTGACAGCTAAACCTGGTTAAAGTATACTAATTTATTCCATTAGTTTTAAATTACAGGCATAATTATCTAAATATGGAGCGATCTCCATTACAACAATCAGTAGATTTAATTAAAAAGAGTAAAAACATTGTGGTGGTTTTACCCAATAGTCCTTCAACTGATGCAATTGCAGCAGGTTTGGGCCTGTTTTTAGTTTTAGAAAGAGAAAAAAAGCAGGTTAAAGTGGTATGTAGCGAATTTGTGTTGCCTCCGTCTCACCAATTTTTACCCAAAAGCAAAGAAATACATACTGACCTGACGGCTTTAAGAAAATTTATTATCTCACTTGATTTATCGCGCACCAAAGTTCAGGAACTGAGTTATGATATAAGTAATAATGAAAAACTTGATGTTTTTATCACCCCAAAGGACGGTTTTTTTGAACCGCGCGATGTTACTACCTCAGCTTCGTCTTATGAATATGATTTAATTATTGTGATTGACTCTCCTGACCTTGAAGCACTCGGTAAGGTTTATGATGATAATACGGAATTTTTTTACCACACCCCGATTATTAATATTGACCATAATCCAGCTAATGAGTATTTTGGTGAAATTAATATCATTGACCTGGTAGCTACCTCAATTTCAGAAATTGTCTTTGAATTTATTAAAGAATTAAAAGGAGGGGCTGTTGATGAATATATTGCTACCAGCCTGTTAACTGGCATTATTTCTAAAACTAAGAGCTTCCAAAGCACTACCGTAACCCCTAAATCATTGGCTATTAGCAGTTATCTAGTAGAAAATGGAGCCCGGCGGGATGATATTATTAAAAATCTTTACCGTACCAAGGCAATATCCACATTAAAGTTGTGGGGGCGGGCCTTAGCCCGTTTAAAAACTGATTATCAGGACAGGGTGGTTTGGTCGCTTTTAAATAAACAAGATTTTCAGAAATCAGGCGCTTCCGAAGAAAGTTTGGAAGGGGTAGTTGACGAATTGATTATAAATACTCCTAAAGCAGAAGTAGTCATTTTACTTTATGAGAGGGAAGACGGGATAAAGGTTATTGTTAGTACTACCAAGGCAGTAGATGGTTTTTTAGCCTTTAAGGAGTTTAGGCCAACTGGAACAAGAAATTTCACTAGGTTCTTGATAAAAGGCAGGGATTTGCTGGGGGCGGAAAAGATTGTCCTTGAGGTTATAAAAAAGTTTTTGCATAAATAATAAAAACCATAACTTTATTTAATAATCCCCCCGCTATCAACCGGGGTGTTTTTACGTGATGGCTATTATTTGATATAATTACTACATTATGGTTTTATCTTCACAAACATCACGCGATAAAAATATTGATGACCTGATCAAGATGACCCAGCGTTCCCAGGGTTCGCTTCAGATAAGTACAGAAGAAACAGAAGAAAAGTTGCAGAATAAAATGATTGAAATTGATGAGAAGAATAAGGAGGACGCTACCCGTAACCAAGCAGAAAAAAATGGGTATAATTACATTTTTTTAAAGGGTTTTCCTGTCACTCCCGAAGCATTGAGTTTAATTTCAGAGAAAGATGCCCGGTCATTGAGGGCAGTGTGTTTTTTTAGGACTGATAATGAGTTTCGTATCGGCGCTATTAATCCCTCGGATCCCGCCATAAGCAAGGCCAAAGGGAGCATAGCAAAAGACCTAAATGCTAATGGAGATCTTTATCAGATTTCAGATAAGAGTCTGGAGGAAGTGTTTAAGCTTTATGCTGTATTGCCTAAGGTCAAGAAGCATGAAGGTGGTATTGAAATTACAGAAGAGGAAATTAAGAATTACCAGAGAGAGCTAAAAACATTTCGTGATTTGGCTGAAAAAATCCAGCATGTTTCTATGTCAGACCTGCTGACTATTGTATTGGCTAGCGCTATACAGTCGCGAGCCTCAGATGTGCATATTGAAGCAGAAGAAAATGACATTAAAATTAGGTTCCGGGTTGACGGGTATTTGCATGATGTGGCGGTCATCCAAAAAAGATATTGGGAAAAAATTGTTAATAGGATTAAATTAATTGCTAAATTAAAAATTAATATAGTAGATGTACCTCAAGACGGCCGTTATACAATATACTTATCAGGCGAAATGATTGATGTGCGTGTATCCACAGTACCTAGTGCTTTTGGGGAAAGTATAGTCATGAGATTATTGATGTCCACGGCTACTGCCTTTGATCTGGATGATTTAGGCTTAACCGGAGAGTCGTATAAAATCCTTGCCAAGCAGATTAGACGGCCTAACGGCATGATTTTAAATACCGGTCCGACAGGTTCAGGTAAAACAACTACGCTATATGCCATTTTGAAGCAACTAAACAAGCCAGAAACCAAGATTATTACATTAGAAAATCCAATTGAATACCGTTTAAAGGGTATCATCCAAAGCCAGGTGGAAACTTCAGAGTTAGCTGAGGAAGGTAAAGAATCAGAAATCCTGACTGGCCAAAGCGGCCGGAAGAGCCATTATACATATGCTATTGGTTTAAGGTCAGTATTACGGCAGGATCCTGACATAGTCATGATCGGTGAGATTAGAGACCAGCAAACAGCCGAGATTTCCATACAAGCGGCTTTAACCGGGCACTTAATGCTGTCTACCCTCCATACCAACCGCGCAGCCGGTGCCATCCCCCGTTTGCTGTCAATGGGTGCTAAGCCGTTTTTGCTGGCGCCCTCATTAAATTTAATTATTGCCCAGCGTTTAGTCAGGCGCGTATGCAATGACTGCAAGCAGGAGTTTACTCCCGAACCAGCTGACATGACCAGGATTAAGCAAGCTGTTGAAAATTTACCCGAATACAGAAAAAAAGAAGTAGACCCCAATGCCATGAAATTTTTTAAAGGGCAAGGTTGTGAAAAATGCAGTTCCATCGGCTATAAGGGGCGGATAGGCATTTTTGAATTTATCACTATGAATCAGGATATTCAGAAATTAATACTATCTGGCCAAATTGCTGAATCGCAAATCCAGGAAGCAGCCCAGAAAGACGGCATGGTCACAATGGTCCAGGACGGCATATTAAAATCTTTACAAGGGTTAACAACTTACGAGGAAGTATTTAGGGTTATTGATTAATTTTTTCAATAAAATGAGAAAAGGGTATGATCAGCAAATGGGGGTTGAAAGAAGGATGATGTCTGATTTAGATACCCGCGGCGTTTTAGGTTATGCTACTGAAAGCGTGGAATTTAACAGCATTATTAAATCATGGGAAAGCGTAAGGCCAAAACCGGGCGATTTTAAGAATGTTTATCCAGATAATGAAATTGCTACTGATGCTGCCAGCGTAGCGGAGATAAAAAGATCTGCAACATATCAGCGTGAAAAAACCCGGGACCAGGTCGCTTCGGAATATGTAATAATGGAGCAAGTATATAATGGTGGCCTAGGTGAGGAGGTTGGCGTCACTCCAACATCTGAATATGATGATATAAAAAATGGGGTTGACTTTGTAGTAGCCTTTCCGGCTGAAGAAGGCAAAGATCCGGTCTATATTGGAGTTGATGTAACTACGGGCCCGGTGATAACTATCCAAAAAAAATTAGGCAGGACAGCCAGGGGGTTAAAAAATTCCGAATTAGCTAATATTAAGTATTATATTGATGATGAAAATCCTGATTATAAAGGTAATTTATCCGTTCCCAGGGTGGTGGTTGGTATAGAACCAGAAAGAGTTAAACAAATTTATGATAATTTTATTACCAGCAAGAAAAATGATATTGATCCGCAATTCCAAGCTGAGATGCTGGATGAAATGGCTGGTCAATTAAAAGAAGGATTATTGTATTTAATTGAAAATTTTGTTGGTACTGGTGGTGAAAAATTGACTACCGCCGAGCAAATATTGGATTTTTGTCAAAAAAAACAACACATAATCGAAAAAAGAGAACCCCAGGTGACAAAAAGCGTTCAATCTTATTTTAGAGCCTTGGCCAGAGTTATTGAATTAAAAAAAATAACCCCCCACTCTGATGTTATGAGCGAGGGGGATCGTGTGGCAGTTTAACAGCCTTAGAGGTAAGGCTTCGATTTGGTGTAGTGCTGGCAAGAATCTGTTTGAGTAAAAGAGCCAGCGGCATGATAAACCGCCGTTGTGGAGTAATGTTATACATTCACTAACCTCCTATGTAGTGAATTAAAGTGCAAAAAAGAGGTCTGTGTATATTAGCACAGCATTGTTTTTTTGTCAATACTTAACTGGGGTTAGAGTAATTTTTGTAGCTTTTCCTGCTGTTCAGCCAGCTTGGCTTTTTCCTGCTCAACTACTTGTTTAGGCGCTTTTTTGGTGAATTCTTTATTAGAAAGTTTGCCTTCTAGTTTTTGGATATACTTGGATATTTTTTCAACTTCCTTGTCTTTTTGCTTATTATCCTGCTGCCAGTCAATATAGTAATCAAGGCCAGGTAAAGAGCCGGTTAGTTTTTTCTGCTGCTCATTATTTAATGACTCTATCTTGGCTAACAGTTTGATAATTTCGGAATTATCATTAATTAATGATGATTGCGGGCCCCAGTAGTATACATGAATTTTTTCCCCTGCTGGGATTTTATGCTTAGCCCTGAAGTTACGTACAACCACGGTAAAGTCTTTAAGTAGAAAGAAGTTTTTTTCAATCTTTTTATCAATGAATTTTTTGTCTGCTTGCGGCCAGGGCTGGATCATCAGCATATTGGACCGTGCTTCGCCTTTCCACCGCATCCAAATTTCTTCAGTCACATATGGGATTAAAGGATGGGTTAATTTGAGAAAATATTCCAGGACATAATACAGGACCGAGATATTTTTTTCAGTTTTTGTGATTTCAATATACCAGTCAGCCAGTTCATGCCAAAGGAAATCATAAAGTGCCAGACCAGCTTCAGAAAAGCGGTGGTGGTTAATATTTTCAGTAGTACTGTTAATTAATTGCTGTAAACGGCTGACTATCCACTGGTCGGCTGTGCTGTTTATTGCTAATTTTTTTGGCGGAGCGGCATCTTGAGACAAGATAAAGCGCGATACATTCCAGAGTTTATTAATAAAATTTCGGTAACTGGCAATTTTTTCTTCATACAGGCGGAAATCCTGGCCTGGCGAAGTGCCTAATATGAGCGACAGGCGAATGGCGTCCGTGCCGTATTTTTCCATCATGGGGATAGGGTCAACACCCGTGCCTTTAGATTTCGACATTTTTTTACCGTGGCGGTCCAAAACAAGCCCATGCAGATAAATGTATTTAAAAGGCACCTCTTTCATGAAATACTGGCTCATCATAATCATCCTGGCTACCCAGAAGAAAAGGATGTCCCAGCCGGTTTCCATGACAGTGGTGGGGTGGTATGTTTTTAGGTCTTGAGTCTTTTCCGGCCAGCCTAAAGTAGAAAATGTCCACAAACCGGAAGAAAACCAGGTGTCTAAGGTGTCAGGATCACGTCGTATATGGTTAGTCTGTTTGCATTTAGGACATTTTTTTGGCTGGCCCACAGCTGCAATAATTTCACCACATCCTTCGGTTTTAGCAGAGGGATTAAAAATATAAGTATAAATAAATACTTTTGTATCATCATTAATACTTTGATCAGGATGATGGCGCTTAAAAGCAGCAATAAGCCCAGATCTCTTTTTATAAGTTGTCCCATGAGCTGGATCGTCAAGTTGGATAGCGCCCACTGTTACCCGTTTAATACTGGTAATAGTGCCAATCCCAAATATTTTACCAGTCTGACTGCTTTCAAATGATATTTTATCTCCTGGCTTAAATCCGTGGTCACGCAAACGATACGTTTTTATTTTACCAGCACATACTTGGGGTACTACATCTTTATGAAAACCCATTATTTTTTTTGATGCTTCATATTGCTGACCACAATACCAAACAGGTATCTGGTGCCCCCACCATAGTTGGCGGGAAATACACCAGTCCTTGATATTATTCATCCAGTGGAAATAAACTTTTTCATATCGCGCTGGAATGATTTTAATCTTCCCACTTTTTACGGCTTTAATAGCCGGTTTAGCCAGTTTGTCAATTCTTACAAACCACTGTTCTGAAATTAAAGGTTCAATCGGAGCGCTGCAGCGTTCGCACCGGGCCAGGTTGTGGATGTAATCCACGGTATTGTCCAATAACTCTTCTTGTTCCAGCCTTTTTAAAATATTATGCCTGGCATCTTGGACGCTTTGCCCATAGAATTCCCCGGCTTGCTTGGTCATGCGGTTATCAGGGCCAATGACATTGATTATTTCCAGCTTGTGATCCTGGGCAATTTCATAATCCAGGTGGTCGTGGGCCGGCGTAACTTTAACCGCGCCAGTGCCGAAATTCATGTCAACGCGTTTGTCAGCAATTATTGGCACTTCCCTATTTGTTATTGGTAGCAGAGCCTTGGTATTAATATAACTTTTATAACGCTTGTCATTCGGATTAACCGCCACGGCCGTATCGCCCAACATGGTTTCCGGACGCGTGGTAGCTACAATTAAATATTTAGTACTGCCGAACAGAGGGTATTTCAGGTACCATAGTTTACTGGAAGTTTCCTGGTGTTTTACTTCCAGGTCAGACAAGGCAGAAGAACAGCGCGGGCACCAGTTAACAATCCTTTTGCCGCGGTAAATCAGGCCGTCATTAAACATTTTTATAAAAGCCGCCTGCACCGCTTTAGTTAGGGTGGGATCCATAGTAAAGTGCTCCCTGGACCAGTCGCAAGAGGCGCCTAACTGCCTGATTTGTTCGGTTATGCGCGAACCGTATTTTTTCTTCCAATCCCAAACCCTTTTAATAAATTCTACACGGCCCAGCTTATGCTTGCTCAGGCCGGATTTTGAGATTAAGCGTTCAACCATAACCTGAGTGGAAATGCCGGCGTGGTCAGTGCCGGGCAAATATAAGGTTTTATCACCAGCCATGCGGTGGTAGCGGGCCATGATATCTTCCAGGGTAATAGCGGTGGCGTGTCCCAGGTGCAGTTCGCCAGTAACATTAGGCGGCGGCATGGCAATGCTAAATATTTGTTTTCGTTTACCCGGTAGTTTATCAGGATTAAAATAGCCGGACTTCTCCCATATTTTGTAAATCCTTTTTTCTATGTCTTGCGGTTGATAGGCTTTTTCTAATTCTTTAATCATAGTTAATTATTGTACAGCATTTTATTAATTATTTCCAGTGCTTGACGAGGGCAATGATTGTTATTAAGCTTACTAAAAGTACTTTAATTATACCCTAAAGACTCATGTAAATTAAGGGAGGTATTTAAGTGTTGGCCATAGTAATACGATGGATATCAGAGAATAAGCTGATAATCATGGCGGTTGATATTGTTCTCATTTTCGTGGTTGGCTGGGTAGATGATTTTGATGCTGGGTGGAAGCTTTTCCCCATGATCTTTCTAAGCATTATTTTGCTTGGTATTGCTTTCACATTTCTTATTGGAAAGAAATCGGATACTACCATTCAGAATATTCCGGAATTCCATTACCGTTGTAATGCTTGCGGTGCTAAATATACATCTAGTGACGTACCTTTGGGTCACGTGTGCCCTCTTGATCATATAACCCTGGAGCAGTTTGATCCAGTGGAGGAGCGCAATACCAGCCCATTATAAACCTGCTTTTAATCAAAGAAAGTAGGTTTTATTATACTTGCAAAATTTAATTAAATAAGATAGGATAATATAATTGTTTTGAACATTACATATTGTAAAAGTAGGAGGATCAAAATGGCTAAAATTATCACGCAGTTACGGATAACTGGTGATGAGCCAGTTAAGTTACCAGTGGCTGATGGTAATGTCAGGACAGAACCAGTGAAGGTTGAACCTGGTGATTACGAGGTGACGTACATTGATAATCCCGGGGCAACAACAAGTAGGAACTTACCCAAACTCGCCGTCATCGATGTTGATGGTCAGAATGTTGGCATGACCGATGTTGGCTGGGGTAATAAAGAATCCGGGTCTAATGGTGTAATCGTTCTGACCAAAATAGAGGTTGAAGACGAGGACGATTAGTTACCGAATCCAGCTATTTAAGTTGATAGCCGCAGATCTTTCCCCGCGGCTTTTTTTATATCAATTCCCAATTTGGATCAGCCGCTAGTTTAGGCCAAGGGGTAAAATCTTTTTGCGTGGCGCGGTGATAACCAGCCACAGCAATCATACCGGCGTTGTCCGTACATAAAGACAAGGGTGGCACCAAATATCCTGTGCCTGGCAATTCTTTATTAATGCGTTTGTCCAGATGGTTACGAAGAGCGCTGTTAGCCGCCACGCCGCCCGCCAGCATAATATTTTTAACTTTTAGTTTTTTGCTTGCGCTAATGGTTTTTTCTGACAGCACATCAATAACTGCCTGCTGAAAACCCGCGCAGATGTCATTAACAGGCACTTTTTTACCGGCGAATTCTTTTTTGATGAAATATTGGACAGAAGTCTTAAGGCCGGAAAAGCTGAAATCATAATTATCCTGGTCCAGCATGGGCCGGGGGAAACTGAATTTGCTTGGATTGCCCTGGGCAGCTAGTTTTTGGATCATAGGCCCGCCAGGATAGCCGATTTGCAATATCTTAGCCACCTTATCAAAAGCTTCACCTGCTGCGTCATCACGCGTCCGGCCTATAAGCTGGTACTGACCATGCCCGGTCATTAGAATCAGTTCGGTATGCCCACCTGATACTACCAGACATAGGACTGGGAATTTAGTATTGGGGTGGTCATGCCAATTAGCATATATATGGCCTTCCATATGGTTTACTCCAACAATTTTTTTATTCCAGGCAAAGGATAAAGATTTGGCTGTTTGCGTGCCCACTCGTAAAGAAGTAATTAAGCCAGGTCCCCTGGTAACAGCAATTACGTCAATATTTTTAGGTTTAACTTTAGCCTGTTTTAAAGTAGAGTCCAGCACAGGAATGATTTTAATTACATGCTGGCGGGCGGCTACTTCGGGTACTACGCCTCCGTATTTAACATGTGTTGTAATTTGCGAGGCAATAACATGTGATAGAATTTTAACTTTACCAGCCTGGCCGTGAACCAAGCTGGCGGATGTTTCATCGCAACTCGTCTCTATTCCCAATATAATCATTTATGTAATTAATTCTTTAATAAAATACATGTATAAGGTTTTCCGCCAGAGGCGGATTCCGCCGCATGGCGGGACAATTCCCCAAATTATCATATTTACTAAGTATTGGTTAATTGATCCTAAACAAATTTTCATACTAAGCAACCCGTCATCCTGAACTTGTTTCAGGATCTCCTTGGGGATTGGAGATTCCGGATCAAGTCCGGAATGACAATCCAGGGTGTATTAAATTGGTTTTGGATCTACTCTAGCTATTTTTTAGATTATAATTCTACTATTATTGTACCACATAGGTTGATAGGTAATATATTATATGTTAGCCTGGATGGAAAGCTAGAAAATTGCTAACATGTTTGGAGGAAAATGCAGGAGTTGTTACAGTATTGGCCAATTGCACTTTTAGTTTTACTGCTGTTAGTTGTAGCCGGTGTAAGAAGCAGTAATAAAAAGCTGCGGCAAGTTGATGACATGGCAGCAAACGAATAAGCGCTTCTTAAGGACGACTTCACAGATCCGGTCGTTGCAGATGCACTGAAAAGAAGCTAATAGCGCAAACAGCACTAGCACCCGCCTGGCATGATACCCAGGCGGCTGTTTTTTTATTTAGCCTTGACATAGAGTAAATACTTTGATAACTTAGAGTGAAATAAGTTTCTAGCATTGCTAAGGAGGGAAACAATGCCGGAATGGTTGATTATCATTTTAGTTCTTATTGTAATAGGGGTTCCAGCTATTGCATTGATAAGACTACAACGTCGCGGTCAGATAAGGATGTTGAAATACAGATCCAAGAAGAAAAAGAAAAAACACGCTGGCTTATTTGAAAGTCAGCGGCGTTGACTGGGATTACCTGGTATTACAAGAATCCCCCGCCTGACTTACGAGCCGGGCGGTTTTTTTTGTCTTGATAAAATAAGTTTTTGTCTATGTGACACATTGATTTGATCGTTTACAAAAATAGCTTGGAGGATTGGAGGAAATGAATGACTGTAAAGTCAGTAGTAAAGAATTTATGAACCTTTGTACAGATGCTGGCTAAAGCCGGGTCATTACTTGTCTAATAGTAAAAAATGTGCTATAATTAGATAAGAATAACTTATTTTGTTAAAATGAGAAAATATTTACCACTCAGCATCTCACTAGTATTGATTATCTTTGGCATTGCCATAGCCTTGGGTATACCTCAACCAGCTAAGACTGATACTGCTGATTGTGGAGAGAATAATATACTATTTGAGATTATTTCTCGTGATGCACAGGGTGTTATCGTCCCCGGTGTTAAATACCATATCTATCAGCAGAATAGAGATCCATACCAAAATCCTTATTTAGGCAGTAGAGTGGCCTCGGGAACAACAGATGAAGGTGGGCAAGCAGCTACCTGCATAAATAAGAGTAGTGGTGTTAGTGAGTATGCGGTTAAACTTTATCAGTATGCCGATATTTATGGGTACCGTAGTATTTGGAATGAAGATATGGCAGGCAGTGCAGGTTCAGAAGGAGTGGGCGGTTATTATTTATGCGACGTTTACCTTAGCTATATGCATGTGACTTTTCGTGATGCAGCTGGCAATTTGCTGAAGGATGTTAATTTTGATATTTATGTTCAGGATTATGATGCAGATGGGACGCCGATCGTCAGTGAGGACAGGCTCAATCAGGAGAAGTTGATTTATAGCAACTATACCACCGGGGCGACCGGAGAAACCAAGGTATATCTGGCTAGCAAACAGTATTGGCCGCAGGGCGGTGTTTATGTTTTCCGCATTCACGGGACAGGTACTTCCTATATTTATCTTTGGGGAAAGGATATACCCAATGGCTTATCGAATGATATAGAATATCGGCTGGGTACCATTAAAGTAGTACAGGAGGATGCTTATGGTCGTTTGTTATATAACAGAAAATTTTCAATTTATAACCAAACATATGACGCCCACGGCAATCCTGCCTATGGAGATTTGATTGCTAACGACCTAGATGTTGGCACATTAGGTTACTACGATGTTTATTTACCCGCTGGTGATTATGCTTTTAGATTTCCCAGTTCAATAAACAATGATTATTTTACTAAATGGGAAATAACATCAAGAGATGGGGCTTACCGTAGGTTTGTTTATCGTTTAAGCATCCTGCGCACACACATTTATAATGATCAGCATCAGTTACTAACCAACCAGTCTTATAAATTAGGCCTGCAGGGAACGGACGCAGCTGGCAACCCTGGGGTGCAGAGCATACTCACTACTTCTAATACAGAAGATTTAGGTTATGATGAATTATACTTAGTACCCAGAAAATACGCCCTGCTTTATAATGATGATATTGTTTATAATGTAGAGGTTTTTGAGAACCAGCCGACAATTATTGATTATCCGTGGGCCATGTCTATGCGGCCAGCAGGCGGAGAGTTAGCGCTAACCACTCCACTGGCCAATGAAACATTGACACTCAGGCCCTTACCGGCTGCTGATGTTCGGGGCATCTCTATTCGGAAGCAGAATGTAGGCACTCCATTTCAAGTACGCGCTAATGAAGAACTCCAACCATATACAGTAGTGTTTTTCTATAATAAAGACGTACTAAGGACACGTGGTATTGATGGGAACAAATTGCGCATTGCTTTTTATAATAGCCGCACCGGGCGTTGGAGCCTGGTTGGCAATATTTATTACGACCTCTGGCGTTTGTCAGCCACAGTCCGGGATCCGGGCATCTACACTTTAATCGAAATTAAGATGCCTTGGGAATAAAAAATATTATTAAAAAATAAATTTAGATAAACCAAAAAGCCCCCGTATTTATATACAGAGGGTTTTTGGTTATGGTACCGCCAAGGGGATTCGAACCCCTGTTGCCACATTGAAAGCGTGGAGTCCTAACCAAGCTAGACGATGGCGGCCTATTCGTATTTTGTAATATCTAATCTTTTATAAAGAATTTCTTTTTGCTGACTGCTTTTCTTAAGTTCAATCTCTCTTTTTCTAGCTAAAACTTTATTATTATAAGCTTCTAAGTAAATTAGAATAAATGGTGTGTATGCTTTAGTGGAGCGGACTTTGCCGGCGTTATGTTGTTTTAATCGTAGATTAAGCTTATTGGTTGAACCAATATAAAACCATTTTTTCTTTAAACTTTTTAAGAGATAGATGTAGTACATATTTTATGTTGCCACATTGCCACCCTGCGGGTGGTCCCCCGTAGGGGGAAAAGCGTGGGGTCCTAACCAAGCTAGACGATGGCGGCATGCAAGTATCCAGAATATTAGCCAATTTATTTATATTAGTCAATAGTAACTTAATACAATATATCTTGCTATTTTTAAAAATATGAGTATAATTGAAATGGTGTAAATTTGAAAATCAAATATGGAGGACAGGTGGCAAAAGAAAAACCATGGTATTGGATTAATGTGGCTAAGACTAACCGCCAGCAATTAAAAGCATTTAAGGCCGTGCCTTATTGCCAGCGTTTGCTTTCATTGCCGCATTGCTTGTCAAAAGCATTGATTGATGAGATAAGTTTGTTTGCTCAAGGGTTAGGCTATCATGTATCGGTGGCCGAAGGTGGGACTGATGTTGAGAATTCTATCACAGAACTTCAACCTGGAGCAGTGGTTGGTATCGCCTGCATGAAGGAAATTTTTTTAGCTGCGAAAAGCCTGGGCATTCCATTTCAGGCAATTGAGTTAACCACCTTTGGGTGTAAAAAACATAACAGCACTTTTGATCTGGACAAGGTAAAAGCAATATTAGCTCTTTGTAGTACGTAGCCCGCATAATAAATTGTTAATGCGGGCTTTTGGTTTTTGGTTATTTTTGCCAATTGGATAAAATTATATTATAATATAGACAAATTTACTAAATAATCATTTGTTAAGAATACGATGGCTAAAAAAGAGAAAGTAGCAACTACAAAGGAAAAAGAAGAGTATCAATACAGTTTTGCTAATGATACAGCCGGTAAAGCTGCACAAACGCAGGCTAGCCGGGCACTGGCTGAACCGGCAAATACTGGCGATTGGCTGGAAGCAGAAGATTACGCTGGCCAGCTGGCAGTTGACGTTTTCCAGACCAAGGATGACATTATTATTAAGTCAACTATTGCCGGAGTGAAACCTGAAGATATTGATATCTCGATTAATAACGACATGATTACCCTGCGTGGCAAGCGGGAAAGAGACCATCAGGTGACTGATGAAGATTATTATTACCGTGAGTGTTATTGGGGCGGTTTTTCCCGGTCAATAATACTACCCTGTGACGTCAAGGTAGACAAGATCCAGGCTAGCATGAAAAACGGCGTACTGTCCGTTGTTTTACCCAAAGCAACAAAAGTCAGCAAGGTGACAGTGGTCAGGGTAAAAGAGGAGTAATAGATTATGATAGTCCCCCATCGTGAGCATCAACTCAAAGTAAGGGTGGCCAAGTTTGAGGGTAAATTTGCCGTGCTTGAAACTAATGACAAGCATGAATTCCGATGGCCAATAAAAAATTTACCTGATGACGTAGAGGAAGGTGCTGATATTAGAGTGAAAATATCTACGGCTAAAACGGAGTCTGAAGAGCGTGAGCGGTTAGCCCAAGCAGTAATAAATAAGATTTTAAGCGAATAATATGGCGAAATTACTAACGGGGAAAAAGAAATTAAAAAGTTTGCCCAAAGAAAAGCCTAAACTTTTATTGCCAAAACCGCAGGTTAATATTGTTCCGGCTGCATTACTTATTTTAATACCAATAGTCTTATTGGTAGTTTACATTTTTTTCCCCTGGTTTGCCTTATCAGATACAGCTGTTAGTATTATTATTCTGATAATAACTTTAATTTTTATTATTGGTTTGTTAACTTTGATGTATATGATGGTAAAGTTTATGCTGGATATCAGTAAAGACAGACAAGAGGCTATTAAAAGAGACAAAAAAGTTTTGGCTGTAATACTATTATTTTTGCTTTCCGTGGCTTTTATTTCAGCCACCGCGTATTTAATACAGCCGCAGGCAGTTACTTAGCATGATATGACAGTAAATCTGAAGGAACAAAACACCAATAAATCCCCTCTGCCAAATCATTTCCGGGGGGTTATTATTTTATTTTTAGTATTACTGATAGTAAGTGGCCTGGTTATTGGTTTTATTTTCGGCTTTACAGCTTATTATAAGGATAAGGTTTATCCTGGCACCTGGTTGGGATCAGTAGACATCAGTAAATTAGCATACAGTCAGGCGCGTCAGGTTATTGATGAGGAAATGAACAACCTTATTGACGAGGGTTTGATGTTCAGTTACCAGGGAGAGGAATTTAAGGTAGCTACTTTAGTGGGCGATCCGGTTAATCCAGAATTAACCTCGCGCATTGTTACTTATGATACGGATAAAACCGTTGATAACTTAATACAAACCAGCCAGCAGTTTAATGAAGCAGAACATGTCTATTATTGGCTAGCAGGTTGGTCAGCAGTCCCGTATTTTGAATTGGATGATGACAAGCTGGTTGAAGCGCTAGCTGCTGAATTAACTCAGTATGAACAGCCAGCCGTGGATGCGAAATTAATAATAGCAGAGGATTATACAATACAAATAGAATCGGAAAAAGGAGGCCAGGCTTTTAATTACCAAAAAATTATTAATCAAGTTAGTAATAATTTAGTACAGCTTCAGAATACTTCCATAGAGGTGAACCTGGAAACTGATAATCCTGCAATAACTAAAACTACTGCAGAGTCATTAATTTCACTAGTGGATCAAATATTAGTTTCAGCTCCGTTTACACTGGTTTATGAAGATTATGCCTGGTTAATCAGTAAAGAGCAGGTTAGGGATTGGTTAGTATTCAAGTTAGTGAATGGAAATAATACAGTAGGTTTTGATTATGAAAATCAGGCCTTAGCTGATTACTTAGAACAAATGGCCCAGGAAATAAATGTTGAAGTCCGGGAAGCTAAATTTGCCATGGCCAATAACAAAGTAAAAGAGTTCCAGCCCTCGCAAAGAGGCCGCGAGTTAAAAGTTGAAGAGTCAATTATTAATTTGGACCAAAGGGTCAGGCAAGTGGGCATAAAAGATGTTGATTTAATTGTGGATTTAATAGAACCATCTATGACCACTGAAGCGGTTAATGATATGGGTATTAAAGAATTAATTGGCGAAGGCAGTTCTAATTTTTCCGGTAGTCCGCGTAATAGGCGCCATAATATCGCAGTTGGTGCTGACACTTTGAATGGTATTTTAATAAAACCAGGTGAAGATTTTTCTTTGGTCGGAGCGCTGGGGGCTATTGAAGCCTCTACCGGCTATTTACCCGAATTAGTTATCAAGGGCAATAAAACTATTCCCGAGTACGGCGGCGGTTTGTGCCAGATTGGCACCACCACGTTTCGCGCCGCGATAGACGCTGGTTTTCCAATTACCGAGCGCCGGAACCATTCATACCGAGTTTCATATTATGAGCCGGCTGGTACGGATGCCACAATTTATGATCCCAAACCGGATTTTAGGTTTATTAATGATACTGGCAACCATGTGCTGTTCACTACGGAAATTGATGGCAATGATTTAATATTCCGTTTTTACGGCACCTCAGACGGACGTCAGGTATCATACACAGACCCTCGTTTATATAATTATGTAAAGCCAGGCCCAACCAAGCTGGTAGAGACCCTGGACTTAGCGCCGGGTGAGAAAAAATGCACCGAACGGGCACACACGGGCGCAGATGCGGAGTTTTCACGCACGGTTACTTCAGCTAGCGGTGAAGTTAAGGAAGAGGTTTTTACCAGTCATTATAAACCGTGGCAAGAAGTGTGTTTAATTGGCGTGGAGGAATTAACAGAAGAGGTTGAGGGTTGATGGTTTGGGGTTAATGGTTAATGGTAGATAGTTTATAGTTGATAGTAGATGGCCTCGGCTTTTTAATACTTTAGGGCCTGCGGCAAGCTCAGGATATTTTCAGGACCCATACCCCTCGACAAGCTCGGGGTTTTTGTCGCAGGGCGCCAAAAAGAAAACCCGGTCACATCAATGTGTTCCGGGTTTGATTTATTTGCAGTAGTGAAAGGGCATTATATCCCCCAAGTTGAAAGGTAAGTACTTTAGGTGGGAGATGTTGAGATTGGCGGGTAGGTGCGCCACCATCCTATAGTGGTAGG
>JAHIVO010000036.1 GCA_018816445.1 Patescibacteria group bacterium
GACGCTTATAGTGGTCAGATGCAGTTTTATATAGCCAATGAGCAGGATCCAATAATCCAGACATATGCTAAAATCTTTCCAGATACTTTTGTTCCATTGAGTGATATGCCAGAGGATCTAAGGGCACATATTCGCTATCCAGAAGATATTTTTAAGTATCAGACATCAATTTTTTCTACTTATCACATGGAACAACCTCAGATTTTTTATAACAAGGAAGACAAGTGGGAAGTGCCTCAAATCAGCGCTGAGCGTGCCGATCCTATGATGCGCCATATGATCATGAAACTGCCGGAAGAAGAGCAGGAAGAGTTTATTTTGATGCTGCCCTATACTCCACGCAACAAAGACAACTTAGCCGCCTGGATGGTAGCTCGATCGGATGGCGATCATTATGGTGAATTGGTTGTTTACAGCTTTCCCAAACAAAAGTTAATTTTTGGCCCGAAGCAAATCGTTAATAGAATAAATCAGGACGCTGATATCTCCGGGCAAATATCTCTTTGGGACCAGCGTGGGTCCGAAGTAAACTATGGTAATTTATTAGTTATCCCCATTGAGAAATCATTAATCTATGTCCAGCCGCTCTATTTAAGAGCTTCAGGCGGCAAGATCCCGGAGCTAAAGCGCGTTATTGTGGCCTATGAAAACCAGATCGCCATGGCGGAAACTCTTGATCAGGCGTTAAATATTATTTTCAGCGGTGCTATTGATACGGCACCGGAGCCAATAGATTCCCCAGAAGAAACATCAGTAGAAACATCAGAAGATTTAGTATCACAGGCCAATACCCATTACCAAGCAGCCTTGGAGGCCCAGCAGCGCGGTGACTGGGCAGCCTATGGCCGGGAAATAGATGCGTTGGGGGATGTCTTGAATAAGTTAAAATAATTATTGGTTTTACTTTTAGCAAGGGCACCATTTTTTCGTATTTTTTATAAAAAAACACCGGCACAATCTTTTGATTGTCCCGGTGTCGATTTGTCTAAAGAGCTGACGTATCACGGTTACGTGGTGGGCTGTTCCTCGGCCGGCGTTTCTGCGGCCGGCTGTTCCGTAATCTCCGGCATCTTCGGTCCCATGCCCAGGAATTTACGGAGACCGTCGAACAGTTTCAGCTTGCGACCGCGGGATTCCTCGAGCTTGAATATGGCCTTGAACAGGTTCCGCTCAGCTTCGGGCACATCGTCAGTCTCCTCGTGGCGATGGCGAGTGATGGCGGCCTCGATCTCACCCTCCGGAGTCATG
This sequence comes from Patescibacteria group bacterium, assembly GCA_018816445.1. Taxonomy (GTDB): domain Bacteria; phylum Patescibacteriota; class Patescibacteriia; order UBA10025; family JAHIVO01; genus JAHIVO01. The sequence continues at coordinate 1,249 of JAHIVO010000036.1, forward strand.
CCGATTCCCAGGTCAAGCACATTATTATCGTCCCCGAAGGCCGATTCGAAATGATTTTGCATAGCCTCGAGGACCAGTATCCGCTTCAGTTCGAGCAGATCGGGAAGCGACCGAGCCTCGCGCTCGAGTTCCTCGGCGTGTTCCCGCATCCCATCCACCTGGATGTCGAGGTGATCAAGTTCGTTCTGCTCGGTCAGCAGGGATCGGCCGATGGTTTCATCGATCTGGAATCCGCCGTCATCGTATCCGGGGCATACCACCGTGATCGGTCCCGAATCATCACCCTGGAGTTTCAGATCAGTTCGGCCGAACAGGTTGTGTTGTTCCGGGGGAAGTGCCTGCGAGATATTGAACCGGAGATCAATACGGTGCCGACGGACCATCTCCTCGATCCGATTCGCCTCCTGCTGCAGAAACGCAGCCGCTTCGGCGTTATCGTCGATCTGCTTGCCGAGGGAAAAGAAATCAGTAACGGTCTTGATGGCCGATTCCGGCAATCCGTCAATTTCATTCAGCGGCCTGTACTCGGTGTCGATGTAATCACGCACCCGCTTCATCGTGCCGTCCCTACCGACGACGATCCTGGTCGAATCTCCCATCATTCCGAACGGGATTCTACCACTTATCAGAGCCATGGGGATCATCGAGCTCAGTAAATCACCTAATCCTTCGTCTGCCTTGCAGTTCGGGTCACCACAAAAAATGCACATTCGAATCCTCCTTGAGAAACAGGTTTTTGGTGTTATGAAAAAGCGTATTGTATCCTCTATACAATATCAACGTAAAATATCATAATGCTTATTTTTTGTCAAGCCTTAAGTATTAAATAGATTGATTTTTTGCTAATAAAGTGAGAGAATAGGAGTATAAACAATTTATTAATTAACTATTATAAAAATATGGGAAATCATAAACAAATGTTTCAAGCTACTTGCGATAAGTGCGGTAATCAATGCGAAGTACCATTTCAGCCTACCAGTGGCAAGCCGGTTTTGTGCAGAGACTGTTTTGGTCAAAAGGGAAATAGGCATCATAATAGGTCAGATGACCGTCATAGCAGATCAGGAGACCGCCAGATGTTTCAGGCCACCTGCGATAAGTGCGGCCAGCCATGCGAAGTGCCGTTTCGACCCACAGGGGGCAAGCCTATATTCTGCAATAACTGTTTTAGCAAAAAATCCGGCCATGGAGACAGGGGCCGGGAAAGACACGGAGGTCGTGAAAGGCACGGTGGCAGAGAAAGGCAGGGCGGCGGCGGCAATGATCAGATAGTTCAGCAATTAAGTGCTTTAAGCAGCAAGCTAGATAGAGTATTAAGTTTGTTAGATCCCGGAGCGGCCAAAAAAGGATATCCAAAACAAGAAACCGCTTCTAAATCTGCACCAAAAAAGCCAGCTGCTAAAAAAAAGCCAGTCAAGAAAGCGGGTAAGAAGAAGAAATAGCCCCCACACCAATAGTTTTAATAAGCACGAAGCACGAGTTTCGAAATTTTAAATAAATTTCAATAGTTAATTTCAAAATTCAAAACCGTTTTGAACATTATAATTTTGAAATTTGTGCTTATTTCGAGTTTTGATATTTGAATTTTGTATTTCCCGCCTTGTGGAGAGGGATTGATTTTTGATTTGACAATTAATAGGATTTTTTGTAAGTTAAAGTACTTTGGAATTATCGGTCATTGACAATTAAATATCGAAAATAGGAGGTTTTTGATGCATTTAACGGCACACACCGGTGATAACCATCACCCAAAGGGTTTTAAGTTCATCTTCTGGGGTGAACTGGCAGAACGCGCGAGCTTCTACGGAATGAAAGCTTTGTTGGTCATGTATATGATTGAGAAGCTTGGGTATTCCGATGCGAACAGCGCCACCATTGCGTCATTTTTTACTGCTGCCTGTTATATCCTGCCGATCATTGGCGGTATTATCGCAGATCGGTGGCTGGGGAAGTTCAGGACCGTCATCTACTTTGCCATTCCCTATATCTGCGGACATTTTGTTCTGGGGACATTCACAGCCGAACTGGGACTGTATGTGGCGCTGGCGCTATTGGCCGGCGGATCAGGGGCAATTAAGCCGAACATCACCACGCTCATGGGTCTTATGTACGAGCAAGAGGGAAAGTCGCACCTTATGTCACGGGCTTTTTCCCTGTTTTACATGTCGATCAACATCGGCGCGGCTTCGACCATGATGACCCTGCCGTTTATACGCGATCACTACGGTTACGGCATTGCTTTTATGGCGCCTACCATTTTGATGGTGGTTTCACTCGGGATTTTTTATCTCGGTAAGAGGCACTATCCCATAGAGGATGTGCGCAAGCTGCAGCGGAAAGTGAAAACAGAGGCCGAGTGTCGTGAAGAGCGAGCGGTGCTGGGGCGTTTGTCCGGAATTTTTATTCTCATTACTTTCTTTTGGTCGATCTTTGACCAGTCCTACTCTACTTGGACTCTGTTCGCGCGTGACTACCTGGTACTCGATACGTTCATCGGCCACATTCCCCCGGACGCGATTCAGGGCATAAATCCCATTTTGATCATCCTGATGACGCCGTTTTTCACCTGGCTTTGGAAAAAAACAGACCGTGATGAAGATCACAAGCTGTCATCACCCAAAAAAATGCTGATCGGTTTTATTCTCACGATTTCATGCATGGGCCTCATGTCAGTGGCCGGCTATGTTGCGGTTGCCAGCAAGATTTCGATCATGTGGGAAGTTGCTGCCTACATCATGGTTACCGCGGCAGAACTTTGCATTTCTGTTATCGGGCTGCAGCTCGCCTTTGAGGAAGCGCCCCCGCGGATGAAATCGTTCATCATGGGGGTTTTCCTTTTCACTGTGTTTATTGGTGACATCCTGGCCGGTTTGTTCGCGAGAGCGTATACTGTCATGGCGCCGGGCAATTACTTCGGCCTGATGACGATCATGGTCACGATCGTAGCGATCATTTTCTATTTTGTTGGTAAGCGTTTCGAACACCGGAGGGCATAAAACGTTGCTTTCAATTTTGACTTGCCGGGTCCCTGCTGGGTAGCGGGGACTTTTTTTTACCCCCCACACCAATAGCTATTACCTAGAGAGCCTGTCCTGTTTTGGCAGTTTTTGCATATTGACTAATATTTTACACTGTGATAATATTTTTTAATTAATAAGCTCATTATAATATGAAAGATTGGAGGAAAATCATGGAGAAGCCTAAAGAAGAGCGATTGTATATTGAAGAAAAGCCGCGTCCGGTGCGTGTCATCGTTAATGGTTTACATCATGCAATGGTTGGCTATGACGTGGTTGCTGGAGATAGCTGGGAACAGTTCCCGCCTGCAGAAGGTTCAGTACCGATATTAGTCGGTGGTTTAATAAAGTCCACTGATTTTCTGCTTTATTGTACTGTTAGATGGAACACGAAGGACGGCCAAGAACATCGGGGCAAAATACAAGTAACCCCGGTTCTCCTGCCGCCGCCTTATAAGATTGAGCGCGAATTGGATTGTGAATAAGCGCGCTTCGTCGCTTCATACCTGCCAAATGGTTTATCCGATTGGCAGGTAATTTTTTTAATAATTTTTTGGCTAAAAAGGTTAGAGAATAGAGATTTTGCTCCCACACCAATGAAATTGGTGTGTGGAGTTGATTTTTAACTTAAAAGGTGAGATGATAGTTACATAATTGATTAACTATTTTAAAAAATATGGATAATAGAAAACAAATGTTTCAGGCGGTTTGCAGCGAATGCGATCAGAATTGTGAAGTTCCGTTTCAGCCCTCAGGCGGCAAGCCGGTTTTATGCAGAGACTGTTTCGGCCAAAAGGGAAATAGACGAAATAACAGGTCAGATGACCGCCATGGCAGGCCAGGTGATCGCCCAATGTTTCAGGCTACCTGCGATAAGTGCGGCAATAAGTGTGAAGTTCCGTTTCGGCCAACCAGCGGCAAGCCGGTTTTCTGCAATAATTGTTTTGAAAAGAAATCAGGCCATGGAGACAGGCGTGGCGGCAGAGACAGGTTTAGCGACAGAGACAGGCGCGGGGGCGGCAATGATCAGGTATTTCAGAAATTAGAATCCTTGAGCAGCAAGATAGACAGGGTATTGAGTTTGCTGGACCCGGGAGCGGTTAAGAAAGGGTATCCAAAACAAGGAACTGATTCCAAAGCTGCGCCGAAAAAGCCAGTTGCTGGAAAAAAGACAGCCAAGAAAGCGGGTAAGAAGAAGTAAAAATTATTAATAAGAAAAATATATGAAAAAATTAGCCTTTGTTCTAGGCCTGGCTATTGCTATTTTTGTTAGTGCGCAGATTGCCAGTGCCGCACAGATTATTGATGACGCACTGCAAGTTAATTCACTAAAAGTCGGCCAGCAGGGAGCCGGAGGTGTAACTTATTTTAACGGGACAATCGTTAATGAAACTACAGGTGACGATGGGGCTAATAATCCAGTGACCTTTGGCGACAACGTCCGCATAGACGGCAGGATTTATCGCGGAGCCACGGCTGGTACGACTGACTCATTATCTTTAATTGTTAATGACAACATGGAAGTAGAGGGTTCACTCACTGTTGGTTCAACTAATGTGCTGGATGCTATAAATGGTATTATCACTATTAGTCAATCTGATCTTGATAATTATATGCTTATGTCAACCTACGATGCTGCAGCTAATGGTTTGGTTGATGCAGATAAGCTTGATTCGGGGATCGCTGCAACTTTGGTTGGGGCCGGTACTGTTGGCAATACTGAATTTGGTTTTCTCAACGGTGTGACTTCAGGCATCCAAACACAGCTTGATGTGAAACAGGAGGCCGGCGGAGCAATAACCGGCGATGGCACAACAACGCAAAGCGGCATGCTCAGTGTTGTCACCAATGATTCTAATGGTAAAACCCTGACCATAAGTGAAGTAGGGACGATCCAGACAAATGCAGGTGCCACAAGCGGCGGGATCTGGAATTTGCCAGATGCCTCTTCGGTCATAGGAGCACATTTTACTTTTGCAGTGGTTGCTGCACAAAACTTGGATATCAATCCCCGCAACGGCGATCAGATACTGGCCGGTACAAACAATAGCGGAGACGCCGTGAGAGGTAATGACATTGGTAGTATGATCACGTTGGTTAGCCTTAATGGCAGCAGTTGGGCGGCATCAGGTGGCAGTGGTTCGTGGGACGATGTGAATTAAAATGATTTTATTGATTGAATATGTCCACTTAGCTCAAAAAAATTTATGAGAGTTCCCATACGAAAATCAGGCCAGTATACCCATGCCAAACCGGATCGGCATATAACAAAAGGAAAGTTGCAGGAGTTTAAAGAAGAATTGGGCAGGCTTAAGCGCATTCACCAACCTAGAGCAATTTCAGAGGTGAAGCGTTTAGCTGAGATGGGGGATTTTTCTGAGAATGCAGCTTACCAAATTGCCAAGGGACGCTTGCGGGGCATTAATGAACGCATGCTCCAGCTGGAAGACGCAGTAAAAAAGGCCATAGTGATCAAGCCTGGTAGTCATACTGACCTAATTCAAATTGGACACCATGTGACTATAGTAATAGCTGGAGAGCAAAAAAAATATTTAATTCTTGGTTCAACGGAAACTGATCCGGAAAAGGGTATAATATCTCACACCTCGCCTCTTGGCAAAAGCCTGATTGGAAAAAAAGTAGGGGATACGTTTACCATCAAGCTCGCGAATAAAGAAGTGGAGTGTAAGATACTTCACATAGAATAATTACTTAAATTTTCTATAGGCGATTTATATGTTATCATTAATTTATGGGATCAAAATTTGTTATATATATTTTTATTTTTATTGGCGGGACTATCGGCGGTTATATCCCGTTACTCTGGCATGATAGCTTTTTTTCCTTCTGGTCAGTCATTCTGTCTACTGTTGGTGGTTTGGTTGGAGTTTTTGTTGGCTATAAAATTAATCAGAGAATCGGTGGATGACCAAGGCATGATTGTAAGGTATAGAGAGGATAAAATATGAGTAAATTTTAAAATATTATGGAAGGAAAAAAGAAAAAGTAATTTAGGCAATCGTAATTTTTTTGCTTATTTGGATTGGTGGTAGTACAGTTTTTATAATGCTGGATATTTCTAATGGGTGGTTGCCATCTTTGTTTTTAGGGGCTGGTATAGCAATTTGGCGTTATAAATCTAAGAGAAAAAATTAATATAATAGTTAATAATTAATGAAAAAACTCCTCTTATCATCCAAAGGCTCTTATATTACTGATGGTAAATACGAAATATTTGATAAACCACGGAATGAATTAAAATGGGCTTTTATAATTACAGCCAGTAAAAGCGTACCGGATGTAACATATCTAGACAGACACAGGAAACGAATGAAAGAATTAGGTTGGGATGTGGAAGAAGTGGATTTGGATAGTAAGACGCCGGATGAATTACGGAAGATTTTAAAAAACAAAGACGCCATTAACATGCTTGGCGGCAATGCTTTTTATTTGTTAAAAAGTATTCGCGAGAGCGGGTTTGCAGAATCGTTAAATGAGTTTTTGGATAGAGGAAGCGTGTATTGCGGTTCTAGCGCTGGAGCGTATATTGTTTGTCCGACTATTGAGATGGCTACCTGGAAAAAACCGGAAAAATTTGATCATCACGGGGTGACTGATTTTACAGCCCTGAATTTAGTATCTTTTTTAATTGTGGCGCATTGTACGCCGGAGATTATTAAAAATATTAAACCTGCTATGGACAAGGCAGAACTTCCAGTTAAACTATTAACAGACCAGCAGGCGCTCTTAGTTATTGACGATAGGGTTGAATTACTGGAAGATCCGGATATTATTCCAAAAGAGTATGGAGGGTAGTGTTGATTCATCAGGCTGTGGCCGCGTCTTGCACACTGTCACGCATTTTAACTCATTATATCCTGAAACAAGTTCAGGATGACAAATAAGCAAACAATCTTGTCACCCTGAATTCATTTCAGGGTATAGGACGCGGCATTATACGAAAAAAACAGATCAAAATCCTCGATTTGACCGATAATACTTAGTTGGTATAGTATTAATATCGCTATGAAAAAAGCATACAACAAATTAACTTTTGAAGAGGAGCAGGTGATTGTGCATAAAAGCACGGAAGCGCCGTTTTCTGGCAAATATGATAAACATGCCGAGTCTGGTGTCTATGTTTGCAAGCGCTGCAATGCGAAACTTTACCAATCGGATGATAAATTTGATTCTGGGTGCGGCTGGCCAAGTTTTGACGATGAAATACCAGGTGCTGTTAAACGAGTTCCTGATGCTGACGGCCGACGGACTGAGATTGTTTGTAATAACTGCGAGGGGCATCTGGGGCATGTTTTTGAGGGCGAGAAACATACTGACAAAAATACGCGGCATTGCGTTAATTCTATTTCATTGAGTTTTAAGAAGGGGTAGGCGATTTTATTAATTTTAATCCTGCCTGGCCCTTCTCACCTCCCCTCTGAATGCCCTGATTTTTTTATTTACAGCCACGCTCTTTCCCCTCCTTGGCAAGGAGGGGTGAATTTCGCGGTTACTTTAAAAGTATGGGTGGAAAGGGGAGGTTAATTGATTGAGACTCTGAATAGATCCTGACATTCGTCAGTACTCCGGCAAAGAGTAACAAAGAGGGGCCAGGCGTTCTTGACAAAACTAGTGGTTTTGCTATACTGTCTTATTGCTTTTTAAAATGAAAATAAGGCAATGTTTGTATAATGAACCTTTCACATTCTGGAGGATGCTATGTTGAGGAATGTATTTATTATTCTGATGGTGCTGTCTCTTATACTGATGGCTGGCTGTGAAAGGACGGTCATGGAACGTTCCGAAATATTCACCGAAGAGGTCAGGGTACGCGATCTTATCTTCACTCCTTCGATTCATGGGACCGGCGTGGGTCCGACGCTTGATTTGACTGGCGAAGGCGGTCTGGGGATCGCGGTTACCTCGGTAAGTACGAAAGAGAAGCATTCTATTGTGTTTGAGTGCCAGCACGGCGGATTCGTCATTGAACGGGAGGAACTTTGGAAAAAACTCCACGAGGACTCTGTTTACACTTGCCACTATGTGAACCTCTTTAAGGCCGTATATAACGGTGATCAGTTTGTGTCCCGGGATTTCTATGACTTTGATTTCCTCGGTCTGGCCGAGTTCCCCGATTTAATGGAGGAACCTGATCCGCGGCACGAGGTTGTCAACTGATCTTTGCCGATAATGGTATCTACCATAGAGGCTGGAACCTACAATCCAGCCTTTTTTTATTACCTATTTTTTGCTAAAATACAGACATGGACATTTTCAGTAACCTTAATCCTGCGCAAAAAAAGGCCGTTCAGTTTGAAGAAGGGCCTTTGTTAATCGTGGCCGGCGCTGGTACCGGCAAGACTACGGTTATTACCCAACGCTTAGCCTGGCTTATTAAAGATCAAAAAGTAGGCACGGACAATATTTTGGCCTTAACTTTTACAGAAAAAGCCGCTTCGGAAATGGAAGAGCGTGTCGACGTTCTTTTGCCATACGGCTACGTGGATTTGTGGATATCCACGTTTCATTCATTTTGCGATCGTATTTTGAAGGATAATGCGCTGGAAATTGGTTTACCGCCTGATTTTAAATTATTAAACACTACAGACCAGGCTTTGCTTATCCGTCAGAATTTTGACGCATTTGAGCTAGATTATTACCGGCCCCTGGGAAATCCCACCAAGTTTATCCAAGCCTTGGTCAAGCATTTTTCCCGGGCCAAAGACGAGAATATTTTACCGGATGAGTATTTGGAATATGCCAAGAGTTTGAAGCTGGACCGGGATCAGGAAGAATTTGTAAAGAAAAAGGGTGAAGATGACGAAGAAGTTTCAGAAGACCAACGTGTCATGGAGGTAGCCAACGCTTATCATGTGTATCAGCAAATGCTGTTAGATAATAGTGCGCTTGATTTTGGCGACCTTATTTTATACACCATTAAGTTATTTAAAACCCGGCCTAAAATATTAAAAAAATACCAAGAGCAGTTTAGATATATTTTAGTTGATGAGTTTCAGGACACTAATTACGCCCAGTATGAATTGATTAAAATGCTAGCTAAGCCCAAAAATAACTTAACAGTAGTGGGGGATGATGATCAATCAATTTATAAATTCCGCGGAGCAGCAATTTCAAATATTCTAGAATTTAAAAAGGATTTTCCCAAGTCCCAGGAAATTGTGCTAACCGATAATTACCGCACTAAGCAAAACATTCTAGATTTGGCCTATAAGTTTATCAAGCAGAATGATCCTAATCGTTTGGAATACCAGTTATCAAAAGGAAAAATTGATCCCAAGGGAGCGCCACTGAAAACTAAAATAAGCAAGGAATTGAAGTCCCAGGTGGGTCAAACAGGTATTATTAATCATCTGCATTATAAATCACATTTTGAAGAAGCCTCGGGTGTGACTAAGCAGATTATTGAGCTTAAGAATTCCGCCAAAGGCGGATCCGCCTCTGGCGGAAAAAAATTGTTATGGAGTGACTTTGCCATTCTGGTGCGGGCTAATGCCTATGCGCAGGAGTTTATTAATTCCTTATCGCGTTTTGATATACCGCATCAGTTTTTAGCTTCCAAGGGATTATATTCCCAGACAGAGATTCTGGATGTAGTGTCGTACTTCAAGATGCTGGATAATTACCACGAAAATGCAGCCATGTGGCGTGTATTGAATTTACCGCAGTGGAATTTGAATGCCCAGAGCGTGCAAGGATTAATGGCTTTATCTGTTTATGCGCGGCGTAAAAATATTTCTTTATATGAAGCGTCGCAAAAATCTAGGATTATTACTAACCTCACGCCGAAGTTTCATTTAGCTATTGATAAAATAATTACCATGATCCAGAAACATACAGTAATTGCCAGACATAAAAGCGTGATGCAGGTAGGCTTGCAGTTCATGAAAGACTCGGGTTATTTAAAATATATAACCAAGGATGATAGGCCGGAGAACATGGAAAAGGTGATTCATTTAAATCAATTTTTCAAGGAGATTGAGCAGTTTGAAGCAGTTAACGAAGATAAGTCAGTAAAAAATTTCCTGATTAAATTTGAACAGGCCCGCGAAGCAGGTGAGTATGGTTCATTGCGCCAGCCTATGGAAGAGGGTCCGGAAGCTGTAAAAATTATGACTATCCACGGTGCTAAGGGTTTAGAATTTCCTTATGTATTTTTAATCAGCCTGGTTGATAAAAGGTTCCCAACGATTGAACGCCGCGAGCCGATTGAACTGCCGGATAAACTGATTAAGGAGATTATCCCTGAGGGGGATATCCATTTGCAGGAAGAGCGGCGGTTATTCTATGTAGGTATGACTCGGGCCAGGGAAGGCTTATTTTTCACCAGTGCGGATGATTATGGCGGTACTCGGGCAAAAAAGCCGTCACGGTTTTTGATTGAACTCGGATTTGAGCGTAAAAAAGGCACAGAGGAATTAGACACGGCAGACAGGCTAAGATCGCCAGCTAAGGAGCAGCAGGAAATTAAAGAATTAAAGTTTTTACAGCAAGCTATCCCGGACAAAGCCAGCTACACCCAGGTGCGTGCTTTTACTACCTGTCCTAAGCAGTTTAAGTATGCCCATATATACCGCGTGCCGGTTGAAGGACGGTTTACTTTTAGCTTTGGTAAGTCAATCCATAACACGCTGTTTCATTTTTTCAAACTAATTACAGAGCGATCAAGCATCCAGCAGGAGGATTTATTTGGTGCAAGTAAGAAGGTTAGTAAAGATAAGGATAAGCAAAAAGCTTCATGGGATGAATTACAGAAAATATATGAAGAGCAGTGGCTGGATGACTGGTATATTTCCAAAGAGCATATGGAAGAGTATTTTGCCAAGGGTAAAAGTGCCTTAAAAGAATTTTATGATTCTCACCAGGGTGAATTTCCGACCCCTTTGCATTTAGAAAAAATGTTTAACATTAAGCTGGGCAAGTATACATTTAAGGGAGTAATTGATAGAATAGATAAAGTAGGCACTGGGCAGGAAGCAGAGATCATTGATTATAAAACCGGAAAATGGCCAAAGAACGGGAAGTTATCACCCAATGACAAGGAGCAGCTGTTAATTTATACTCTGGCGGCCAAAGATATTTTAAAAGTAAAACCAGTTTTACTGTCCTATTATTATATTGAAGCCAATAAGAAAATTTCATTTGCGCCGGAAGAAAAGGATTTAGATAAGATAAAAACTAAACTCTTGAAAGTAATTGAAAATATTCGTGCCAGTGATTTTAAGGCTAGTCCGGGTTTTTGGTGCAATTCTTGTGATTTTAAAGATATTTGCGAGGACAGATGGAGAGGGTAAAGGAGCTTGTCACTCTGAATCGAAGACCTGACGCATGTCGGGATCATTTCAAAGTCTCGAATAATTAGATGCTGAAACATTCATTCTTCGCAGTAGCAGACTACTGCTACGGAGAACGGGAGTTCAGCATGACTAAAATGAGTATTATGGATCAAGCACCACAACAACCAATTCAAACTAAAATTAATGTTTTTAAACGTTGGTGGTTTTGGCTGTTAATTGTGATTATTGTGCTGGTGGTACTTTTATTCATTCCGTTGGTTTGTGAACCAGCTGCCTGTGCGCCTTGTCCAGACGACAGCACATATTGCCCACCCTGCCCGACCTATTGCACAAGTGTGTTGGGTAATATGTTTGATTTCGGCTGGGTGCAGAAGTAGATGGGCGTGATATAATAACTTGTCACTCTGAGCGAATGCGAAGAGTCCCCTCCGCTGAAAGTGGAGGAGACTCTTCCCCTTCACTTTGTTCAGGGTCAGGGTGACATAAAAAAAAGCTATATGGCCATACCATTAAAGGATTTATTGCAAAAAAGCATTAATAAAGCCGGGGTTTCTGAACAAGTAGGGGCGGCGGTTGTTTGTAATGAATTTAATAAGATAATACAGGATATTTTAGACCCTAAATTAGTAAAAAGAGTTAAAGCCATGTACGTGAAAAATAAGACTTTGACCGTGGCTGTTTTAAGCTCAGTTGTGGGTCAGGAAATTAAATTGTATGAACGGGAGATACTGGAAAGATTAGAAAAAAAAGTGGGTGAAAATATTGTTGAAAGAATAAGATTTTTAGTGTAAAAATTTGGCTAATATTAGCAAGAAAATATCATCCACAGTTTTCTTGTCAAAGGAGTAAAAATATGTTAAAATTCGAGTAGGTTTAGGCCTACTTTTTTTAATAATTACCTATATATAATGTCTTTAAAGCAATATTTAATAATTGTATCTTCAGCCACAATAATTTGCTGGTTAGCCTGGCTGGTAGTACTTTTTTACATAAATCCTAACGAAGCGGGTTTTGTAGGTTTTTTCCTGTTTTACTGCAGTTTAATTTTTGCCTTAGTTGGCTCATTTTCTTTGATCGGATTTTTTGGACGCGTGTGGTTTGCCAAGGAAAAAGTCATTTTCAGGCATTTAGGCATTTCTACCAGGCAAGCCTTATGGTTTTCAGTATTATTAACAGGTGTCTTAATGCTAAAAGGGGCTAATTTTTTAAGGTGGTGGACCGTCTTATTGATTATTATACTTTTAGTGCTGCTGGAATTTTTCTTTTTATCAAGAAGGGTAGTACGTCATTAATATGCGCGATGAATTAGAACAACTAAAAAAACAAGCCTTAACAGAGTTGGAACAAATCAAGCAACCTGAGCAGCTTAAGGATTTTGAAATTAATTATTTAGGCAGAAAAGGCAAGCTTACCAGCGTATTAAAGCAATTAAAAGATGTGCCTAAAATTGACAGACCGGCTATGGGTAGTTTAGCTAATGAAACAAAGCAGGGTATTATTCAATCCTTGGAGCTTAAAAAAACACAGCTTGTGCAAGGGCCTAAATTAGCCATGTCAGCCATTGAGGCTACCTGGCCAGGCCGTGATTTTGGCCTGGGCCATCTTCATCCCATCACTCAGTTTTTAAATAAAGTACAGGATATTTTTATGTCCATGGGGTTTGAAGTAGTTGAAGGTCCGGAGGTTGAAACACAAAAATTTAATTTTGATTTGTTAAATATTCCCAAGAACCATCCGGCGCGTGATGCCTGGGATACATTTTATGTAGAGGGCGGGTTGCTGATGCGCACCCATACATCACCGGTTCAACTGCGCGCCATGAAAAAATCAAAACCGCCCGTGCGTTTAATAGCGCCGGGGCGCGTGTTCCGCAATGAAGCCACGGACGCCGGACATGAAACAAACTTTTACCAGTGTGAAGGGTTGGTTATTGATAAGTGTATTACCGTGGCGAATTTAATTTCCACTTTGGAATCATTTTTAAAACAAGTGTTTGGGCAGAATGTCAAAATCCGCGTTCGGCCAGAGTATTATCCGTTTGTTGAGCCGGGCTTGGATGTTGATATGCAGTGTTTGATTTGCGGGGGGAGCGGTTGTTCTGTCTGTAAGCAGAGAGGTTGGCTGGAAATGCTGGGTTCGGGTATGGTTCACCCAACAGTGTTAAAAAATATGGGCGTTGATCCTGCCAAGTATTCTGGTTTTGCTTTTGGTCTGGGTATTGATCGTCTGATGATGCTGTATCACAGCATTAATGATATTCGTTTTTCGTATAGCGGGGATTCAAGGTTTTTAGAACAGTTTTAAAAATGCGTCGCCGTTTTATTCCCCCAGGAGCAGGCCTCTGTGCCTGCGACTGCCAGTTAAATGGCGAGCGCGGCCACAGAGGGCCACGCTCGGAACATAATAAATAAAGCGACGTAAGAAGTAAAAATTCGTAAAGTAATTAATTTTTAATATGGAACAAGAAAAAAAGGAAATTAGCACATTCAATAAGGTTTTTAAAAATACCTGTTATTTTATTTCAATACTTAGTGTGGTGACGCTTTTATGGACGATATTTACTATTGATAATGCTTTTTGGTTAATATTTTATATTCCGATTCACTTGACTTTTACGCTTGTCTTTTATCTTATTGCTCGGAATATTGGAAAAGAGAAGAAAGTATTTAAAATAATTACTAACTATGTACTTATCCCTTAATTGGCTAAAAGATTTTGTAAGGTTTAAACAAACGCCCGAACAAGTGGCGGAAGTTTTAACGCTGGGTGGGTTTGAGGTGGACAAGATTGAGTATAAGGGAAAGGATTTGGAAAATATAATCGTCGGTCAGATAAAAACAATTGTTTCCCATGCCGAAGCGGACAAGCTGGTTGTCTGCAAAGTTGATGTTGGGCGCAAGGAATTATTAAACATTGTGTGCGGCGCCCGCAATATTAAGCCCGGACACAAGGTGCCTGTTGCCTTGGCAGGAATTAAACTGCCTAACGGACTGAAGATTGAACGGCGCCGCATCAGAGGCGTTGATTCGGAAGGCATGCTGTGTGCTGAAGACGAACTTGGCCTAGGCGAGGACCATGCCGGTATTTTAATTTTAGATAAGGAAGCACGCATTGGACAAAAATTAAACAAGGTTTTAGGTTTAGACGATATTGTTCTGGACATTTCGGTTTCACCAAATCGTGCGGACGGATTTTCGATTATTGGATTAGCTGCGGAATTTGCTGCTTTATCAGGACAGAAGTTTATTGATAAAAAAGTTACTTTAAAAGAAAGTAAGCTGGATATTAGAAAACAAATATCAGTGCACGTGCAGGATAGTGACTTATGTCCAAAATATACTGCGCGTGTTGTTAAAAACGTTAAAGTTAGGCCCTCTCCCATGTGGATGCAGTCTCGTTTGCGAGTTTGCGGTGTTAAACCAATAAATAACATTGTGGATATTACTAATTACGTCATGCTGGAGCGCGGCCAGCCTTTGCATGCTTTTGATCTGGCCAAAATAGGCGGTCAAAAGGTAGTGGTGCGTAAGGCAGGGCAGGCTATGAAGTTCGTTACTTTAGATAAAGAAGAACGGCATTTGTCAGCTAAGGATTTAATGATTGCTGACAGTAAAGAGCCGATTGCTATTGCCGGTGTTATGGGTGGTGTCAATTCTGAGATTACTAAGGCTACTAAAGATGTAGTAATTGAATCCGCGATTTTCAAGCCATTATCTATTCGCCAGACCAGACAGCGTTTAGGCATAGTTACAGAAGCCAGTACGCGTTTTGAAAAGGGCATTTGGTGGGACTTGCCAGAATGGGCCTCAGATCGGGCTGCTCAGTTAATATCAGAGATCTCTAGTGGCGAAGTAGCCAAAGGTATTATCATTGTGCCTGCACATAAAGAAGTTAAACCAACAATTATTAAAACAGATTTAAATTATATAAGCAGCTTAATCGGCCGGAAGTTTACTATTAATGAGGTTAAGCAAAATTTAGAGAGCTTACATTTTAAAGTAGCTGCCAATAAAGATGAGCTAAAGATTACTATTCCTTCATGGCGGCAGGATGTAAAAATTCCGGCTGATATTGCTGAAGAAGTCGGCCGCATGTACGGGTGGAATAATTTAAAACCAGCGCCGATATATGCTGAACTGAATCCTAAGGTATTGCCGCAGGATATGGAATGGGAAAATAAAATTAAAGCTATATTATCATCAGCCGGAATGACAGAGGTGTTGAACTATTCTTTTTATAGCCAAGACCTGATCAGTTTATTCGGGCTTGAAGTTAAGAAACATTATCGTTTGGAAAACCCGTTAAATCCTAAGCAAGCTTTTTTGCGCACAACCTTAATCCCGCGATTATACGATAATTTAATGAAGAATTACCAGTTAAGGTCTGAGGTTTGCATATTTGAAATTGGTAATGTATTTAACAAGAGTAAAGAAATTATGCCAACCGAAATTAAAAAATTGGCTGGGATAATTTTTATCAAGAGCAGTAAGAATGGTAATTATCAGGCTATGTACCAGATTAAAAATATTGTAGCTACCATTACCAGGCTAATGCCAGCCGGCAGTGTAACATATAAAACAGAAGAAGACGGCAAAATTAATGTTTTGATTAACAAAAATCAAATTGGCCAGATTAGCTGGCTGCTGCCTGGCGCACAAAAGCTGGGGCGGCCGGCAGCTTGGTTTGAATTTGATCTGCCATCCTTGATAAATTCAATTAATATAAAGAATAATTTTCAGCCAGTAGTTGAATACCCTGAAGTGGTTCATGACCTGACTTTTATAACTCCAAAGGGAGTTAATTATTCAGAGGTAGTGGAAGCCGTAAAAAAAATAAATTCGCTGATTGTGTCATTTGAAGGTACAGGTCAGCCATTTGAACATTCAGAAAAGGAGTTATGCACTACCTACCAAATTGTGTTCCAGGCACCGGACAGGACTCTGACCTCACAGGTGGTTGACTCGTTAAGGCGCGAAGTGATTCAATTATTGTCTGATAAATTTAATATGAAATTAAAAAAATAATAGATGACACTTGATATAATATTATTCTTTGTAGGTATTGGCCTTTTATACTGGGGAGCTGAAGTGCTGGTTAAAAACAGCACCTGGCTGGCCAAGAGCGTAGGTGTTTCACCTTTGATTATCGGCATGACAGTAGTGGCTTTTGGCACCAGTGCACCGGAATTACTGGCCAGCGGCATGGCTGCTTTGCAGGGTTATAGTGATATTGCTTTAGGTAATGTCATCGGCAGCAATATTTGCAATATAGGATTAGTGCTGGGTTTGGTAGTTTTAATCTGGCCTCCAGACCACGAGGAAAGTGCAGTTAGGCGGGAATTCCCATTTTTAATTATTATTACCCTGCTAATTTTTATCCTGGCTTTGGACGGCAATATTGGCAGAGCTGACGGCATAGTGCTGATAATTATATTTTCACTGTTTCTTTATTACAATATCCTGACTGTTAAAAAGAAAATGATGTCTAAGTTCAGGCACGAAGTTGAAGAAGTGGAGGAAAAGATTGAAAATATAGTTGAACATAAGAAAAGAAAAAAGCAAAGGGCCTGGCGTAATTTCTTTTTTTCGTTAATCGGTTTGGCCATATTGCTGGCGGGTTCAAAGCTAATGGTGGACAGTTCCGTATCAATAGCTGAATCTATAGGTGTTAGTCAGATTGTCATTGGTCTATCTTTGGTAGCCCTAGGCACTTCCTTACCCGAATTATTTACATCAGTAGTTGCTTCCCTGAAAAAAGAGGAAAAAATTAATGTTGGTATGGTCATTGGCAGTAATATTTTCAATACCCTATTAGTACTTGGCGTGGCAGCAATTATACTGCCCATCCCAATTGCTAAACATGATATTTATATTAGTATGTCCGTTATGATGCTGTTTACCTTGGCGGTATTCCCGATATTAAAGAAGAATATCAGGACTCATCGCTTAATAGGATTATTCATGATATTAGGGTATTTTGCCTTTATCTTTTATTCATTTACTAGATAATAATTTATCTCCCTTTGGGAGATCACCCGTAGGGTGATAAGTATTAAATAATATGTCACCAAAAAGTAAAAAGAAAACAATCAAAAAAATCGCGCCGCGCGAAAAAAAATCCAGTCCGGATGGTGAATATACAGCAAAGCAGATTACTGTTTTGGAGGGCTTAGCGCCGGTTAGGAAAAGGCCGGGCATGTATATCGGCAATACGGCAACTGAAGGCTTGCATCATTTAGTCTGGGAAGTGGTTGATAATGCTATTGACGAGGCAATGGCCGGATATTGCACGAATATTATTGTTGAGCTATTGCCTGATCACCGGGTGCGAGTTGAAGACGATGGCCGGGGCATTCCAGTTGAAATGCACAAGCAAACCCATAAATCCGCTCTGGAAACAGTGATGACCATGCTGCATGCCGGTGGTAAGTTTGACACTGGGGGTTATAAAGTGTCCGGCGGTTTGCACGGCGTAGGCGTGTCTGTGGTAAATGCGCTTTCAATTTATACCCGGGCTGAGGTAATGCGCGACGGCAAACTCTGGATGCAGGAGTATTCAAAAGGCAAAGCTAAGGCAAAAGTTAAGCTGATTGGTAAAACGAAAAAAACCGGAACAATTATCACGTATGAACCTGATCCGGAAATTTTTACAGTGCTTGATTATAATTTAAACACTGTTATAGATCATTTACGGCAGCAGGCCTACCTTACTAAGGGCACAAAAATTTCCCTGATTGATAAGAGGACCGTGAAAAGAGGACAGCAGCCTTTTTCCTACTCTTTTTATTTTGAAGGCGGCATTGCCTCGTATGTCCAGCATCTGAATTCGCATAAAGCCCCCAAGCACCCGAATACTTTTTATATTGAAAAGGAGATAAATGGCACTAAGGTTGAAGTAGCTCTACGGTATACTGAGGAATTTAAGGAAACTGTGTTTAGTTTTGCCAATAATATTCATACGATTGAGGGGGGCATGCATTTGACCGGATTTAAAACTTCACTAACCAGGACTATTAACAATTTTGCCCGCAAGCAGGGCTACTTAAAAGAAAAAGATGAGAATTTGAGCAGTGATGATATGCGGGAAGGTTTAACAGCCGTAGTTTCTGTAAAGGTAAAGAATCCTCAGTTTGAAGGACAGACCAAGGCTAAGCTGGGGAATGTGGAAGTGAAGTCTGCAGTAGATAATGCCACCAGCGATGGGCTAACAGTTTTTCTGGAAGAAAATCCCAAAGACGCTGAAGCAATAATTGGTAAGTGTATGTTGGCTTCGCGGGCCAGGATGGCAGCGCGAACAGCCAGGGATTCAGTTTTACGCAAAGGAGCGCTGGAAGGCTTAACCTTGCCTGGAAAGTTAGCTGACTGCTCTTCACGAAAACCTGAGGAATGCGAGTTATTCCTGGTTGAGGGTGATTCAGCCGGCGGTTCAGCTAAGCAGGCCAGAGACAGGAACTTCCAGGCCATCCTGCCGCTGCGCGGGAAAATCTTGAATGTGGAAAAAGCCCGTCTGGATAGAATGCTGGCTAATAATGAGATCAAGTCATTAATTATCGCACTTGGCACAAATATTGGTGAGCAGTTTGATATTTCAGGCCTGCGTTATAACCGCGTAGTAATTATGACTGATGCGGATGTTGATGGCGCGCATATTAGGACGTTATTACTGACCTTATTTTACAGGTACTTTCCGGAAATAATTAAACAGGGACATTTATTCATTGCCCAACCGCCACTTTATCGCTTACAATTGGGCAAGGATGTCCGTTATATATATAAGGAGGAGAACTTGGAAAGAATTCAGAATGAAATAATGGCGGCAAAAAAGAAGTCTAAGGTTAAAATTAAAAAAGTAAACAATACCGAGCCAGAAGCCAATGAAGGAGAAGAAGAAACTACTGACGAAGGAGTAAGTACGGTATCAGTACAGCGCTATAAAGGCTTGGGTGAAATGAATCCTATCCAGCTATGGGAAACTACTATGAATCCGGCTAATCGGATAATGAAAAAAGTAATCATTGCCGATATGGAAAAAGCGGATGAGGTATTTGATATTCTGATGGGTGATGAAGTGGCGCCGCGGAAACATTTTATTCATTCTAGGGCTAAGACAGTAAAAAACCTTGATATTTAGTTGGCTGATGGTTGTTGGTTAATAGTAAATAGTTTATGGTTTATGGCTTATAGTTGATTTTTAGCTAATTTAAAAGGAATTTGACATTTTTTTGGGGGTGTAGTAAGATATTCTTAGTCCCCTCGGAAGCGGGGATTTTAAAGACCAAAATTTATGGCTAATAAAATAGCAAAATACGTAAAAGAGTCCAAGGATGAGCTAAAAAAAGTCGTCTGGCCGTCACGCAAGGACACCATTAAGTTTACTCTGCTGGTTATCGGTATTAGCTTTGCCACGGCGGTTTTTTTAGGCGCCTTGGATTTTGGTTTTAATATTGTTGTTAAGCAGGTTATTAAATAGAGAATTATGCCTAAACAAACAATACAACAAGGAAGGCGCTGGTATGTTCTGCATACTTATTCAGGTTATGAAGAAAATGTATCGCGTAATCTGCGCCAGAGAATTGAATCAATGGATATGCAGGATAAAATTTTCAGCGTTTTGATACCAACGGAAAAAAAAATTAAAATCAGAAACGGCAAGAGAAGGGTAGTTACAGAAAAGATTTTTCCAGGCTATGTGCTGGTTGAGATGATTGTTACTGATGATTCCTGGTATGTAGTCAGGAATACTCCTAATGTAACCGGTTTTGTCGGGTCAGGCACTACGCCAACTCCGATTTCCAACGAGGAGGTAAAAGCTATCCAGAAGCGCATGGGCGTTGAAGAGCCTAAGTATAAGATTGATGTCAGCGTTGGATCTCCGGTTAAAATCACTGATGGTCCGTTTAAGGAATTTGAGGGCAAGGTTAGTGAAGTTGATGAGGCGCGCGGTAAGGTTAAGGTATTAGTTTCTATGTTTGGCCGGGAAACTCCGGTTGAACTTGATTTCTTACAAATAAAGAAAATTTAATTCAGCTTGTCAGCTTTTCAGCGATAAGCTTTAAGTTAAAAAAATGGCAACGAAAAAAGTTAAGACAATTATTAAATTGCAATTACCGGCTGGCAAAGCAACTCCGGCTCCTCCTGTAGGTCCGGCTTTGGGCCAGCATGGATTGAATATTCAGGAATTCTGCACCAAGTTCAATGCTGAAACAAAAGATAAAGCCGGCGATATTATTCCTGCTGAGATAACCGTTTTTGAAGACAGGACCTATAAGTTCAAGTTAAAAACTCCGCCAGCTTCAGAGTTGCTTAAAAAAGCAGCCGGCATAAAAAAAGGTTCTGGTGATGCATTAAAGATAAAAGCAGGTAAAGTAACCAGGCAGCAGATTAAAGAGATCGCTAAAAAAAAGATGCCTGATTTAAATGCCAATGACATTGAGGGTGCTATGAGGATTATTGAAGGCACAGCCAGGAATATGGGCTTGACTGTTGAAGGTTAAAAAAAGTAATGGAAGGAATTTTTAGTGTTATGATTTCACTTTTACCTACTTTAGGCGTATTAGCATTAGTAATTTTTGGCATAGCGGCCATAATTGAAGGAAAATCTACCATGAAAAAAAGTAATGTTATCAGAAGTGTTTATTTTTACATGGCTTCATTAGTGACGCTGGCTATTGTTATTGGATCTGTGATTTTTCTAATTAATCTGGGTTTGAAGTCCTGGTTATTTACAGAGGCAGATCCGGTTCTGTACCGCATAGGCTCACCGCCATCATTATTTCTAGGTGACCGTTTTGAGCCTGAAGTTATTGATGAAGCTTTTTTAATCTGTGAGGATGGCTGCATTTTATCAGCTAGTCAGAAAAGCAATATTGCGACTTGGCAGGAGAATTATACTGATTGGCAGAAGAGAAAGAGCAATCCCGGCGGAGATCGTGCGCGTGATGCGGTAGCGGCACTATCCTTTTTAATAATTTCTCTACCGATTTTTATAATACATTTTAGAATTCTACAGAAAGAATCAAAAAAAGATGAGGCCATTGCCGGACGTGAAGTTATTCGCCCAACCTATTTTTATTTTGTCTCATTGTCTGCTTTACTAATGATTGTGATTGCCGGCGGCATGCTAATAAATCTTGGTTTGAAAACGTGGGTATTCCCGAGTGCAGGAGAAGCTGATAGAATTGAGTCAAAAGAATATTTTGCAGAACCTTATGTTATAAGCGAGAAAACGAATATTCAAAGCATAGTTGACTGCGGTGAGGAATGTGAAATTGATGAGGAAACAATTGCTTTAGCAGAGCTGTGGTTAATTGATTATACAGAATGGCAGAATAGCTATGGAGCACAAGACAGCACTCAGAGACAGGCCGCTTCAACTATACCATTTGTGCTATTAGGCATGCCATTATTCTGGTATCATTGGAGCGTGGTTAGGAAAGAATCAAAGGACAAAAAAGAAGAAAAAGTTTAATTTTATCTCCCTTCGGGAGATCACCCGTAGGGTGACTTATAATTTTGTGGGAGTCTATGATTAGTCGCATAGACGCATTGACCACGAAAGGAAAAAAATGAGAAACAGATCAAAGCGTTTTTCTAAAGCGGCCAAGCTGGTAGACAAGAGTAAAAGCTATGCAATTTCAGAAGCCGTTGATTTAGCGAAAAAAGCGTCCAACACCAAGTTTGACGCTGGTTTAGAGGTGCATATCCGCCTGGGTATTGATTCTAAGAAAGCGGATCAGCTGGTACGCGGTTCAGTTGTACTGCCGCACGGCACGGGCAAGACCAAGAAGATTGCTGTTTTTTGCGAGGGCAAGGAACAGGAAGTGGCTAAGCAGGCAGGCGCAAAAATTGCCGGCGGCGATGAATTAATAGCGGCCATAAAAAAAACCAAAAAGTGTGATTTTGAATTAGCCTTAGCTACTCCGGCCATCATGAAAAAAATGGGCCAGATCGCCAAGATATTAGGACCCAAAGGCTTAATGCCTAACCCTAGGAATGAGACAATAACCAAGGATATCGCCAAATCAATTAAAGAGCTTAGTCAGGGTAAGGTTACATTCCGCAATGATGAGTCGGGAAATATTCATCAGTTGATCGGCAGAATATCATTTGACAATAAAAAGCTGGAAGAAAATTACCAGACATTTATTGACGCCATCCGTAAATCTAAGTCGTCCGGCGTAAAAGGGTCTTATATCAGGAATATCACGATTTGCGCTACAATGGGCCCGGGCATTAAAATGAAAGTGTGATTTATAATTTAAAATTTATAATGTATAATGAAATACCAGATTTATTTTAGGCCATTATACATAATTAATTAATCATTATACATTAAAGACATGTCAAAAAGAGAAAATTATATTTCCTGGGATGAGTGTTTTATGCGCATGGCTCATGTAATCTCTGAAAGATCCAAGGATCCAAGTACGCAAGGCGGATCCGTGGTGGTTAATGATGAGAATATAATTATTGGTTTAGGTTATAATGGCTGGCCCAGGGGTATAAATGATGATGACTTGCCGTGGGGGCGGAAAGGCAGTTTTCTGGATACCAAATATGCCTACGTGGTTCATTCGGAAGAAAATGCAATTTATAATTCTAACGCTCAAACTAAAGGTTGCCGGATATATTCCACATTATTTCCCTGTAACGAATGCGTTAAGACAATAATCCAAAACGGCATTAAAGAGATTATATTTGAGAGTGATAAGTACCATGATGAGGATATTTGGAAAGCAGCGCGTAAGATGCTGGATTTAGCTGGGATTAAATACCGCCAATACAAGTCAGAACAGGCTAAAGATTAATATGAAAGTTAATATTAAGTTATTAAAACCAAATGCCAAAATCCCAAGTTATGGCCGTAAGGGCGATGCTGGTTTGGATTTATATTCGTGCGAAGATTATGAATTGAAACCAGTGGAGCGGCATAGTTTTGGATTGGGAGTCGCCATAGAGTTGCCCAGAGATTTAGTTGCTCTTATCTGGGATAGGGGCGGTATGGCAGCAAAAAAAGGCATTCATTCAATTGCTGGTGTTATTGACAGTAATTATCGTGGGGAAGTTAATGTGGTATTGCTTAATACCTCTAAAGAGTTATATAAAATTAAAAAAGGCGATCGTATTGCTCAAATGATTGTACAAAAATGTGAAGCAGTTGAATTTAATCAAGTTGATGAGTTGAAAGAGTCAGAACGAGGCGACCAAGGCTGGTTTTCCAGTGGGAAGTAAAATTTATGACCAATAATAAATTTCAGCGCGAAGTTTTTTCAATAGTTGGTTTGCCGCCTGAAGTTTTAGCAGTGGCGATGGCAAAATATTCCCGCTCGGCCAAGTCCATTAAACAGGCGATAGATGAATTAACCGAGGAAAAGTCAGCTAAGTTTCACGAAAAGTGGGTTTTAGGCTATGGTGACGCGTCAGTTGCAGATATGGCGGTTATTGCTGTTGCTTTTGAAAATGTTTCAATATTAGCCAGCAAGGCTATTGAAGATAACCGCCTAGCTTCTTATCAGGAAAAATCCACCCGCTATCAGGTTTTTGACGTTGATAGGTATTATAAACCGCAGGGCATTATGAGTTCGTCCTTAGCCGGCTTGTATTCTAAAACGGCAAATTACCTATTTGAAAACTATAATATTGTAGTTGAGAAAATGAAGGAATTTTACGCTAATAGATATCCCAAACCGGCTGATATGAATGAAAAAGTATATCAGGCTAAATTAAAAGCGCGCGCCTGTGATGTCGCCCGCTATATTTTACCAGCTGCTACTCTTACTAATTTTGGCATGATTGCCAATGCCCGGACTATGCGTTATGCTATTTCAAAATTTTTAGGTCATGATTTACCTGAATTGCGGGAGATCAGCAAGGATTTAGAGAGAGCTGCGACACAGCCAGCTTATAATCCTCAATTTAACAAGCTGAAGCCATTATTTAATCAGCTGATTAATGGTAGTTCAAAAGAGGTGCAGAAAATTAGCCAGGAAATTATTAAAGCAATAAATTTACAGATCAAGGGTGCGCCCACCTTAGTTAAGCATACCGAACCAAAGGAATATTTTAATAAAACGAAAAAGGAGTTAGAAGAGGCGTCTCGCAGACATTTATCCAATTTGGATATTAAAAAAGATGAGCCGCGGCTGGATTATTTAAATGATGATATTTCTTATGAAGATGATTTAATAACATCTCTTTTATATTCTGTCACTCACTATTCTTATCAACAAATCTTAGCCAAGGTAAAAAATTTGCTTCAAGATGATAAAAAACAAATAATAAATATTGGCACTAAACATAGAACACAGTGGGACTGGCCGACTAGACCTTTTGAAGTAGCCGGATATTTTTCTTTTGATACATTAATGGATTACGGTGCTTTTCGTGATCTGCAGCGCCACCGTATGTGCACGCAAATCAATCAGACACTGACCTGTAGGCATGGATATGAAATACCTATTGAATTAGGCGCAGAGGAAGCAGGTCTGGTTAGCTTGTTTCAAGAGATTTACCGTAAGGCGCAGAGTGCCTGGGAAGAGATGTCGGAAGAATTTCCCAAAGAAGCTCAGTACATTATTCCTCTAGGCTTTCGCAAACGGACCATTTTTAAAATGAATTTAAGGGAACTGTTTCATATTGTTGAGTTGCGCACAAAGCCAGGCGGTCATATTTCCTACCGCAATTTATGCTATGATATGTTTACTCAGGTAAAAAAACGGCATCCTCTACTTGTTCAAAATATGCGAGCGGTGAAGCCTGATTTTAAATATGAATTTTTTGAAAGATAAAATGAAAAAGATCAGAGGAAAATTAATTGTCATTGACGGGCTAGACGGTTCGGGCAAAGCGACCCAAACCCGCCTATTAGTCAGCCGATTAAGGAAAGAGGGCAAGAAAGTTGCTATTACAGATTTCCCCCAGTATTACACCAGTTTTTTTGGTAAACTGGTTGGCCGCTATTTGGCTGGCGAATTTGGCAGCGCCAAGCAGGTCAGCCCTTATCTAGCTTCAATTCTGTTTGCCCTTGACCGCTGGCAGGCTAGGGAAAAAATGAATAAGTGGCTGGCACAGGGCAGGATAGTGATATCCAACCGTTATGTATCAGCCAATCAGATACATCAGACTGGAAAAATACGAGGAAAGAAAGAAAAAGCAAAATTTTTAAAATGGCTAAATGATATGGAATTTAGGATTTTCGGCATTCCGCGGCCAAATCTGATTTTATTTTTAAACGTGCCTATAAACATCAGCCGGCGTTTAGTGGTAAAAAAAGGCTCCCGCGGTTATATTGGCGGAGCAAAAAAGGATATCCACGAGGCTTCCCTAAGCCACTTAACAGACGCCCAGCAACAGGTTTTTACATTGATAAAAAAATATAATAATTGGCATAGAATTGACTGTGTAAAAAATGGCCAACTCTTATCCCGGCAAGAAATCCATGAACGGATTTGGCAGCGCGTTAAGCTATATGCAAAGAAACGCTGGCAAAGTTAAAAAGGGCTGTTAAATAAATTGACGGTCTTTTTTAGTTTTGTTATAGTTACTAACCTTTTTGATACATAGTTCTTTGAGAATACTTCAATAGGGAGGGTAGTTATTATGGCACGTTCACACCGTGGTCATGATGAAGATAAATCGCTTGATCGGTATTTGCGGGAAATTGGCGAAACATCGCTCTTAAAGCAGGCAGAAGAGGTGGAGTTAGCAAAGCGCATTCATGGGGGTGATAAGCTGGCTCTAGATCAACTGACAAAAGCAAATTTGAGGTTTGTGGTGTCAGTAGCCAAGCAGTACCAGAATCAGGGCCTATCTTTAGCTGACTTGATCAATGAAGGCAACGTGGGATTGATTAAAGCAGCCAAGCGCTTTGATGAAACACGCGGTTGTAAATTTATCTCCTATGCCGTGTGGTGGATCAGGCAAGCAATCCTTCAAGCCCTGGCCGAGCAGTCACGCATTGTGCGTTTGCCCCTGAACCGGGTTGGCGTACTTCATAAGATCGGCAAGGCTTCAAGTGCTTTGGAGCAGAAATTTGGCCGCGAGCCGACTCCAAAAGAAATTGCCGAAGAAATTGAGTTATCTGAAGCTGAAGTGGCTGATACGCTGAAGATTTCAAGCACGCATTTATCTTTGGATGCTCCTCTTAAATCTGACGAAGACAATTCCTTGCTTGATGTTTTGGTAGATGAAGGTCAACTTTCGCCTGATGAAGGACTGGATCAAAAAGATTTGAGGCTTGAAATTGAAAAGGTCCTGATGACCTTGACACCTCGCGAGGCAGAGGTCATTAATTTGTACTTTGGGCTGCAAACCGGAGAAAAACTTTCATTGGAGCAGATCGGTGCGCGGTTTAGCCTGACGCGCGAAAGAATCCGTCAGATCAAGGACAAGGCGATATTACGCTTACGGCACACCAGTCGATCAAAACATTTAAGGATATACCTTAGCTAGATGTCTATAAATAATTGTGGGGATAATTATAGGCATCTTTTTTTTACTTGAAAAAAATGTTAATATACACATATGAATAAGTATGAGCCAGTCATAGGCTTGGAGATCCATGTTCAGCTAAAGACTAAAAGTAAGATGTTTTGCTCTTGTTTGAATAGCGGTGATGATCGGCCGCCGAATACGACCATTTGCCCGGTCTGTATGGGGCATCCAGGAGTTTTACCGGTTACTAACAAGCTGGCAGTTAAATATGCAGTCATGGCTGCTTTGGCTCTTGATTGTAAGATTAACAAAAAATCGCATTTTGACCGCAAGAGTTATTATTATCCGGATTTGCCCAAGAATTACCAGATATCGCAATACAGCCTGCCATTTGGGCATGACGGGCATTTATTATTTGAGACAAAGGAATTGAAGCGCCGGGTCAGGATTGAGCGGGTGCATTTAGAAGAGGATACAGGCAAGCTGTTGCATGAAGGAGATAAAAGCGCATCGTATGTTGATTATAACCGGGCTGGTATCCCGCTGATGGAGGTTGTTACCAGGCCGGATATCCAAACACCGGCTGGGGCCAGAATTTTACTGCAGGAACTGCGACTGATCATGAGATATTTGGAAATATCTGACGCAGATATGGAAAAAGGCCAATTGCGCTGTGATGCTAATGTTTCTTTGCGTCCAAATCCTGAATATTTTCTTGAAAAGGCGAAGGATGCTAGTATAGGTTTAGATCCTAAAAAGTTATACCCTAAAACTGAAGTTAAGAATTTAAATTCGTTCAAATCCGTGGAAAAAGCTTTGGCCTATGAAATTCAACGCCAAACTGAACTTTGGGATAAAGACCAGGCACCGACTCAGCAGGCGACTATGGGCTGGGATGATAAAAAAGGTCAGACTGTTTTGCAGCGCATTAAGGAAGAACAGCATGATTACCGTTATTTTCCTGAGCCCGATTTACCGCCGTATGAGTTTGATAAAAAGTTTCTGGACAGTGCTAAGAGTGAGATAGTGGAAATGCCGTATGACCGGCGTAAGCGGTTTAAAATTGAATACGGGCTGGGGGATTATGACATAGATATTTTAGTCGGCGACAAGAAGATGGCGCATTTTTTTGAAGAAATGATTTCTGAGCTCAAAGCGTGGTTAGTAGCGTTGGAGCAAGTTGAGGGCAGTGAAGAAGAGATTTGGGCCAAACACAAGAAAAAATTGGTTAAAAAAGCGGCCAACTGGATGATTAGTAGATTGCTTGGGTTATTGAATGAGAAAAAGTTAGGCATTACCGATTCAAAAATTACTCCAGAGAATTTTGCCGAACTAATAACGTTGGTTTATGAAAATAAGCTAAATAATCAAACTGCTGTGGCGGTCATGGGCAAGATGTTTATGACCGGCAAAGATCCGTCAAATATTATGGAAGAGGAAGATTTAGGCCAGTTAACGGATGATAAGGGTTTAGATGCGGTTATAGATAGCGTAATTAGTAATAATAAAAAGGTGGTTGATGAGTATAAGTCTGGCAAAGAGCCGGCACTCAAGTTTTTAATCGGCCAGGTAATGAAGCAAACCAAAGGCCGCGCTGATGCAAAAAAAGTTGAAGAAGTATTAAAGTATAAATTAAAATAGAATTATTTATTTATTCGGATGGTAATACTGCCTGGTTGTTTTGTTTTTGATCTAATTCCCTTATATTTTTTTATCTGGCGGATAAGCTTAGGCATACACAGGTCAATTGCTTCACGCATATTTTCTGCCTTATGCCCGGCTTTGATTATTTTGCCAAGTAATTCAACAGAAACTTCAACGCGGTTTTTCAATCCTGACTGCTGGTTTTTATCAATATCAAGTTCAACCTTCATGTCATTGATAGGCATAGAAGTGTATTTAGTAACCTTATTCATTTGTTTAGTCACGTACTCTTTAATTGCGCTGTTAAGCTTGAAATTCTTGCCGGTAATTACTAAGGACATAATATTAATTTTTAGTTGGTAATTATTTAAATAATATCAGTAAAAAGAGCCTAGGTCAAATTTACCCCTCACCATTTTTTAATGGTGAGGGGTAAAAAAACCATTGAGTTCAACTCAATGGTTTTTCTTGTCTAGTATATTCTGCCGTTAACGCCTGCTTACCACAGCGATTATGATCCCAACAATAATGATAATGAGAGGACTAATTATGAAAATCAGTGCCTGTATTATTCTGACCAAGATCAAATGGCGTGAGAAGTTCGGAGCAAAATACTTGATCAGTTCGGCAACCAACCTGCCCAAACTGGGGTAACCAATCGGTTTGATAAGGCCGTTTGCTACATTTATGTAAGAGCCAAGGCAGAATAGTCCAATTGCTACGTACAAAAGTGTCTGCCAATCCACTTGTCCTCCGCGGTTATGTAAAAACTATTTTTTTAGAAAATTATCAGCTGCAATTTCAGCTTGCCTATAGTTTGATATCCAGCGATAACGTTTGTCTTTATTTAGCCAGGTAAGCTGCCTTTTGGCATACTGATGACTGGCATTAGTCAACTGTTCAATCATTTGTGGCTTAGTTATTTTACCACGAAGATACAGATTGACAAATCGGTATTCAAGCCCGAAATAATAAAGTCGCTGCCAGCTGACTCCTTGCTTATGCAGATGCTTTACTTCAGCAATCATGCCTTTTTTTAGCCTGGCTTTTATTCTGTTATTAATTTGGTGGTATAATTTTTGCCTCGGTGTTTTTATAGCCAACATTAGAGTATCAAATGGAGCTTGCTTAGAAATTCTGGGAACCGGCCTGTTGGTAGCTTTAATAATTTCAATAGCGCGAATTAAACGATAGGGATTTTGTTGGTCAATATTACTGGCGCGGATGCGGTCCATCCTTTTTAATATTTGATAAAGTTGTTGAGCAGTTTTTTTAGCTAATTGGTGTCGTAAAATTTTATTAGGCTTAACTTTTGGCAAATTAATATCATCAATCACGGCTTGTATCCAAAATCCGGTTCCTCCCGTAAGAATGGGAATTTTACCTTGCTTATAAATTTTTTTTATGGCGGATAGGGCTTTTTTCTTAAAATGTGAGACATTAAATTCAGTAGTTGGCTTAACTACATCCAGGAGGTAGTGTTTAGCCTGACGCTGTTCTTGTTTGGTAGCTTTACCCGTACCAATATCCATGCCTTTGTAAATCTGCCGCGAGTCAGCAGAAATAATTTGACCATTAAATTTTTTGGCTAGTTTGATGGACAAAGAGGTCTTGCCAGACGAGGTCGGCCCGGTAATTACTATGAGTTTTGGTTTATTAGGCATGTCATTATTTTACTACAAATTTGCTGTTTTGTAATTGCGCTATTTGACAATTATTACTAGTTTAAAGTATTTTAAAGTCAGAAATTGCACATATTACATAAAACGATTGGAGGTCGTTTTGGCTAAGATAATACTGATAGAAACCGAGGGGCCGGTTAGAAAATACCTAGCTATGGTGCTGCGTGAAATGGGGCAAGAATTTACAGAGATGAATGATTTTACTATAGCTGCTCAGATTATCAGTCGAAGTAAATGTGACTTGGTAGTACTATTCATCCATCAAGCACAAAGCAAAGCCGGGCTATGGCTAACTGATATTATTGATAAATCAGACAATAAATGTTCAATCATTGTATTTTCTGATGCCATGTCAGTGGTCAGATCAGCCAAAGGCAAATACACGGCAGCCCATTTACTGGTCAGGTTTGATTCAGGGCAGGACGCTATGATCAAACAAGCCATTACACAAGCACTTTAATCAGGACAACAGGATGTACAATCAATTCCATTATTTAGGGGTATAACCGCTTAATAGCAAGCAGGATTTGCATAAGCGGTTTTTTTATCCCACACCATATTAATAAGTATGGGACAGACTTGACTAAGGCAGGAAAGTTTGGTAAGTTAGCTTAATGCAAAAATTGAAAAAACGTACATTAAGATAGATAGGGGCTAATATGCTTGAAGTATTAATAGTTGAGAAGGAGATAAGTCTTGCCGCAAAAATCATCACTGTAGTTGAGGAGTTAGGGCATACTGCCTACGAGTATTCAGTAGCCAGGGAAGTGATTGATGTTTGGCTATTACGCGGGAAGTTTGACTTGATGATCATTGACGGCAATATTGATAAGCACCCAAATGCCATGGATGTAATTGAAGCTTTCCAAAGGCTTAATCCTGGCAAGAAGGTCATCTTCATTTCCAACGATCCTGGCAAACTGGATTTGGCCAGAAGCGAAGGGTGCGATACTCTCCAAAGGCCGTTTGATATGGATGCTCTTCTCCAGCTTATCCTGAAGATCACCTAGGCTTATTCTCCCTTTTGTTCGAATGTTCGAAACAAACAAGCCGGATACTATTACAGTGCCCGGTTTTTTTTAATCTCCTCACCATAAATGGTGAGTTATAGGGATTGATCCTGCACCTCATGAGGTGCAGGGTTGACAAAAATAAATTTTCAGTGTAGAATAATTTATTAACTAGTTTTGTTCTTTAACTGATACATCAGAAGGGAGGCATAATTGGATCCTATTACAGATGCCATTGTTGCTTTATTAGAGTTACTGTTTGATATTGTAACTTGGATTCTGCAGGCTGAAGAGCGCTTAGCTCTTTTATTGCTTGATCGGGGAGTGCCAATAGGAAATCGGATTTGGATTTTATGTGTGGCAAATTCTGTCTTTATTGCTGTGGAGATTTTGGTGTTGCACCTACTTGTCAAGGCATCAAAGTTCATGCAGAAGATCCATACCCCTGGGTGGCTCAAAGCAATTACACATCACAAACCTGTTACGTATTGGGATTTAGTTTTATTCACTTTTACCCCGGGTACGCAAAAGTTTGGTGTTATTGCTTACAGAGCCCGCATAAGACAATTTGGTTTTCGGGGTTACCTCTGTTTGATATTAGGTGGTATGTTTAGGGTTTCCCTGTACCCATTTCTCGGCAATTTGGTCTGGGGGTTGGTAATTTTACTTATTGCCTATCGCGCTATTAGGTGGTGGTGTAATTCCAATAACCATGCAAAGTCTTAAGACCGTTGGCACGCATACAATGTGTTAGCGGTCTTTTTTTATAACCCCTTGTAATCCCCAGGCAGTAGCTTTAGTAATTTTTATATTAATAAATTGACCTGTTAAGTTGTCACCTTTAAACCTGACATTTTTGAAAGTTTCAGTTTTACTAAGATTTTCTTTTTTAGATTTATTGTAATTTTCAACTAGTACTTTAACGGTTTTTCCGATAAGTTTTTTATTATTTGCCAGAGCGGTTTTTTTCAGTATTTCATTTAAAATTACTTCACGTCTGGCTTTTTCTTCTTTTGGAATATCATCTTTGAAAAAACGTTCTGCCGCAGTACCCGGACGAGGTGAATACCTGGCCAGATAAGCCATGTCGTATTTAACTTGCTCCATAAATTTAGCGGTTTGCTCAAATTGTTTTTTTGTTTCTCCCGGAAAACCGACAATAACATCAGTGCTAATTGCTATGCCTGGCCAGGCTTGCCTGATTTTTTGGATTAATTCAAGATAGTATTTTTTTGTATGGCGTCGGTTCATGCGTCGTAAAATTTCATCATCTCCTGCCTGAATGGGAAGATGGAAATATTTAGTTACCTTATTTAATTGTGGCAAGGTTTTTAATAGCTCTTCTGAAACATCCTGTGGATTTGAGGTCAGGAAGCGAATCCAGAATTCTCCTGGTATTTTATTAATTTTTTTCAGCAATTCAGCGAAATCTTTCGGCACCTTGGTAGTGGCTGAACGGAACTGGATAGGCTGATTTTTTTCAAATTGCCAGAAATTCCGCGAGCGGGTTTTTAATAATACACTGTTGTGTTTTTTCTCCGGATCTATATAGGCATTTACATTTTGCCCAAGTAAAGTTATTTCCTTATAGTCTTTAGTAATTAGTTGTTTTATTTCAGTAATAATTTCAGAGGATGGTCGTGAGGCTTCTTGTCCGCGAGTATAGGGCACAGCGCAGTAAGTGCAATAGTTATTACAGCCCGTCATTATCGGCACAAAAGCCTGGAATGCAGAGTTGTGCAGTGCTTTTAAGGCTAAATAGTCGGCATTGGTGATATTATCATGACTTGTCTGCTTTTTTAGCCCTAGTTGTTGAGGAAGCTTTTCTATATCATTAATAGCAATAATAATATCAAAATCTCGCTTAAGTTTTTTCTTATCAGCCGGCAGAACACAGCCGGTGAGTATTGTTTTAAAGTCCCTTTGTTTTTTCCAACGACGCCATTTATTAAGCCGTCCGTAAATACGGTCCATGGCTTTTTGGCGCACTGAACAGGAAACAATAATAATAAGATCAGCTGACTGTTCGTCAGTTGTCCGGGAACAGCCATTCATTTCAAGGATATTGGCCACGCGCTCCGCATCTGACTCATTCATCTGGCAGCCAATAACAAATAGGAAGTATTTCATAGTATGATGTATTGTAAATGTTTATTGTTGGTTTAGCAAGTTAGCAAATTAGCAAGATTGCTAGCTAGCAAGTCAAGCAAGTTGTTTTGTGTTATAATGATTTTAGGGATTAAAAGTATGGATATTGATCGTGAGCAAAAGCAAAAGGAATTAGTTACAAAAATTGCTACCCAGAAAAAACTCAGTGTAGGGATTAAGGTGGTATTAACTTTAGTTACTATTTGCGCTGCAATTGCTGGAGTGGTAGTGGCTTTATTTTTAGCGCGGTAGGATAATTTTTGAAAACCGCCCAGGCACAGAGGCCTGGGCTTGGTTGGAATTTAATATTTATTTTTTATCCTCAATTTCTTTTAGGACTTGTTTGATAAAAGATACTTGAGTCATTTTTTTAATATCTTTTTGTCCGCGCAGACGAATATTCAGTGATTTGCTTTTCATTTCTTTATCGCCAATAACCAGCATATAAGGAATTTTTTGTTTTTCTGCCAGGCGGATTTTATATCCCACTGTGTCATTGGCATCATCAAGTTCAGAACGTATGCCCTCGTTCAAAAATTGCTGATGCAATTTTTTAGCATAGGTTACATGTGCCTTACCAACTGTCATTATTTTGACCTGAGTAGGGGACAACCAGACAGGAAAACTACCGGCATAGTGCTCAATTAGAATACCCATAAATCTTTCAAACGATCCAAAGACAGCACGATGAATAATCACCGGCGTTTGTTTGCTGCCGTGCTGGTCAGTGTATGATAGTTCAAACCTTTCAGGTATCTGAAAGTCCAATTGGATGGTAGCTAATTGCCAGGCTCGTGATAGGCTATCTTTGATAATAATATCAATTTTAGGGCCGTAAAAAGCTCCATCACCTTCGTTTACCTTATAGGAGATTTTATTTTTTGTTAAAGCCTGGGCCAAGGCTTTTTCAGCATAGTCCCATTTTTTAATTTCTCCTATGTATTTTTTTGGCCGGGTGGACAGAGCAAAGCTAGGCTGGAAATTAAAAATCTTATAAAAAGGCTTAATTAGTTTAATGACGCCAGTAATTTCCTGTTCTATCTGGTCTGGCCGGCAGTAAATATGAGCGTCATCCATGGTTATCTGGCGTACGCGAAATAATCCGCCCAAGGCGCCGCTTAATTCGTTACGGTGTAAACGACCAATTTCAGATAAACGCAGAGGCAGATCTTTGTAACTTCTTAATTTGGAGGAGTAGATATAAGTTGAACCCGGACAGTTCATCGGTTTTAAGGCGTATTCCTGATCATCAACTTTCAGCCGAAATATGTCTTCTGCATAGTGCTGCCAGTGGCCTGATTTTTCCCACAGAGTTTTTTTATTAAGAATGGGAGTTGAAGTTTCTAAATACTCATTTTGATCGTGAATTTTCCGCCAGTATTTTTCAAGCTCTTTGATTATAATCATGCCTTTAGGCAGCCAAAACGGTGCACCAGGCGCTACCTCATGAAAAGCGAAAAGTTCCAGCTCCTTGCCCAGTTTACGATGATCGCGCTTTTTTAATTCTTCCTGGAGTTTGAGGTAGTCATCTAATTCCTTCTTTGTATTAAAAGCAACGCCGTAGATTCTTTGGAGCATGGTGTTTTTTTCGTCGCCTCGCCAATAAGCGCCCGCAGTTTTGGTTAGTTTAAAAGCATCAGCTGGAATTTCTTTGGTAGTGGCCACATGAGGACCTGAGCATAAGTCAATAAATTTCCCTGACTGAAAGTAGGTGATTGGTGCTTTTTCTTTTTTCAGCTCCTGAATTAATTCCAGTTTATATGGATCTTTTTTAGAAAAAGCAATAGCTTCAGAATAATCCTTTTCGTTTTTTTTAAAAGCGATATTCTGGCTAGCCAGTTTTTTCATGCGTTTTTCAATCCTCGGCAGATCCTGTGGAGTAAAGGGACGTGGTAAGTCAAAATCATAGTAAAATCCATTAGCAATCACCGGGCCAATGGCTAGCTTGGCATCAGGGAATAATTGCAGCACTGCCGAGGCCATGAGGTGTGAGAGTGAGTGGCGGATTTTGTGAAGTTGTTTGTCCATATTGTTGTAATTAGTAATTTGTAATTTATAACCAGTAATTACTTTTTGTTTGACGGTTTAGTTATTCATTGTAATAGATCTGAAGCTTTATATACCGAAATAGTTAGCGCTGTGGTTATAAATTCATTGGACCTACACCTGTTTGTTTATCGTGCTGTTGTGTTTTACCGGCATTAAGTAGCATTTGATACCAATTGATTTCCCGCATTTTTTCTACGTCTTCATAAAAAGTAATTTGATTTTGGCTATTAAAGAAAAAGACCTTCTTGGGCTTTCCTTCTTCATTAAATCTTACTTCTCTTTTAAAATGTTCATGAGTTTTAGGATGTTCTACCATGGTAATTTCTGGTTCGGGAGCTTCTTTACCATTCTCTTGTTCAGAAGCAGGAATTGTACTTTGTTCGGATGGTGTGTATATTTCTCGGGCCATAAGTTTTGGAGATAATAATTAGTTGGGTTTT
The DNA here is from genome assembly GCA_018816445.1 of Patescibacteria group bacterium. Taxonomy (GTDB): domain Bacteria; phylum Patescibacteriota; class Patescibacteriia; order UBA10025; family JAHIVO01; genus JAHIVO01. Next base: position 36,985 of record JAHIVO010000036.1, read on the forward strand.
TTGTAATAATTTTTATTGTTTATCGTATTGGATTATCGTCTAAATAAAATAAATCCCGAAAAGTAATGATATTCGGGACCCCGAAGGGCGGTTCCACCCTTATTGTCTCCCTGCGGGAGACCTCTTTAATATTGAGTTGGCCTTTGATTTAGTCCCATAAAACGGGATAGTTCTTGTTAGCTAAGGCGTTTGGTATTCGCCCCAATCATCAATAGGCAGTTTTTAGCATACTCTTTAGTATAAAATATGTCAATAAAAAAGAGCTCTCCTGATGGAGAGCCCATAAGACTTTATAGGTGCAACATTCCATTGTCGTATCCCTATAACTTATTGCCACAATCGCTGCAGAAAATATCTCCTCTTTTTTTGTCCTTAGAGTGGCATTTAGTGCAGTCTGCGCGTATACCAGCATTAGGATTTAGCAGGAATCCGCATTTAGGGCAATGTTTTGTTACCGACCTGAAGTTTGATTTCCTTCCACATTTGTCGCATTGTTTGTTGTTGCCTTGCAACCTTTCCCTCCCGTTTCGTGTTTTTCATAGCCCTCCGTTGTTTTGTTTCATCATAGCTTAACTAATATTGATACCATTGTCAAGGTTATTGTAATGGTTCAATACCTTGTGACCACCTAGCAGGAGTACAATGGTATGTATATGGCATATACAACTAATCCTCACTTACCCAAAGTGCGTATGCAGGCAGTGCGTTTAGTGCGTGCTGGCTGGTCAATTCGTAGAGCAGC
>JAHIVO010000006.1 GCA_018816445.1 Patescibacteria group bacterium
ATTTTCTTAGAATTTTACGAATAAACATATGTTTACAGTTTTTTGGCGAACAATAAAAGATAGAAAATATTCAATCATAATTTTTAGTGCTGCCGGGGTATTATTATTATGGCTTTATATTTTGATGTTTCCTTCAATGAAGGAAATGGCTGGTAATCTTATTAATCTGATGGAAGGGTATCCTGATGCATTTACTAAAATGTTTCCAATTACTGACGCTAGTTTCACAAGTATTGAGAATTTTTTAGCTATTGAACAATACAGTTTAATGGTTCCAATACTAATCATATTTATGATGGTTGCCATCGCGGCAGTTGGCTTAGCTGCCGAAGTTGAAAGAGGTACGGCCGAGATTCTATTATCTAGGCCGATTTCTCGCATAAAAATATTTTTTTCTAGGTATCTGGTTGGATTATCCAGCCTACTCGTATTTATAATATTTTCAACATTAATGATTATCCCCCTTGGTGAACTACATAATATTGATTATATTTTAATAAATTTTGTTTCCATCTCTGTGCTTTGTTTTATATTTGGCTGGACGATATTTAGTATCGCCATGATGTTATCAGCAATTTTCTCTGAGAGAAGCAGGGTATATATGATCATGGGGGGTATGTTGGTGGGCATGTATGTTATGCAAATCGTATCCTCAATAAATGAAAAATGGGAGAATTTACAATACATCTCTTTTTTCTATTATTATGATTATAATAAGGCTTTATTAGATAATTCCCTGGAAACTACGAATGTGCTAATTTTTGTAGGTATAGCCATAGTTTGTATGATTGTCGGAGCGTACTGGTTTAATAAAAGAGATATTGCAGTTCAATAATTAATATGGGAACAATTTTCCTAAGGGTAATTAAGGACAGAAAAACTTCCCTGATAATTTATTGTTTGACCGGAATGGGTTTGTTATGGATGTTTATCGCCATGTTCCCAATTGTCCAGGAGCAGACTGAGGGAATAATGGCCATGATAGAAGGAATGCCAGAAGGTTTTATGAAGGCATTCGGGGTTGATGCGGAAAGTTTTACCACAGTTGAAGGTTTTTTAGCAGCTAAGCAGTACAGTGCTACCTGGCCTATGATGGTCATTTTGCTGCTGGTAGCTTTAGCAGGCACGGTTATTGCCGGAGAAATTGAAAAAGGTTCTATTGAAATTTCCTTATCACGACCAGTTTCACGAACAAAAATTTATTTTGGACGTTACTTCGTAGGATTAATCAGTTTAGCAGCTTTTACGTTTTGTTCAGTATTTTCAGTTATACCTCTGGCAGAATTATATAATATTGATATTGCTTTTTCTAATGTATTTAAATTATCAATTATTACTTTTTTATTTGGCTGGGCCATCTTAAGTTTAGCCATGTTATTATCTTCAATATTTTCTGAAAAAAATAGGGTTTACATGGTTGTTGGCAGCTTAATGATTGGCATGTATATTCTCAACACCATCGCCTTGATTAAAGAAAGTATAGAATATGTAAAATATGTTTCCTTTTTTCATTATTTAGACACGGTTGGAGCATTAATTTTTAATACTATAGGTAATACTTCAGTAATAGTGTTCATTTGCGTGGCTATAATATGTACAATTATAGGTATGTTGATATTCCAAAAAAGAGATATTCAAGCTGGCTAAGTATTTTCATTTCTAAAAATTATTTAAACGTCAGTTTTTTGTTTGTATAATTTTTTTATGCTATAATAAACCATATTATTTAAATATTTATATGCTCCCGGAATCAGTAAAAAAACGAGATAAAAAGCAGATTAAACGGAGTGACATGTATCCGTTAACAGCACCTGAAAAAAAGGTTAGCGTTGGCCGTAAGATATCCATATATTTTAGTTTTGGCTTGCTTTGGGTAGTTGCAGTTTTTAGCCTGATAATCTTGCCTGTAATAATGCAACTAGGATCCCACCACTCTTATTTTAAAGAAAAAGTTAATGCAGAAGTCTGGGCATACTTTTATATAGTCTTAGCTTTGTATACTTTAATTGCCAGCTTTTATTTCGGCATCAAGGGTTTTAGTATAAATTATTATATTATTATTGTATTGAATGTATTATTTTTAGTTTGTTTTTTCTTAGCTACTTTTTTTTCAATATTTCTATTACTATATTAATTTCTCTGGTAGTGTACCATTAAAAAAATCATAAAAGAAGGATAAAAAAATAAACGCTCACATATTTAATGAATGTTTATTTTTAATTCTTACTTTTTAAGCTTTTTATTCCGAAGTATTAATTGATTGCCTTTTTAACTTATACCAGATTCTCAAACCAACTCCGTAAAGAACCGGCACTGCGATTAAAGTACCAATTGTTGAGAAAATTAATCCCGAAATGATACTAGTACCCAAACCTGTCCAGAATGGATCCATTAAAGTTAAGGGTAAGATTCCGCCAATTGTTGTTATTGAAGTTGAGAAAATTGGCTTAAATCTGGTATGACCAGCTCTTGCTAATCTTTCAAATAAAGTATCCTGCGGGTATTCATCCTTATACCTATTATACGTATCTATAAAAACTATGGCATCATTTACAACAATACCGACAAGAGCGATAATTCCTAATCCCGAAATCATATTTAGTGAACTATTAACCAAGATTAAACCCGGGAAAACTCCTATTAAAGCCAATGGTACGGCAAACATAATTAATGCCGGCTGCATGTATGAATAAAACTGGTAGACAAGGATCAGATATACAGCCAGCATGGCTAGAACAAAAACTATCTGCAGTTTACTATAATCGCTTTCAAATGTTGAATATTCACCGCCGTAAGTAACGCCATCTTTTTCTAGTCCAAGTGATTTCAGTTTATCCTCTGTTAAATAATCCTTAATTTCCTGATCAAGTGTTGCACTTTCCACGCCTTCTTCAAGTTCAACGCTAATAGTAGCTACTCTGTTATTTTCCAGGCGTCGGATGCTGACCGGATTTTCAACAGAATTAATATCGGCAACATCTGATAATTTTGCAAAACTAGCACCCGTTAAAGAGGGGACGATAAGATTTCTTAAATCATCAATGGAATTAGTGGAATCATCTGAAAAATTTACCAATACATCATCAGATATTCCATCATCACGTACAACGACCGAGCCGATGTTCTGCGGTGAGAAAAAGGCGTTTACAGTACCACCCGCAATCATGGCACTAATTCCATTGTTGGCTAATTTTTCTTGATTTAAATTTATATCAATGGCTGGTATTAATGCCTCTCTGGGGCCATGTAAAACTTTTTTAATGCCGTCTTTTCCTGCTAACCATGATTCCAGGTCATCCGCGGCAGTAAATAAGGTGTCATTGTTATTGCCCAAAAAGTTAACCACAATCTGGAATTGATCCAGCGGTGGACCATAAGTGCTGGCTTGTGGTGTAATAACGATATCTTTACTGATTTCATCGCGTACCGAATTTAGGTTAGTGTCATACTGATCAACAATTTCAAAAATCTTTATACCGTCAGGCCGGTCAACTGGCTGATCAAAAGTTGCCCAAACCGTATTGCCAAATGTATAAAAAGTTTGAAAATAGGGAAGTTTAATAATCTCATTTTGAACTTTAATAAAAACTTCTTTCTGCTCTTCAAAGGGTGTGCCTGACGGG
>JAHIVO010000037.1 GCA_018816445.1 Patescibacteria group bacterium
CTAAACTGCCGGAAGCAAATGATGCCGGGCGTCCACATAGGAAGTTCAAGGCCTACTTCCATACCATAAAGAGATGTGGACACATCACAGTCCAGATGGACTAAGATCATTTTCGAAATTAATCAGCGCACTCAACTCGTTTGGGTGCGCTTTTCTTTTTCTACTAATATATCTTTCATTTTTTTATGTCCCAGGATTTGGGGCTTGCCCTCACACCAATAACCCCCACACCAATAAAATTATTAAAAAACATGTCTAGTAATTTATGGTTATTGGTGTGGGGGGGTGTGGGTGGGGTTATTTTTTTTATTGGAATTTAAAAAAATAGTTATCGCTATAATGGCCCTAACTCACAGGGCCAGTCAAGATTACCGCAATAAGCACTGCATTGATCAAGGCATTCATTTTTATTGTTATTGACTCTCCATAATTCCTGCCCAGTTGTAAGATCAATACTAATAATATCAGTACTATAGTTTTTCTTTTTATCCTGAATTAATAATAAATCATCACCTATATAGACAACACTCGGTAATCCTTCAGAATTAAATTCCCATAATTTATTATATGTATTGTAAGCAATTAAAGGTGTGGGTTCATAATTTTCTGGTGTACGTTCGGCTGTTTGCGTACCTTTTAATTGATGCATCACAGAAATATTATCTTTATAAGCATCAAGTTTCATATCAGTACTGTCCAAATTGATAAACCATTTAATCTCACCTGTCTGGGGATCCATAATTTCAAATTTAGAGATATAATTATCATCTTCATTTGGCTGAAAATGATATAATATATCATTCTTTATATGCCAATCCTCAATATTATTTTTCTCCCAGACTAATCCTCCCTGCTCATCTAAAACAAAGGCATAGCTAACCCAGCCGTCTTTATACTTACTATATCTACAATAGAGTAGATCTGTACCCATTTCATCGCATACCAATCTGTCGTCTATGCCAATGCTGTATGGGACAGGCCTGGTGTGCTCCCATAGTTTCTCAAAATTATTCGTATTAAAGGCGTTAATAGATACTTCGTTAGTGCCGTACGCCATATTAACTAAAAATGCTTTATTGTTATTATGATAAAGTACACGTACACCAACCTCAGGCAGATCTATGCTTTTCCCGGTTTTCAACTCATAAAATAGATCTTCCTCATCTCTATAAAAATTATCAATAAAAATATAATTATCAAGCATTGTATAGTTAAACTTATTCTTTCCTTCCATGTGCAGCTCCCAGAGATTTTCTCCAGTTAGCTTATCAAAAACAAAAAGATGCTTTTCCTCATTAGAGGTATCACTGGCCAAGGCGGTAATTGTGTTATCAGCCAAATGAAACTCATTAGGAGTTGGGGTAAATGTTTCCTCCGTCTCCCATATAGTACTGCCGTCTTCACTATCTAACATGGTAATTCCAAATGTACTAGCCTCAAAATTGTTATAGTTCGTATTGGTTTGACTAATATATACGCCCACGCTGTCAGCATCAATAATTTCACCACCTGACATCTTCTTTTCCCATTTCATATCACCTGAATTAGCATCAATAGAAAAAATATAAAATTTATCCCAATATCCTAAATAATATGAAAAAATTATATTATCTCTGTAAATTTCTGGAGGCTGTGTAATTCTGAAAAAATCGTTTTTTACTGGAAATTCTATTACCTCTGTTGTCCATCTGGTGTCACCTCTGTTTATATCAATGGCCAAAATTTCCCCCCAATTAGTTAAACTATATATTGTTCCATTATTGTAAATATTTGTCTCAGGAAACTCAGTTTCGCCATACTTTCCTGAAGTATCCCTGGTCTGGTTTATTAAAGAAGTGGTACTTGATTTATTTGATGAATCTAATCTTACATAAAAATAAATGGCCCCTCCAATAATTAATAACAGAATGAGTATGGCAATGGTATATGCTAATTTTTTATTCATATTTTTATCTCCCAGGATTTGGGGGTTATTTTTTATTACTTAATAAATTCTCTAACCACTCAATTTTTTCTCTATCCTCGTTATAGTAACCACGAAGAGCAACCACTGCCTTCTTTGCTTCAAGTTCATCTTTGGGTGAAATCAATGGAATGTTCTGACCATCAACCTTTTTCCACTTGGGTTTTTCTAAAAAATTACTATAAGTTTTCTTTGTCTCCCAAAAGACCTCTACTTCAACTCCTTTGATTCTGAAACGTGTCTGCTCGCCACCGGTACTCGGAATCTGTTTTCTGTCTTCAATAATATATTCCTTCCAAGCATTTTCAATTTTCTGCAGTTCCGCTTGTGATGATACGATAATATCGATATCTTTTGGCATTTTTTCATTATAAACCAATCCTTGTAAATACAAAGCGTAACTTCCAACAAGAAGGTACCTTATTTTCTCTTTGTTCAATTCTCTATTTATTTGTAATAATACTTCTTTAAAAACATCCATACTGTAATCAATTCTAATAAAAGGAACGTATCTAAATCTAATTTCACCATTCTTTTCTGCAATTTTGTGATACCACCACTTACCCCATGTCCTTCTTGGTTGCATTCCTAGTAATGTACTAAAATAATAATAAATTTTAAACTTTTTATCTTCTATACTATTAAGTTTAATCTTTGCGATTGTAATCTCTCTTTCAGGAAAAGAGTTAAACTTATTATAATCTCGATAATGATTATACGGTTCATTAAGTATTTTTTTAGGCCCAGCATACTCATTTTTATATTTATTTTTTTCAAGAAACTCAATATCAATTGATTTTGGTATATACAGATGCCAATTTATTTCCCTTTCTTTTAAGCTGGTTTTTCCATTATTTCTAATATTCACTTCTAGCCAATTAAACTCTCGAGTAAACTCTTTATAACATACTAATTTTAATCTTGGTCTACGATAATGATTAATTAGATAAATTAAAAAAATACTAAATAAAATAAATACTATTGCACCGGCAATAACATTTATTAAAACAGTTTTCCAAAAATCACAATCCATTTTATTCAAATATTATTATCCCCCTCTCAGGATTTGGGGTTTAGCTCCCATACCAATACCCCCCACACCAATAACCATAAATTACTAGACATATTTTTTAATAATTTTATTGGTGTGGGGGGTTATTTTTATTATTCAAACCACATACCCGCTCGAGGTTTTAGTTTTATTTCAGTTACCATCTTTAACGGGTTATCTGATGTTCCCCCCGAGCCTTTCACAATTATTTTTATTATATTATCATCTGACCGTTGAGGAATATCTGATCCCCTTATTTTTTCATCTTTTCTTAAAAATTCTATATTTTCACTAGAATCAACTAGAGGATCATCTTCTGGTTTGAAAAAATTTTCTAATTTTCTTTCTTGAGGCTGATGATCTTGTTTCCATTTAATATTTACATTAAAATCTTTTATATCTTCTGAACCGTTGTTAATAATCTCTACATAAATTGTTTCATCCCTCTCTAATTTACTTACAGCTACTGAAGGTAATATTATTTTTTTATCTTCTTTTTTTTGATATTTATGCCATAACCACTGACTTACAAATGTTGCCAGTATTCCTAAAATAAATACTATAATATAATCCATAAACGTATCAATTTATTAATTATTTTACCCTACAGTGATGTTCATAATTTATTTTTCTGCCAGGATATGGGGGTTATTTTTACTCAATGGAAATTGTGAGGAAATAAATTATTCACTAAAACAATATGAAAGAATGTTTTTTAAAATCGTCATGTATCCATTTAATTCGAGATCAGCCACGATGGTCTTTTGATCATGAATTAATCTATCTGTTAGAGTCTTGTATTTATTAATTTCAATTAATTGCTTTGCAATCTTTGATCCGGACTTTTTATCAACAGAAGTTGCATTATTAATAGTGTGTTTGATAAGGTTATCTAGGTAATTTTTTTGATTTTCGGTTAAAGCTTGTTTTTTTCTATCCTCCCACCAAAAAATTAATGATAAGCGTAAGATAGTTCGAAATTGGTGCGCTATTAAATTAGGGAATTTTTCTTTATCTAACACATTATTTACTTCATTAATAAGTGTATCAATTTTTTCATTTTCAGGTATCTCACTGAAATACTTTACAGAACGGGGTACATTATCAATCTCTACTTTTAAATCTGAACGCTTTACACCATGGACAGCATTTCTAAGTATTCGTTCCATTAAATTAAGGTAATTTTTTCTTATCGATTCATCGTATTGATCATCAATAAATTTACTACTCTCCGAAAAATACACACCAGTTTCTTTATCAAATTTTAATAATGTTGCAGTTGTTTCACTTATCCATTCTTTACATTCCCTATGATCCGGAGTTGAAATATACACAGGTTTATTTAATTTCCGTAGCTGCTCCTTTAATAAGCTAGTTATTGATAATATTTTTTCTGGGATGCTCCCCTCCCTTTTTAGGTTACGAGGGATGTTTTCATGTAATTGTATTATCAGCCTTGTTGATAAATCAATGAATTCTTTTGTACCCTTTGCTGCGGATTCTGCTTGAACGCCGACTGCTTGATAATACAAATGCGGGGGGATACAAATCCCTTCAGATAGAGCATTGGCATCTCGCGTCATCACATTTCCTGGAATGTTTTGTTGAATAAATTTATTTTTTGCACGCCCAAATATAAACTTTTCAACTGTTTGTAATAACGACTTATTATGCTCTTCCTGTGGATCAAGTGAATAAAACAACCCAACTATTTTTGTTTGTGAGGATTTTATAATATCTATAAACTCAAGGGTTTCCTTTTCAAAATGATTAAGATCAAAGGAATCATTCATTTTATTCTCAATAAACACCTTTACTTCGTCTGCTTGTTTTTCAGACCAACCATCAGGAATACCATTTATCCCGCCCCATTCAGGACTAAATCTTTGCCTTATTGATGGTTTCTCAAAATTTTTATAATACATTCTGCCATGCCATCCTGCAAATGAATTACTCCACGAATCAGATAAATCACTACATATTTTAATTATTTGTTCGCCCTTCTCTTTTAACCAAACAATTTTATCATTATTTGTTAAATTAAAAGAACTAAGCTCCTTAGTAATATTGTTAAGAATATCCTGATTATTCATATTTTGAATTCCTCTTAAGGGTTTGGGGGGTTATTTTGCAATTTTAATATTAAACTTTCCACCAAGATCCTTTGTGCCTTTTCTTAATTGCTGATGCTGTTTTGTATCAGTATTCCTCGTTACAGGAGTCTCAATTTCTTCAACAAATAATTTACTCTTTTTACGAGCATAAATATCTGGTATTCGGCCACCAACTTTTGGTGGTTTAGCCCTGTTTGGTAAATCGGCCCATGTACGAAAGCCTCTTTCCTTATAGAAATCTAATCGCTGCGAAACCTTTTTGTCATGTTTAGTTTGCCCTACTTTTCCTCTATGTGCCATTATTTCTCACCCCCTTTATTTTCATCCTTAAATCCCTTAACCACTTCAGGAGAATGACAATTTGGACATTCCTGTATAGGTTTGCCGTTTTCATCAATCTCGTATTCCTCTTCGCAATTTCCACATTTATATTCTGATGACATATCGATTTGGTTAATTATTAATTGTGGATAACTAGCCCCTTCCAACTTCGGTAGATTTTCGGTATAATACCAGTGTACCTCTTAAAAATAATACTTGTCAATAAAATGGCTAGTCTTACAAAAAGACAAAAACAAATACTGGATTATATTACTGAATATATAGACGAAAACGGCTATTCCCCTACCTTTGAGGAGATACGCCGGCATTTTAGATTGTCCGCACTCTCCACAGTCCACCAGCATATTGAAGCATTAGCTGCCAAGGGTTACCTATCAAAAAGTGAGCATTCAGCACGAGGTATAGAAATACAAGAAAATGGCGGTATGATTAGCATACAATTAAAAGGATTGATCACTGCAGGACAACCAATAGAGGCCATTGAAATAAAAGAAAGTATCGCAATCCCTAAAACTAAAGTGCAAAATTATGATAAAGTATACGCCCTACGTGTACGTGGTGACAGTATGATAGAAGAAAATATTTTTAATAATGATATTGTGTTAGTTAGACATCAGAAAACTGCAGAAAATGGAGAAAAAGTTATAGCACTTTTAAATAATAATGAAGCAACTTTAAAAAAATATTTCAAAGAGAAAAGCCAAATTCGTTTACAGCCAGCAAATAAAAAATATAATTCAATTTTATTAAAAAACGAGGACGAGATAGAAATTCAAGGGATTGTAATTGACGTGATAAAGAATATTAATGATTTACACCTAAAAGATCATTTAATAGAAAAAAAAATAGTAAGAGCTAAATCGCTTCCTCTTAACAAAATTATTTTAGGTGATGCTATTAAAGAATTAAAAAAAATACCAGATGAAAGTTGCGATATTATTATTGCTGACCCGCCTTATAATATTGGAAAAGATTTTGGGAATAATTTAGATAAACGAGAATTACACGATTACGTAGCATGGTGCAAAGAATGGATTGATGAATCAATACGTGTAATGAAATCAACAGGTACTATGTTTATTTATGGATTCAGTGAAATACTTGCTTATCTGTCTGTAGAAATTCAAATCAACAAGCGTTGGCTTATATGGCATTATACGAATAAAAATGTAGCTTCATTAAATTTTTGGCAAAGAAGTCATGAAGCGATAATTTGTGTCTGGAAAAATAAACCAATTTTTAATAGAGATAGCATAAGGGAGCCATATACCGAGGGTTTTTTAAATGGAGCCGCGGGTAAAGTAAGAAAAGGGACGGCCGGACGTTTTAGTAGTAGTGGAAAAGAGACTATATATAAAGCACATAAAGGAGGCGCCTTGCCTCGTGATGTAATAAAAATACCAGCTCTAGCTGGAGGTGCTGGAATGAATGAAAGATGGTTTATATGTAAAACCTGCAATGAAGTTTATGAACCAAGAGAGTTAAAAAAACATATAAAACATAAAATAATTAAACATCCAACACAAAAACCACTTAATATATCACGTAAACTTATTTTGTCTGCAATGCCAAAAGAAGGTGGCGTTGTTTTGGTACCTTTTGTTGGCACAGGTTCCGAATGCGTAGCCGCAAAAGAATTAGGCCAATCCTATATTGGTTTTGAGGTTAATCCTACCTATATTAAAATTGCTAATAAATATCTAGAAAATACTAAGCATTCCCCAAAGTTACTTTGATTTATCTATTTCAGATTTTTTCTTTTCAAAAACTAGTGGGGTGAATACAACAAACCCATTAGGAAAAAGTGTTAGCTCTTTATTATTTTTAAATCTTACGTAAGGTAATTTATACGAACCATCTTTTTTCTTTGGGTTTTCAAAGTAATCATAACTCGGCACTTCGTAATTAATATCAATAAACTCTCCTTTTAATTGATTTTTAGATTTTTTTTCTCGCCTTACTTCTCGACTGAAGGTTGTTTTTTTAACCTGATAATTAAGGATTATATCTTTATAGACAACTTGAAAATCTGCGCCCTGATGATCCAGTTCAGCGGACATTGCAACTGTGCCATCCCCAAAAACTGATTCTGCAACATAACCAGCGTGTATTTGAGTAATTATACTTGCCCAAGTACGGTATATCCTTGCTGGCAGACCACGATAAAAGCAATCTTCACACATGGTTATTTTCTTTCTAAAAATTTCAATTTCCTTTTCGTGTTTACTAAAATATATATGATAAAAATCATCATAATTTAAAAACTTTTTCTGGTCCCAATAAACTTGATACAGTGTCGCTATTGCCTGGATTTCTTTGGGTAAATCCATCTCAACTAATTTTATTGGTCTATATTTTTCGCGATAAGTATATAGATCTATAGATTTTAAAAATTTTTCAAATTTTTCTATCAACATAGTTGTTAGTAAAAATAACTAAAATCTTTATATTATTAACTTATTAATTAAATATATTATTATACATACAAATCATCCCATTTTCCCACCAAAAAATCAATCCTCCTTCGCACTTCGTGCTACGGAGGACAGGTCCCACCTTCGCTAAAGCTACGGCGCACAGGTCCACCTAACACCCTTCGGGCTTCCGCCTACGCATAAATGCTTCGGCGAATAAATCGGCGGGCAGGCCCCCATAATTGATGTGGGGGAATCCACTAAAAAACGTGAAGCGGGCACACGACAATGGTGTAAAAAAAACGAACCCCCGGACTGATCTGGAGGTTCGCGATTGCTGGACGCCTACCGTTTCAACTCAATCGTGTCGAACGATCCGTTATACATCGTAGCAGTAGCGCCGCTGTCAGTATACCAGACCACCTGGTATTCATGGGTTCCCGACTCTACGGATACGGTTGTATTGAAGCTCACGTTAAACATATCATACGCGTGGGGGCTGACTGCTGCGCGAATGGTCGAGTGCACCTCCTCTCCGTCAACGAGGAGATACGCGGCAACCATGCCGCCGTCAGTGTCGGTAGTGAAGTAACCGCTGAATGCGCAAAAAACCGTGCTCTCGCCATTGGTACCGCTCTTTTCGAGGAGAACGTCTGGGTCGTCTTCTGTTGCCGTGGTCTCAAGGTTGCTGTCTGCCGCATGGAGCGTATCCGTGACAGCGTGGTCTGAAATCGTTCCCGTCGTGACGACGCCGTTCCCATCGATCGACCGCCCGATCTGCAGCCGGCCAGTCACCTCGAGATCGCCAACGACCCATGCATTATCGTTGATGATAAACGGCTTGTCGTCGTACGGCCCGTCCCCTGCCCCCCGGTACACCCGGCCGTCAATGCGCACATTGTCGCCGAAAGTCACGGGCAGGTCTGCGCCATCCTGTGTTGTATTATTGATAATGGTACCGTTAAACTGCGTGACGCCGCCCATCCCTTGCGCGCCGACCCTCAGCGCGCTGACGCCGAGCGTACCGTCCACATTAAAAACATCGCCCGGAGCACCACCGAGCGTTGCGGTAATGTCACGGTTTGCATACGCTTTCACGGCCCCTGCTGTCAGCGCGGTTGCACCAATAATCACCGCAAGTACCACCAGTGTTTTTTTCATAAAACTCACCCCCTTCCATATAGAGGTTACAAAAAACTCACCATACCTGTATTTTATTCTCAATGAAGCTAAAAATCAACTAATAAAATAGGGTCTCACACTGTGCGAGACCCTATTTTTGCCGAAAAAACAATCAGCTGGAGAATTGCTCGATCTTTATCCGCGATACACGCGCGACCTCTTGATGAGCCCGGCATCGTTGATCTCGAAAATCTCCGCTACTCGGAGGGTTTCTTCGCCATCGACAAAGCGCTCATATTCTATAACCACCCTATCCGGAGCTTGAGCCGTGACCGACTTAAGTTCATACCGAAGCGTGGAAAGACGGCTGAATGCATCCGTCCACCATGCCCTTAGTTTATCCTTCCCGGACATGATACCATTGGTCTCCGGCTGCTGTACACGGAGCGCTGGGCTGACATGTTCAGCATCATCCGCATAGAGAGCCAGCACTGCCTCTACATCGTGTTCATTCATCCTGACTACCCACGTGCGCGCGAGTGCCGCTAACTTCGGAGCTTCCATCGTCACCTCCTATATATTCTGACGATTGCAGTAAAAAGGTTCTCTTAATTTTTTTAGATTATGTCATCTTAGCGGATACGTGAAACTATGTCAAAAGTAAAAGCCTTTTATATAATAGCTATTGGCGTGGGGGCAAGGATAAAAAAAGTCCCCGCTACCACAGCAGGGACTCGGCAAGTTAAAATTGAAAGCAGCGTTTATGCCCTTCGGCGTTCGAAACGCTTGCCGACAAAATAGAAAAGGATCGCTACGATGGTAACCATAATGGTCATCAGGCCGAAGTAATTTCCCGGCGCTATGACCGTATACGCTCTCGCGAAAAAACCGGCCAGAATGTCACCGATAAACACGGTGAAGAGGAAAACCCCCATGATAAACGACTTCATCCGCTCGGGTGCCTCCTCAAAAGCCAGCTGCAGACCGATGACAGAAATACAAAGTTCTGCCGCGGTAATCATGATGTAGGCAGCAACTTCCCACATGATCGAGATCTTGCTGGCAGCCGCTGCATAGCCGGCCACCGACATAAGGCCCATACATGAAATCGTCAGAATAAAACCGATCAGCATTTTCTTGGGCGATGACAGCTTGTGTTCTTCATCACGGTCTGTTTTTCTCCAGAGCCAGGTAAAAAACGGCGTCATCATGACGATCAAAATGGGGTTCACGCCCTGAATTGCGTCCGGGGGGATGTGGCCGATGAACGTATCGAGCACCAGGTAATCGCGCGCGAACAGGGTCCAGGTAGAGTAGGACTGGTCAAAGATCGACCAAAAAAAGGTAATGAGAATAAAGATTCCGGACAAACGACCCAGGACCGCCAGCTCTTCACGACGCTCGTCATCTGTTTTGACTTTCAGCTGCAGCTTGCGCACATCCTCCATGGGATAATGCCGTTTACCGAGATAAAAAATCCCGAGTGAGACCGCCATTAAAACGGTAGGAGCCATGAAAGCAATGCTGTACCCGTAGTGATCGCGTATAAACGGCAGGGTCATCATGGTCGAAGCTGCGCCGATGTTGATCGACATGTAAAACAGGGAAAAGGCCCGTGACATAAGATGCGACTTTCCCTCCTTCTCGTACATCAGACCCATGAGCGTGGTGATGTTCGGCTTAATTGCGCCGGATCCGCCTGCCAATAGTGCCAGCGCCACATACAAGCCGAGTTCAGCGGTGAACGTCCCCAGAATAAGATGTCCGCAGATATACGGAATGGCAAAGTAGATGATGGTCTTGAATTTCCCCAGCCACCGATCTGCGATAATACCGCCGATGATCGGCAGGATATAACAGGCAGCAGTAAAGAATGACGCAATGGTGGCGCTGTTCGCATCGGAATACCCTAGCTTCTCGATCATGTACATGACCAGCAGAGCTTTCATTCCGTAGAAGCTCGCGCGTTCTGCCAGTTCACCCCAGAAGATGAACTTAAAACCTCTTGGGTGATGGTTATCACCCGTGTGTGCCATTGAATGCATTAAAAACCTCCTATTTGCGATATTTAATTGTCAATGACCGATAATTCCAAAGTACTTTAACTTACAAAAAATTCTATTAATAGTCAAATAAAAAAGCAATCCCGGCCCGCCGAAGGCGGGAACAACCAATTACCAATTTTCAATAACCAAACCCCGTAAACTCTTCACTATGTTCATAGTACGGGGCGGGCAATTCCAATGACTAAATGACCAAAATCCTAAAACCTAAAACCTAAAACTATTACAAAACTATTGGCGTGGGGGCTTACCTAACTGTCCGCGCGCGGTTAACCATAAACCTGGCTGCTTCATTCATATTGATTGGCTGGATGGCGATCTCAGGATTCCGTTTTTGGAACACCCGGAACACCTCATCGGCAAAAGCCTGCCCGATTGCCGGTACCTGGCTGAAATCCAGAATTATCGTCTTGAATTTATCCAGCCCGCTGACTAAGCGACGGGCTTGTGAACGCGAAAGATAATCGGATTTTCCTGAAAACATTTTCACTTTAACCTGAGTTTTTGAAAAAGTGAAAGCGCCGTCGCTGTATTTGCGGAAAACAGAATCCAGCGACTTTTTGGTCTTTGGCGACAGGCGAAAAACAACGCGCGTGCCTGGGGTCCGGCTGTGGCGTGTTTTCACGAAAATATCCCCAATAATATTATTAAACTCCAAAGACTTGTCCCTGCCCTGTATCAGCAGTATATCCGCGACTTTTGAACAAAAAAATATGCCCTCCCCGGAATGGGCCCGGGGCATGGTAGTCTGCTTGCCTTTCATTAATTCTTCTATGGCCTGTTCCTGATTATCAAGCTTGTGCCGGCGCATGATATTTTTATAAATTCCGATTCCCTGGTCAACCACCTCAAACACTATCTGGCCCGGGCCGTGGCTGATCTGCACCGTGATTTTTTTTGACTGCGAATGCTCAATGGCGTTATTCAGCATTTCAGTAAAGCCATAATCAAGAATAGCCGAAGTGTTGCCTGGCAAACCCAGCCAAATGCCGGTTTCACGCTTAAGCTGTTCCAGTACCAGATCCTCCTTTAGGTTTTTATTTTGCAAGGTAAGCCGCTTGCTCAAGATGAGCTGTTTGGCCTTATTGACTGCCCGGGAATTGGCTGCCACGTACCTGGCCTGGTTAGCCTTGCCGACCATGACAATTATGCCTTCCTCCTGCAGCTGGCGCAAAAAACGGCCCACGTATTCCCTTGAAAACCCGGTTTTTTTAATTATCTCGGCTGATTTTACCCAGCCTTTATCTTTTATCCGCTCTAATATAAGTTTTTTAATATCCATATATTTATTTAGTTGACAACTTTAGTATATACTAAAAAATAAAAGTTGTCAACAAGCCGTCAACAAAATAATCCCCTCACCAATAAAATTATTAAAAAATTACACCCCGGTAATTAAGGGCTATTGGCGTGGGGGGCAAGACAAGCCTAATTATTTATCTAAAAACATTTACCTTTGACAAAATAACTTATTTACCTTAAGGTAGTATAATAATAAATAGATCATTAATAAAACACTCTACTGACTTGAAGAGGAGTATAGCTATGAAACAGCTGATTTTCTTAACAATGATTACCTGCAGTCTGCTGATGTTTAGCTGCAGTGAAAATGGCGTTGGACCGGACGACGGCCCGCATGGTGTTCTGCATATCACTTCCCAACCTACTGGGGCGCTTATTCATCTAGACCAAAAAAATACCGGCCTGTTTACACCACAATACATAAACGCGACGGGAGGAAGCCACAATATCATACTGACCATGGAAAACTATAATCCGTGGGAAAGCCACGAGTGGGTGGACATAAATGACACTACTGAAGTTGAGGCTTACCTGACAGCGCACCCCACCAAACTATACATCAACAGTGAACCGTCGGGGGCGTCCGTGTATGTGCAGGGTAATTTCTATGATTACACGCCCTGTCTCTTAGACAGTCTCTATTGGGGTCTGCGGCCGCGCGATATTTGGATTCGCTATGCCGGTTATTTTCCGTATCACGAAGTTTTTGAACATCGGGATGCGGACATTGTGAACCACTGGAATATCACGCTGGAACCCTGCCCGAGTCATACCTTTGTCTATGGGCACGAACAATCGCTCTATACTGTCCAGCTTGATGGTATTGATCCGGTGGTTTTAGCAGCCAACATCGGTACAGTCAGCAGCGCTCCTGTGCGTTCGCCTGATAACCAGTATGTGGCAGTACTGACTGGAGATACTCATATCCTGGTTATTAATTCAGCCGGAGCGATTGTCAAAGATATTATAGCGGCCGGCAGCCGGGCTTACGACTTTCGCTGGTCAGCTGACAGCCGCTATCTAGCCTGGGGAGTCTACATCAAGGGTATTTACTTGTTTGACGCCCAAACCCAGAACGTAAAACTCGTTTACGCTACCAGCGGCTATTGTTATAACCATAGTCCGGCTTTTTCTCCGGATGGGCAATGGATTGCTTTTGCCCATCATGAATGGGAGTCAAGATGCTGGATCTACAAGGTCAAGATTGATGGAACGGGTGCTAAAATGATTTCCGATCGTTTCGGTACTCTTTATGACGAATGGATTGATCTCAATTGGGTGGATAACGACCTGTTAGTGTACAAAACAAGGTCAGGTTTGTACACACTTAATCCCAGCCAATCAAGCGCCCCACAAAAAGTCATTGATGATTACCTCTATCGTTTGGCTTTTTCCGCTGACGGGGAACACTTTGCCTATTGCTCGGATTACAATGGAGCTGATTCGCTTCATATCGGTACAACTTATAACTGGACATTCAGCTCCGGTTTTGCGTTTGATGATATCGCTAGAATAATCACCTGGGTTCCCGATCAAAACGCATTTCTAGTATACGGATATGAAGGATGCTACTGGCTCACCCTTACTGGTCGGTTTTACCACCTGAATGATCCTGACGGACCATTCTGATCCAATGCTATGGAAAAAGCACCTTTAAACTCTTCTGATTCTTCAGGAGAGTTTTTTTATTAAAAACTAAATCAACTCACAGCCTTAAAAAAAAATTTTATCATACAATTATTTATTAATATTTGAACCTTCTAAGTCAAATGTACTCAGCAACCGTAAACGTAAAACAAAGGAGGAGCAATGTCTCTTCGGGGAAAACTGTGTGTTTTGATTTTGGCTTTGCCCTTGCTGGTCGCTCTGATTTTGGGTTCAAGCTGCGGCCAAAATGATCAGGCTGTCGCTGACCCAAAATTATCTGGGATCAACAATGTCCCAATCAGATTAACCCAGGCTGTTTCCGACAGTACCAGCGATGCAAATGGTAAAATTATAAAGTTGGACGTAAAAATCGCCGCCATGGGCGGCAATGACTAATATCTAATATCTATTCCTTGCCCTGATGAATATCAGGGAAGTTCCAATGCCTAATGGCTAAATTATTAAATTGGACATTGGATAATTAGTCATTGATTAGAAATTGGTAATTAGGAATTAGAAATTTACACCAAACTATTGGTGTGGGAGCAGGGATAAAAAAACCCGCTCCCTCAAAGAGAGAGCGGATTGCAAAGTGCCATATACTAACTACCTACTCCACAATCTGAAACGTTGCAGATGCAGATGCATGGAAAACCTCTGGACTAAAGAGTACCGTGTACTTTCCAGCAGGCCAGTATTCCGTGTCATTGTAAAGAAAGGTGGAAATCTCGCGGGTCTCGTAGTCAACAATCTCCCTGTTACGATCTCGCGCACTCAGCACCTGGCTGCCATCAGAACGAAGAACGACCCAATGATGCAGCACCACATAGCAGTTTGAACCAGTATTTCTGACTTTTGCAATCAGATAAAACGGTTGACCAGGAGCAAACGAGGTTAAGCGGTCGCCATCCTCATTAGTGAAATAAATCTCTTCCACTTTCAATTCCGTGGAATCATATACTTCAAAACTGAGGCTGGTATCAGCGGTAACGAGCCCTTGAGGGCGTTCACCAGGTATGGTAGTGCTGTTGCTGAGAATAGTCGCGTGGATGTTCCAGACACCCGGCGTCGTGGCTACGCTCCACAGATTTAAGCCAGTACTTCTGTTCCAGCCGCTCTCTGTCGCGTACTGATCCTCCTCTTCCCACGACTCCCAAACAACACGGCTCGAGGAATCTACCGCGGAAATGATCCAGTTCCAGTTACCTTCTTTGCCTAAATTCACAAAGTCAAAGGAACACTGGACGAGTTCACCCGCCAAATAGTAGCCTCGTATCGGTAATGTGAGTCGAATCTCGTCAAATCGGACGTCAACAGTGTCCTCGTATTCACCCGGCTCAATGACAAACCCTTCTTCGTGAGATATGCTATCAGCGGAAAACAAGACTCGATACTGACCGACTGGCCATGCTATTCCATCACGGCGGATATCAAAAGAAATGCCATGAGAATAACCAACTCTTACCAATATGTTCCCCTCGTCTCGAAATCGCTCTCGTGACATCTCATCAAGGACACTCAGAATATAATTCATCTGGTAATCCTCGCTGCCGGTATTCCGCAAATAGGCCTCGGCAAAAATTGCCTGTGTGGGATAGAAGATGGTCTGTGGTTCATGATTGGCGTTCAGGATAACTAACGAATCAAGTACAAGATCCGGTCCATCGTCAATCAACTCGTACTCATAGTACTTGGAAAAACCGTCTTCGGTAAGGTAAAAATCATCACCGCTTGGCGTACGATAATTCTCAACCTCACCCCAAGAAACCACGTAGCGTTCGCCTACCGTATACTCGTCATGATAGTCACCGTAACCCACTAACTCGCCATTGATGTAACACGGCGCTTGCTCAAGGTTTACGGCCAATTCAATCATCGCCGTTTGTGGTTCTGGTTCATCCTCTTCAACAGTCACGCGGCATTCATCCCATTCACTCCACTGACCATTAGCGTATACCCGTAATGACGGAAAGTAGACGCCGGCCTCATCCCAGCTGTGTCGCGGATTCTCCTGGCTAGAATTTTCTCCGTCAGCAAAATCCCAATCCCAGCGTGTAATCTCGTCGCCGTCCGGATCATAGCTGCCCGTGCTGTTCAACTCGATCGACTCGTTGAGCTTAGTGCTGTATGGACCGCCGGCGTCAGCTATGGGTTGTTCATCATTTGGATCTGGATCATCCGGGTCGTCGCCGTCATCACTGATATACACAGTAGCCTTGTCCCAATCGCTAAAGTTGCCATTATTGTCTTCAACCTTTAAGCGAATGGTATAGGTACCTGTTTGAAAAGGAGTCTCCGTGGGATTTTTCTGGCAAGTGCTCTTGGTGATCAACTCCCAGCAGTAATCAGTAATATAGCTATTGGCTGAGAAACCGCCGCCATTGTACTGAATTTCCTCATTGACCTTGCCATAGTACGGACCACCCGCGTCAGCAATCGGATTATCGCCCTCTGGCGGTTCATCCTGTCCGCTGCCTGAAGCGATCAATACCTCCCACTTCTCAAGATACGCATCATAATTGGCAAACTGCCAATCAAGGATAGCTACCTCAAAGCCAAGATTGCCTTCAATACCACCGTACAGCTCCCATGACCAAGACCTGGCATCATAGACTTCCGCTTCAAACGCACAATACGGCTCCACCTCAAGATATGGACCGACTATGGATTCCAGCTTAACCTCAATCTGCGGCCTAACGTACACTCTGGCGTAGACGCCAATTTCGTTGTCCCACACAATCGGATGTTCATTGAAATTAGCGCCGTATTCCCAAACGTCTTTCCACGCGCCATTCTGGTACCGAGCTCCGAACTCAAGCGAGAAATCGCTGTCAAACCCGCCAGTGACAGTCTGATGGCCATACGCGATCGCCTCAAACCCAGCGACGAATTCGACATTCACATCAACCCAGATGGGAACAATGCCAACAGCACCGATAACCTGCTGTTTATGAAACGAGATTAGGGAAGTCTCCCGTGAAAGGTCAAACTTCTGGGAAGATTCGATAAAAACGTCAAAGTCAAAATCAAGGTCACTATTCACAACAGTATGAAACTCCTTGATTCCCCAGTCAAACTCGAAACCAACGTCAAGCTCTGACTGAAAATCAATGACACCCTTGGTGATCTTGACAAGCAGATCCACCCCGCCGCTGCTTCCGTTAAACAGTACCTTGTTATCGAGATTTATGTACTTTTCAGCCAGGATCACGCCAGACGCAATGTCAACGACATCCACTGCTGACAGACTGATAGTACCCGGAGTCGACTCAACATCCGACCCGATCTTCACCTGTAGTGTTGTATCCATAACACCTTTACGGATCACATCAGCCAGAGTTACCTCTCCAACGCGCAGCTTCAGTAGATTTGGGTCTTTCGTTACCGAAATAACCTTTTTGAGATATCCTCCCTGTTCAGTTCCGACAACAATGTCATTTTCTGAAATTTCCGGCGCTGCCCCAGAATAACTAAACTCTAAAGTTGAATCAGTCATTCCGGTCATATTCAGGCCAGCTTGATCATCAATGACCCGGACGTTGTCTCCAATTACGGTTTCATGTCCCGAATCAGGTGACACTGGATTTTCGTCGCCGGTTTGCTCGCAGGCTACGAACATAGCCATCACGAAAATCACTGTTAGTAATGCAACCTTCCGATACATAACACACCTCCTAGTGTTACAGTATTTCAGTATTACGATTCTCTCTATTCCACTTTTTAGGCATGGTAAATCACCTCAATCTTTCCTGATTGTGGCCTTTTTCAAAGGTCTTTTTTATTTTATTTTCCTCACTTCCACCGTAGCACCAACGCGGTATTGCGTCAATGGTATTTCCGCGGAAAATCAATCCCGGCCCGCCGAAGGCGGGAACAACCAACTACCAATTTTCAATAACCAAACCCCGTAAACTCTTCACTATGTTCATAGTACGGAGCAGGCAATTCCAATGACTAAATGACCAAAATCCTAAAACCTAAAACCAAAAACTATTACAAAACTATTGGCGTGGGGGCAATAAAAAAATAAAGCAAACAAACGCATTACTCAATAAATAACCACTGCCTACATTGACAAAGTATTACCTGACTGCTATATTGAGCGTTAATAACTAGGTTGGTTGAACGACCTGTTTATTTTTTTACACA
>JAHIVO010000038.1 GCA_018816445.1 Patescibacteria group bacterium
CGCGTGACTTGAATAAAACTGCCATTATAAACTGAGGAATTATTGCTTACTAATTCAAACCTGTTGTAAAACAAGCCTGTTTCATGGGGTGACCGGAAATAAAATTCAAACGTCCCGGTATCACCCGGCTTAACACTAGTTTCATTAAGCCTGGCGGCAGTGTAATTATCCAGCCAAGCAGGATCTTTAAACCGGCTTACCTGGCCGCCTAAATCATATACTTTTAGCAAGGTATTCCTGTCCCAGGTAGTTATGCCTGTGTTCTTTATACTGACTGTAGCCGGGAACCGCCATACATTCAGTACAGCTGGGGGAACATCATATGAAACTAATTCAGCCTGATGCATTGAATCAACGCGGGTGACTGAGTAATCTTCTTCCTGAACAATTTGATTATCACTAACCAGTTTATATATGTTTTTATACAATCCAGGCACTGCCGGGCTGAAGAATTTAAATTTAAATGTAGCCATGCTATTGGTGCCAACTTCAGTTTCTTGAAAATTTATCTGTCCGAATTCATCCGGCCAGGTAGAATCATAATACTTGCTGACCTCATAACCTAAGTCATAAATATTAAGTTTTACATCATCCTGGTGCCAGATTTCACGGCCCCTGTTCATGAACTGAATAGTTACGGTTTGCTGACCATTAGTAAAAGTGGCCGGCAATATATCCTGGTTATCCAGAACTCCGGCAAAAGCATACCCGCTGACCTGAGCTGTTATGGTAAAGTTGGTGTTTTTAATTATTGTGTTGCCGAATTGGATGGCAAACTCCTCAGTAATTTCCAGCTTATCTTCCGGAGCCTGAATGGTAAAAACAAACCGGCCAATTTCATTGGGTGCAACATTCGGGGTGGTTAAGGTAGCTACCGAAACATCAGGCTCTGCGCCTGACAAATAAAAACCCGGGGCCTTACTTTTAGCCACTACTTGCAGAGTAGTCGGGGCATAGTTGCGCCAGATAATATTGCCGTCATTGCGGAATTCAACCCAGAACTCCCTGGTTTCTCCGGCATTTATTTCTATTGTCTTCTCACTTTGATCAATATATGTAGCTTTGACTATTTCTTCAGGACTGCCACCAGATGATAAATATACTTCTTGGGCTAAATTCCGAATATCTTCTAATTTATTATATAATTTTATGCCCGGGCAATCAGTGCAGTCGAGATCACGATGACCAACAATATTAGGATAAGTATCATCAATCAAAAAACTTTCACCTTTGGGAATAATCTCAAATTCAGCGGCCTTGTGACCGATTAACTCTGCTAAAGCATTTTTAACCTTCTTGCTTAAAGCTAATGACGAATTTTCATAATCACCCAGTACGGAAATGCCAATTGTGCCTTTATTAAAATCAGCTTCTAATTCTTCGCTGCCAAATCGCTGTTTAGCACATGATTTGCTTCTGTACGCATGAGCGCCAATCGTCCCATCACCGCCATATCTGCCTTCATATATATTGCCCTGCTGATCAATTAAATAATTATAGCCAATATCACCCCAGCCCAAAACCACTCCATGCCAATAATAAATCCCGCGGATCGTAGCACCTGGATCGTCACCGCCATCACTGCCGGCAGTATGATGGATAACAAACTTGGCTGGCCAGGCATGCTCTACTGGCCAAATTTTCTCGCCCTCGCCATCCAAGCGCCATTCCTCATCGGCTTTCCAGTCACTTCGTGAAATTATATTTAATTCAGATTCAGCCACTGCCTGACCAAATAAAAATTTTAAAAAATTCCATTCAGGTAAACTATTTTTTTTGGTAGTATTAATTAAATGAATTTTAACTGCTTCAACAGGCCCATTGGACTGCAAAGAATACTGGATTTTATTACTATCCTCGGTAATAACCGGCTCAACATTATAATGCCAGTCCTCCTTAATAATAAAATCATCAGCTTCTGAGCTGTACCACTGACTCCATTTATCGCCATCATTAAACCTGACGGAAAATTCTACCTCATCACTGCCTCGCCAGGCTAGGCCTACTAAATTAAATTCTGTATCCGTCTCAAATACTGGTGACTTATAAATACCATTGTCTAAAACAATTTTACTATCCAAGACCTGATTATGTTTAACTGAGGACTTAGTCTCAGCCCAAGCTTGGCACGACAGAAAAGCAATTACTATAACAGTAACTGCTCCGATAGCAAAAAAATTGGTTGTTTTTTGACCTTTCATTATGGCTGATTTTTGTTTCTAATTTTTATTTTATATCTATATTATAGCGCATTTTTAGACTTTTGTAAAGCCAAAACCAGGCGGACTACTTTTTCGCCTGGCCATATAATTTTTTAATTATTTGAGGAATTACAATTCAAACAAGCCAGAGGCTAAGGTAATTCCGTTTTGGAAATCACTACTATAGGCCTCAAACTCATCCAGCACTTGTCCGCCAGCCGCATCAAAAAACCTAACTACCGGATTGCCGTCTCCGCCTACACCAGTAACGATTTCCTCCACGCCATCGC
>JAHIVO010000094.1 GCA_018816445.1 Patescibacteria group bacterium
AACATCATGCCGGAGGTCTATGGTTTGGAGTGCACCATCCTTCGCCAGCGTCAGCATATCTCCCGCAAGTCCGACGGCCTTCCAGCCATCCGCTATCAGGCGGTCAGCGAACTCGGCGCACCTCATCTGCCGCTTATCGTGAAATAGGTGCTTGACCATCGGCCTTCAACTCCGTCAGCGTCGCGGTGAGTCTGCGAGCCTGCATAAGTTCCTCAACACCCTTGAATCCAAGCGCGCCAACCTTCTTCTCGAAATCTGCCATCAGGGGAGTATGGTCAGGCGGGGGGTCGCCTGGCTTGTGGCCTGCATACAGTTTAGCGTGGTTGGCATAGTGCTCTTGAAGGACGGCCTCTGCCTCAGCGGTGAACGTTGGCAAGGCCGCTATCTGCCGGTTCAGGTAAACTTCCTGTGTTATCGTCTCTCCCGTGTCGCTGTCCTCAAACCAAAAGCCGCACTCTGCCGGCAACAGATAAAGGTCGCCCACCTGCGGGAAATCTGCTGGCCTATTCGGGTGCGGGCAAACAGCCCTATCAGGTTTCAGCCCCGTCATCGTCGCCTCTATCGTGCAGGTGTTGGTAATGGCGTTGTAGCGTGTGCAGAGCCACCCTAAAGGCTCGTAATGGCAGCACCCTCGACAGCGACTACACTTGCCCTTGCGAACCATCATGGCAGCGCAAAGACGAGAATTACCCCGTCCCCCTTCTCAGCAGTGCCCGCCACGTCCTTGTCAATCGCAATCAGGTCCCCAGTTGCAACATCATCATGGGCCGCGTCTATTACGGGCGGAGCCGCCGCCGTATAACTGGTGTATTCGGTCGCGTCAATAGTAATCGGTGTGCTGAGCATGTCCACCGCATCGGTAACATTCCGCACCTGGAAGGTTGCAACCGCCGCAGCGTCCGGCGTGGTAACAAACCCATGCGCGGCGACCAGGTTCCAGCCATTGAGTTCCGCCGGTATGCAGATAATTGCCTTCCCGTCGCCAGTAGCCAGGTGAGTCGCGTCGTCGATGACCTTGACCTCGACAATGCGCTTGCCATAATCCGACCCTGCTAACGCATCTGGCGTAACCGCTCGACCCGCGTCAGTGCCGGTAGTGGTCTCGGCTGCGGTCGCTAGTTCCACAATGCCCTTGTTCGTGTCAGAGGCGTCCTCGCCATCAATGGTAATGGTCGAGTTTGCCCCCCCATCGGTCAGGTCTATGCCTTCTCCAGCCGTCAACGCCCTTTCTGCGGTGAGGCTCCCGTTTGCCGCAATGGTTATGTAGGAAGCATCCAGGGGCGCACCCACAGTATCAGAAGCATTCAGAAGCTCCGCATGGGCAATCAATTTCGTGATTGTGAGCTGCGAATGGCCCAGGCTATGCCAAACCGTGATTAACAGGGTCTGCTCTGCCGTGCTGTCTATCGTGGAGCGGCCTCTGTCATCCCAGTTAACTGAAACATCGGCGCCGGATTCTATGCTGCACTGCAGGAATCCCTGTTGCGCGTCAGTCGCTCCGGCGGCGGCCAGGTGAAACACAAAAGCAAAGCTGCCGGTGCCCGCGTCCTTCCCGATACTTCCAGAAATGCGCGAGCAGAGAATCGTCCCGCCATACTTCAATCGCGCCCCAAGCACCTGGTTGCTGTTAGTATTGTTCCGATAGGTTCCCGCAAGGGTAAGCCGGATGATCTTGTCAGTCCCTAAAGTTCCAGCGGGCACGGTGTAACTATGGAAGGTCGTCTCTGCGGCAGTTCCGAATACCGTAACTGGCACTATGTCGGTATCCAGGGCCTTCGTATAGTTGATAGAGACAACGCCTGCGCCGCCAGGAGGCTCAGCCCACGACTGGTCTCCCCTCAGAAAGCGGGTATTGTCCGCTGTGCCAGTGCCCAGGTTCACCGTAGGCAGTTTGCCAGCGCCGGAAGGCGTTGACGGAAGGCCAGTCAACACACTGCCGTCAACCGCCTTGATTGCCAATCCGCCCGCTGTGCGCTGGACGCTGGTATCGTCCACTTTCGCTCGCAGCCCGCCATCCGCCACTTCAAGCGATGGGTTGGTATCGGATGTATCAATCTGGAAGTCAGCCCCAACCAGTTTTACCCCGTTGGACGCCGTATATGCGCT
>JAHIVO010000039.1 GCA_018816445.1 Patescibacteria group bacterium
AGCTATGGGCGCGTAATACGACTGTAAACAGTATCATAAAACCCGCTTGAGAGCAAGGAGGATAGCCTCTTTGGATTTTTTTACATTTTAATTGAGCAGGGATGGCGTTACCATGAAACTCTTGGCTACTTCTTTAGTGATATACCCATCTTCAAAAAGCCTTTTTAAATCCTGATCCATTGAAAACATGCCCTCTTCTGCGCTGGTCTGAATGACTGTCTTAATCTGGGGTATTTTATTTTCTCTGATTAGATTGGCAATGGCCGGTGTATTGATCAATACTTCGCGTGAAGCAATCCGGCTGCCCTGTACTTTTGGCAGGAGCTGCTGTGAAATAATTCCTTTAAGGAAAAGGGAGACTTGTAGCCTTACCTGGGACTGCTGGTAGGGCGGGAAGACATCTATAATACGGTCTACTGTCTGGGCGGCGTTGTGCGTATGCAGAGTGGCTAATACTAAGTGCCCGGTTTCAGCCAGTGTAATGGTGGCAGCAATAGTTTCTAGATCGCGCATCTCGCCCACTAGAATTACATTGGGATCCTGGCGCAGAACATGCTTCAAGGCCTGGGCAAATGAGTTCATATCCGTGCTCAGCTGCCTTTGTACTATTAAGCTTTTACCAGAATTTGGTTTATAAATAAATTCAATTGGATCCTCTAAAGTAATGATATGTGCCGCCCGCTCTTTATTAATCAGGCTGATCATAGCAGCCAAAGAAGTTGATTTGCCGCATCCGGTTGGCCCAGTGACCAGGACCAGCCCTTGTTTAAGGCGCATTAGATCGTAAACAACCTGCGGCATCAGGATTTCTTCCATTGTCGGGATAGCTGGCGTAATAATACGAGCCGCCAAACAAACACTGTTTTTTTCCCAAAAACAATTAACGCGAAACCTGGATACTCCTTCTATCTCGTAAGACAGATCCAGTTCCCGGTGTTCAATAAGTATTTGTTTTTGTTTTTCGGTTAAGATGCTAAAAATTAGCTCTTCAGTTTCTTTCTGAGTCATCGGTTCACTTTCAGGCATATCAGTTAATTCACCATCAATGCGGAAAATGGGGGGATGGCTTACGGTGAGATGAATATCAGAAGCATTTTTACTGGCTGCTTCTTTAAATATTGTATTTATTTTTTGCATAATATTTTGACCTTAAGAAACGCTCAAGCAGGTTTATTAAGTTAAGCGTCCGCTTCCTCTTTTTGAAATATATATTTTGGCTAAGAGTTTTTAGTGCCACTTTGTTTGAAGAAATTGGACTATCGTTGGTCATACTTTTTATTTTTATATTATTTTATAAGTTAATTTTAGCATAATATTACGAAATTGTCAATTAACCGATGAATTTTAATAAATAAATATTTTTTACATTGACAAAACCCTTTTTTTGTGGTATTTTTAACATAGCAAAATACAAAATTTATGCATTGGATAATTATAATTTTATTATTTCTGGCCTTGATAGCAGCACTAGCTTACTTATTGAGTTTGCGTAAGAGATTGGCCACTATTTGTAAAGATGAAATTGAAAAAACCGAGAATCGTAGATCTGCTTTTATATCAATAATCAGTCATCAATTACGCACCCCTTTATCAATAATAAAGGGTTATTTAGAATCCTTGTTAACTGGTGATTTGGGCAAGACTTCTCCTGGCCAAAAGGAATATTTAACTGAGGCCTATGATATAAATATTGATTCCATAAAAATGGTTAATGATTACTTAAATGTTGTTAGGCTTGATTCTGAAAACATGGCCGTAGATTTAAAACCCGTTGATTTTGTTCAATTAGTGGAAAATACTATTAGGCGTTTAACTCCATTGGCTAAAGCTTCAAATTGCGAATTAATATTTGAAAAGCCAGCTAAGATGATTCCACCTGTTAAATTAGATATTATAAAAATAAAGCAAGTTATTGAAAACGCGCTTACTAATGCCATTAAATATATTGGTGGCAAGGGCTCGGCTACTGTACACGTAATTGATAAGGGAGAGACTATTGAGTTCAGCTGTCGCGATACAGGGGTGGGCATACCAGAGGATCAGCAAGACGAGGTTTTTACAAAATTTTTCAGAGCCAAAAATGTGATTAACAAAAATACCAAGGGTTCTGGCCTGGGGCTTTTTTTATCTAAAATAATTATTGATGCGCATAAGGGGAAAATTTGGATAGAATCTGAAGAAGGCAAGGGTACGACAGTTAGATTTGAAATTCCAAAATAATCAATAATCTTATGGTTAAAAAAAATAAGGTATTATTAACTGAAGATGACCTTTCATTATTAAAAATTTATAGTAATAAATTAAGGATAAGTGGTTTTGAGGTTTCCATGGCTACAACGGGTGATGAATGCCTGAGAAAGGCCCAGATTGAGAAACCCAATGTGATATTATTAGACCTGATTATGCCTGGTAAGGATGGATTTTTGGTTCTTGAGGAGTTGAAAGCTAATGAACAAACAAAGAAAATTCCCGTAGTTATACTGTCTAATTTAGGTCAGGAGGCGGACATAAAACGAGGTAAAGAGCTAGGTGCCATTGATTATTTAATAAAATCAGATGTCAGTTTGATGGACTTAGTAACTAAGGTAAGAAAATACACTTCAACGTAAATGCCAATAGATTATCAAAAATTACAAAAAGTACTAGTTGAATCTGAGCTTTTAACTAAAGATCAGTTAAATATGGCTCAAGAAAAATCTCATAGTACTAATTTACCACTGGAAAAAATATTATCAGAATACGAGTTTCTTTCAGGTGAGCATTTAGGCCAGGTAATTGCTGATATTTTTGAGGTTCCCTTTGTGAATTTAAAAAAGAAAAGTATTGAAGATGGTGTATTAAGGATTATTCCAGAGCTGGTAGCTAAAAAGCAAAATATAATTTCTTTTGATCGTGATCAGGGAGGCATTAAGGTGGCTATGTTTGATCCGGGTGACGAGGAGATAATCCAGTTTATCCAGAAGAAAACGGGTGAGCAGGTAGTTCGTTATTTTGCCATGTCCAATGATATTTCCGAGGCCCTAGCCCATTATAACCGCGGCCTCAAGGAAGAGTTTGACGATATTATTAAGCAAAATATAGAGGCCGCCCGCCAAAAAACCGGAGAGGACCTGGAATTGCCGGTGACCAGGATTGTAGATACTATTTTAGAATACGCTTATCAGAATAAAGTATCTGATATTCATATTGAACCGCATGAAGGACAGATTTTAGTCAGATTCCGCATAGACGGAATATTGCATGACGTAGTTTTTATGCCTAAAGATATCCATCCTTTCATCGTGACCAGGTTAAAGATAATGTCGAAATTGAGGACGGATGAACATCGTGCGGCTCAGGACGGTCGACTTGATTTTTCCGTAGAAAATGAACACGTTGACGTAAGAGTTTCAATTATTCCGATTTCAGACGGCGAAAAAATAGTTATGAGGATATTATCAGAAAAATCTCGCCGTTTGACCCTGGCAGAATTAGGTTTAGAGAATACTGATCTGCAGAAAGTTGAACGTGGGTTTAAAAAGCCTTATGGCATGATATTAGCCACCGGTCCGACCGGTTCAGGTAAAACAACCACCCTTTATGCCATATTAAAGATATTGAACACCCGTGAGGTTAATATTTCCACTATTGAAGATCCGGTAGAGTATGACATGGAGGGAGTTAACCAGATACAGGTAAACGCCAAAACAAATCTTACTTTTGCTCATGGGTTGCGTTCAATTCTTCGCCAGGATCCAGATATAATTATGGTAGGAGAAATCAGAGATGAGGATACAGCCGGCATTGCCATAAATTCGGCCATGACCGGCCACCTGGTACTTTCCACTCTCCATACTAATGATGCTCCGACTACCTTGCCCAGGCTTTTAGATATGAAGATTGAACCATTTTTAATTGCCTCTACGGTTAATGTAGCCATTGCCCAGCGCTTGGTCCGCCGCATACATCAGGGATGCATTGAAAGTTATTTACCAAAATCCGATGATATTAAAAATCTCGAGAAATCATTAGGCAAAGATCGTGCCATAAAAATTGGTTTGCACAAAAAAGGTTTTCGTTTATATCGGGGCAAGGGATGTAAATTATGCAATGGTACAGGATATGAAGGCCGGGTGGGTATTTTTGAGGTACTGGAAGTGACAGAAAAAATACGCCAGCTTATTATGCAGCGGTCAAATAGTGATGATATTCGGAAGGTGGCTGTCAGTGAGGGTATGACTACTATGCTGGATGATGGATTAAATAAGGTGGTTAAGGGAGCAACTACAATAGATGAGTTGTTTAGGGCCACCAGGGAATAAGAATAAAAAATAAACTGATATATTTATGGAGTTTAGTTATGAAGCAGCCACTCCAAAAGGGGAGATAAAAAAAGGTACTATTGAGGCTACCTCCAAAAAGAAAGTAATCCAGGATTTACAAAAAAAGAAATTAGTAATAATTTCTATCCACCAAGGGTCAGCTAAGATAAAAAGTACGAAGCAAGGCGTTGGCAAAGTAATGGGAGCGGGGCGGGTACCCATGATTGATAAAATAATTTTTGTCCGCAATATAAGCGTCATGCTGCGGTCAGGTTTAGCTTTAACTGAAGCCCTAGATGCCATTGTTGAGCAAGCGTCTTCTAAGCGGATGAAGCAGGTTTCTCTCGATATTCTTAAAAATGTGAATAACGGCAAAACCCTGGCTGATAGCCTGAAAAAATATCCAAAAATTTTTGGTGAGATCGCCATTGGCATGGTTCAGGTAGGCGAAGCAAGTGGTACCTTGGAACAGAACTTGAGCTATGTGGCTGGTATTTTGGAAAAAGATTACGAGCTTAGGCGCAAGGTAAGGGCAGCCATGCTATACCCGATAATTATTTTATCAGGAACTTTTATTTTAGGCATTGGATTGAGTATTTTTATTCTGCCGCGCCTGGTCCGCATGTTTAGCACTTTTAGGCTGGAGTTGCCGCCTATCACTAAAGCTTTTTTGGGTATCGCAAATTTTTTAGTGGACTATGGTATTTTTGTGCTTATTGGATTTGTAGTTTTAATAGTTGCCTTACGCATTCTAGTCAAATCATCATTAGCTAAGCCATTTTTTCATAAGCTGATTCTACGAATCACTTTAATTAAACGTATAAGTAAAATGCTGAATTTAGCGCGTTTGTCCCGAGCCATGTCAATCTTATTGAAAAGCGGAGTGACAATTAATGAAAGCTTAACCATCGCCAGAGGCGTTGTAAATAATGTATGTTATAAGGCTGAATTACAAAGAGCCCTGAAGAATATTCAGCAGGGCAAGTCATTGTCTTCTTCATTAAACAACGAGGAATATGTCCCTAAGATGGCCCGCCGCATGATTGGTGAAGGAGAAAAAACAGGTAAACTAGAAGACAGTTTTAAATATCTGGCTGAATTTTATGAAAAAGATCTTGATTCAGTCACGAAAAATTTATCGTCAATTATTGAACCTGTCCTACTTATAATTATTGGGGTAGTTTTAGGTTTTTTGGTGGTAGCAATAATATCCCCGATATATCAATTTACCGGGCAATTGGGAGGATAAAACTATGAGGCATTATGCAAACAGGCAAAGAGGCTTTACTTTTGTTGAAGTGCTTTTAGTGATTGGTATCTTGGGAGTGGTGGTCAGTTTATCCATCCCCTTTTACCAGTCTTTCCAGGTGTCTAATCAACTGGATAATATTTCTCAGGAAGTAGCGCAGACACTCCGGCGAGCTCAGAACAAAGCCATGGCTTCGGAATATTTTTCTGCGCATGGTGTGCACTTGCAAGCTCAGCAATTTATCCTTTTTAAGGGGGACAGTTATAATCCGGCAGATGCTTTTAATGAGGTGGTGGATATTCCCTCATCCATTTTAATAACATATAATGCCGGGCCGGATGTAGTATTTTCTGGTATTAAAGGTGAGGCTTCTTATGCCGGTTTAATTACCATTACTACGAATAACGGGGAGTCAAAATCCATATCCATAAATGAAATGGGGGTAGTTAATGTCCAATAATATAAAAATTAACCAAAAAGGCCAGAGTTTAATAGAATTATTAGTGGCTATGGGGATATTTGCATTGGTAATTTCCAGTATAATGTTTTTAACTCTTGATGCGCATATGGCTAACCGGCAAGGCGGTGAAAGGAGCGAGGCTGCCTGGCTGGCGCAGTCAGGCATTGAGGCTGCCCAAAGCATAAAAAACCGGGGCTGGAAGTATTTAGAAACTGGCAATCATGGATTAATAATTAATAACAACAGATGGGAATTCGCCGGTGCTGAAGATAATTTTGATAAATACAGCAGACAGATTAGCGTTGAGCCGGTTTACCGCGATGTCAGCGGTGATATTACTGAAACAGGCGGGCAGATTGATTTTGATACAAAAAAAGTAGTTGCTGATGTTGCTTGGGATTTTTCTCCCGCTCGCCCCTCAGAAGTTGTTATCGGATCAATATTTACAAATTGGCGTTCCCATAAATGGATACAAACTTCTCAGGCAGAATTTGACCAAGGGGCGATGAGTAATATTGTCAGCACTAGCGAGGGCGAAGGAGCAGTGGAGCTAGTCCAGGGCGTAGCGCAGTATTGGGGCAACCAGTTTTTAATTGAATCTTTTGGTACAGCAGGAAATTTATCCCGGCGCGAGAGGCAGGTAGCCATGACATTTACCGCACAAAACACAGGACCAGTAAGTGAGATTAGTGCCTATATAGAAGAAGAGCGGGGTAATAGTCCGGTATATCGTTATGGTTTGCAATCGGATGCCAGCGGAATTCCTTCAGGTAATTGGTTGGGGCTTATGGGCTTAGGTTATGGTGATTTACAGGCTACCACTTCGGGCTGGCAAATGATTTCCTTAAGTGAAAATGTTAATTTAACAGCCGGTCAGATATACCATTTAGTTGTGCAGTGGCAATCAGGTACTGTTAATAATAATAATTACATAAGCTTGAGATCATCCAGACCACAGAATAATATGGCACCCTATGACAATACTAATGACCCGTATTTAACAGTGCATTGGAATAATGGAAGTCGCTGGATAAATTCATTACTAGAACCAATATTTGTGATAATTTATTCAGATAAGACTTTTAAAGGCAATACATACACTGAAAATCCAGAGACTCCAATTTACCGTGATTTATTGGCGGGTCAGGAATTTTTAGTGCCAGGCGGTGATCGGGAAGTTTCAGGCATCTCTTTTTATACTAAAAAGAATACCAACCGTGACCCGGCTGATGACTTGTATGTAATTTTATATGACATAACTTCAGGTTCACAAATTGATCAGGGTACACTAGCTACTGCGGATACTATATCGCGCAATTATGAATGGCGCAGTTATGATTTCCCAGCACCAGTTACCTTAATAGACGGCTACCAATACAGGATTTATTTAAGCTCGCCCGGTTCAGATGACCGCGATTATTATTTGATATACCAACTAAGGAATGAGGACAGTATAGAATTTAATAGTGTAAATTACTTAGCTGATACCAGCGTTTTTTCTGATAGCCGCAATGGAGGTACCAGCTGGGATGCTTATAGGAATTCAGATGTTGGGGGTTATCGCTTTTCTAGTTCTACGGGCTATGCTCTATCAGGTGATTTTATTTCTGGTTCTTTTGATATGGGCAGTGATGAAACAGTTTATAATTATTTTGACTGGACTTCTGATGTACCAGCCGGGGCTTCTTTATCTTTCCAGGTGCGAACTGCTAATAGACGAAATACTTTGGGTTCAGCAGTTTGGGTTGGGCCGGACGGAACGCCAGGGTCTTTTTATTCAACTCAAGGTCAAGTGATCACCAATGATCCGGCTGCGGCTGGCCTGC
>JAHIVO010000040.1 GCA_018816445.1 Patescibacteria group bacterium
AATATTTTTGGTAATACTAATGTGAACACCAATACAGCTCTTAATGTAAATACGGTGGCTGGAGGCCAAGATTCTGATTCTGACGGTTTGAGCGATGTAGAAGAGTCCCTTTTTGGTACTAGTATTTCAATTGCCGATACAGACAGCGACAGCTTTGCAGACGGACAAGAAGTGATTAATGGATATAACCCCAATGGTTCGGGTGCCCTGACAGCTACCACCTATATACGCAGTTTTTTTGATACAGAAGAAGGGTATTCAGTGTATTATCCAGCTGGCTGGGTAGTTGGTAGCGATCCCCAGGATGAGCGGGGTACTATGATTAGTACTAGCGGAGAATTTATTACCGTAAATGTGCAGGAGAACCCGGCTCGTTTAGCAGCCCGTGATTGGTACTTGTCTAAGTCTCCGGGTATTGATTCAGCTAGAATTGTTACTTTTCAGAATTGGGACAAGACATTGTTAGGTGCCATTAGCCTGGATGGGTTAACAGTTTATTATTCTTACGGGATTAATGAATATGTCATCAGCTATAATGTGAATATTTTAAGTCAGGCTGATTATAAGACAATATTTGAAATGCTTTATAAAAGCTTTGCAATTTCTACATCTACTCCGACAAATTCAAATACCAACGCCTCATCAAATTCGAATTCAAATACCAATACAAATACAAACCTCAATTCAAATTCCAACACCAACACCAATATAAATTCAAATACCAATACAAATAACAACAGTAACACAAATAGCATTATATTCTTTTAAATGAAAGTTGAAATCTGCCAGTCCGGGGGTTTTAAAGTACCGCACAAATATATCACGCAGTTATTTAATGAGGCTGAGAAAGTTATGCCAAGATTCCGCAGCTCAGAAGTATCAATAGCTTTTGTCGGGAATTCCACCATCAAAAGTCTGAATAAAAGATATCGTCGGATAAACAAAGTTACTGATGTCTTGTCATTCTCTGAAAAAGAAAGCAGAATCAGTTTTGCCCCAAAAGATTATCTGGGAGAAATAGTAATCTGTTATCCCCGTGCCAAACAACAAGCACGGGAAAATAAACACAGCATTAGAGAGGAATTGGCGATTTTGTTAGCACATGGTTTTTTACATTTAATCGGGTATGACCATGGCCAGCCGAAGGAGGCTAGAAAAATGAAGAAATGGGAGCGCAAAATTTTAAATAAAACAGGCACAAGGGGGAAATCTTAAAATGTCATTTATTGATCCGAGAAGACTGATTAAAAGTTTTAAATACGCATTTCGCGGTTTTTGGTTTGTTTTTAAAAGCGAACAAAATATCAGAATACATTTATTAGCCAGTGTTCTGGTAGTAATTTTCATAGTTTATTTTAGAGTAGAGCTTTGGCAGGCAATAATCCTGTTATTAGTCATGGGGTTTGTATTGATATTAGAATTGATCAATACGGTATTTGAGAAAATGGTGGACATTTTGAGACCGCGCATACATTACTATGCCCAGGTTATCAAGGATATTATGGCTGCCGCTGTGCTAGTATCATCAATTGGAGCCGTAGTTATTGGGGTTTTGATCTTTGCGCCATATATCTGGGAAATGTTTGCCGGATAATTTTTTTCCGAAAAAACACTAAATTTGTTCACTTATTAAGGGTGTAATATAGTGCATTGCATATTATGAGAATATATTTTATAATACAGTTATAAACAAAAAATAATAATTAATTATGGCAAAAGAGCAGATAATCACAGGTTTAGACATTGGTTCTACTACTATCAGGGTGGTAGTGGGGCAGCTTAACCCGCATGATAAAAAAATTCATATATTAGGTGCCTCAGAAAATTCTGCTGAAGGAGTTAGCAAGGGATCAATTACCAGTATAGAAGATGCCGTGTCTTCAATATCAGGCGCCTTAGAAAAAGTTGAAAGAATGACAGGCGTGCCTCTTGAACATGCCTTTGTTGGCATTAATGGCAGCCATATTGCATCACAAGATTCGCATGGCGTTATTGCCGTTTCCAAGTCAGACGGGGAAATCCGTGAGGACGATGTTGAGCGCGTTATTGAGGCGGCTCAGGCTGTAGCCACCCCACCTAATTATGAGATACTGCATGTGATTCCGCGAAGCTTTACTGTTGATAATCAAAAAGGGATAAAGGATCCGATTGGCATGACCGGCATCAGGCTTGAGGTTGATGCCCAGATTATCCAAGGCTTGTCTTCGCAAATAAAGAATTTAACTAAATCTATTTACAGGACTGGCATTGATATTGATGATATGGTATTAGGAATTTTAGCAGCTTCTGAATCAGTATTAACTAAAAAGCAGAAGGATTTAGGGGTGGCGCTTTTAAATATTGGGGGAGCCACTACCAGCCTGCTTGTTTTTGAAGAGGGCGATGTGCTGCATACCGCCATACTGCCTATTGGTTCAAGTCATATTACTAATGACATTGCTATTGGCTTGCGAACCTCTATTGAAATTGCTGAGAAGATTAAGGTAGAACATGGTTCAGCCTTGCCGACTGAGATCAATAAGCGTGATGAAATAAACCTGGAAGATCTTGATTCACGCGAAGAGGGGGTTATATCCACCAAGCACGTAGCTGAAATTATTGAAGCGCGCTGCGAGGAAATATTTAAATTGGCTGATAAGGAACTGCAAAAAATTGACCGTTCTGGTTTATTACCAGCTGGCGTTATTCTTACCGGCGGAGGCGCAAAACTGCCAGGCTTGGTTGAAATTGGCAAAACAGAATTTAAACTACCCGCTTCATTAGGCTATCCATTAGAACTTGGTTCAACCGCGGTGGACAAAGTAAATGATTTGAATTTTTCTACTGCCATTGGCTTACTGCATTGGGGATCAGGTTTTCATGAAAAAGGAGGGGAAGGAAAAATGATTTCCATGTCAAAATTTTCATCAGTTTCCGAAGCAACCAATAGAATGAAAAAATGGTTTAAGACTTTGATTCCATAATATTTTATAGTATAATTATTTTATGAGTAATAAGGGAAACAATAGACAAAATATTGAAATAAAGCCTGATATTGAAACCTTCGCCAAGATAAAAGTTATCGGTATCGGAGGCTCTGGAGGGGCGGCTATAGACAGGATGATCAGTGACAAGATCAGAGGTGTTGAGTTTGTAGCTATAAATACTGATGCACAGGCCTTACATCATTCAAAAGCACCATCCAAGATTCATATAGGCAGGACTACTACGCGTGGTTTAGGGGCTGGTATGGACCCGGAATTAGGCAGGAAAGCCGTAGAAGAAAACCAGGATGAGCTGCATGACATGCTGAAAGCTTCAGATATGGTGTTTATTACCTGCGGTTTAGGCGGCGGTACTGGCACTGGAGCTTCTCCATTAATCGCTGATATAGCCAAGGATGTTGGTGCTTTAACAGTGGCGGTTATTACCAGGCCATTTGCTTTTGAAGGTGCCCAACGCAAAGCCATTGCGGACAGCGGCCTTGGCGAATTAACTGATAAAGTAGACACTAGCATTGTTATACCCAATGACCGGATTTTGCAAATAATTGATAAAAAAACTTCATTATTAGAAGCTTTCAGTACAGTTGATGAGGTATTGCGTCAGGGTGTGCAGGGGATCTCTGATTTGATAACTGTGCCCGGCTTGATTAATGTTGACTTTGCTGACGTGAAGTCAATAATGGAAAATGCTGGCTCAGCCTTAATGGGCATTGGCCAGGGTTCTGGTGAGAACCGGGCGGTTGATGCGGCTAAAGCCGCTATTGATAGTCCGCTATTGGAATTATCTATAGAGGGGGCTAAGGGGATTTTATTCACCATCACTGGTGGTCCTGATTTGGGCATGTATGAAGTAAATGAAGCAGCCAGGATAATTACTTCTTCGGCAGATCCTAATGCCCGGGTAATTTTCGGTTCTGTTATTGAAGAATCAATGAAGGATCAGGTAAAAATAACCGTCATTGCCACTGGTTTTGGTGGTAAGCAGAAAACCGTAAAAAAGGTAAGGCCAATGGAATTTGGTACCAGGGAAGAGGATATCAGTGTCAAACAGACACCATTTTTTTCAACCAACCGGGTAAGATCATCAGCTCCTGAAAGGCCGCAAAAAGCCACATTAGCGCCAACAGTAAAAACATCATCGGCTGCTAAAACAGATGAAAAAACAAAAGAAGAGGAAGATTTAGAAATTCCTGCTTTTATTAGAAAGAAAATGATGTAATGTTTATAATTTGATGTCTGTATTTGGGTGTTAGATACTTTTCAAAACTAAAAAAAATAAAATAAAAACAAATAATCATCAAGACATGGTAATAATGTCTTTTTTTATCTGGTATCAAGGGATTTATCCACAGATCTGCTTAGGTAAAACAGGATGAAAACATGGTTTATTACCCATTAATTATTTAAAGCATCACTTTTTTATCTAAGATTAGCTAAATATATATAATCCACCATTGACAAAACTATATATAGTAGTATAATGTATAGTAGAGGTACTATATATAGAATACCCATTTATTTATGCGCTGTCCTGCCTGCCATCATTCAGATACAAAAGTAACAGATTCACGATTAGTGAGTGATGGTTTGGCGATTAGGCGAAGGCGTGAGTGCCTGAAATGCAATTTTAGGTTCTCTACTTATGAGGAAGTGGAAATCCTTAACCTGACCCTGATTAAAAGAGACGGCAGAACTGAACCTTACAACAAGCAAAAACTGGAAGCGGGTTTGAAAAAGTCTTTTGAAAAAAGGCCTATAACCCAGGACGAATTTAAAAAGCTTGTAAATCGCATTGAGAGGGATATCCAGCTGGAGGGAAAGAATGAAATAAAGAGCCGGAGAGTCGGTGAAATCGTAATGAAGCATCTGCGCCGAGTAGACGCGGTAGCTTATATTCGGTTTGCTTCTGTCTACCGTTCGTTTAAGGACGCCAAGACATTCCAGCGTGAACTGAAAAAATTATTAAAAAAAGAAAAATAACAATTAATTCTTGGTTTAAAATGATAAAAATTAAAGAAATAACAAAAATCAGAAAACGTGATGGTCGGGTAGTGGCTTTTGATCATTCACGCATTACCAACGCCATATATAAAGCTGCTCTAGCCGTGGGCGTTTCTGATGATAAGCTGGCCGAGAAACTGTCAAGGAAAGTTGTGGAAGTGCTAAAAAAGAAATTTGATCAAACAGTAATTCCAACGGTTGAGCAAATACAGGATATTGTAGAAGAAATTTTAGTAAAAGAGAAAAAAACAAAAATTGCCAAAGCCTACATCCTGTACCGGAAAGAGCATCAAAAACTCAGAGAAGTAAAAGGAGCTTATGTTGGCGTGTCTGAACTTGATACAAAATTAAGTATCAATGCCCTGCGCGTTTTGAGTAAAAGATATTTTAAAAAGGACGCCAACGGCAAGGTAATTGAAACCCCCAGCCAGCTATTCCACCGGGTAGCCCATAATATTGCCCAGGCTGATTTGAAGTACGATTCTCTTTTATCAAGGCCGGTTGATGTTGAACGTACGGAAAAAGCGTTTTTCCAGATACTTTTTGATTTAGAGTTCGTACCTAATTCCCCAACTATTATGAATGCTGGTAAAGAGCTGCAGCAATTAGCGGCTTGTTTTGTCATCCCTGTTGGGGATTCTATGGAGGAAATATTTGATGCTGTTAAATGGACTGCCATGGTGCATAAAACAGGCGGCGGTACTGGTTTTTCATTTTCCCGCCTGCGCCCTAAGAATGACCGGGTCATGTCCACTAAGGGCGTGGCTTCAGGCCCGGTTTCCTTTATGACCGTATTTGACGCAGCTACAGAAACAATCAAGCAGGGGGGTACGCGTCGCGGCGCAAATATGGGCATTCTACGCGTTGATCATCCGGACATATTGGAGTTTATTACGGCCAAGGAAAATAATGACAAACTGAATAACTTTAATATTTCTGTAGCTGTAACTGAAGATTTTATGGATGCTGTAGAGCAGAATGCCGAGTATAGCTTAATTAATCCAAAGGACAAGAAGGAG
This sequence comes from Patescibacteria group bacterium, assembly GCA_018816445.1. GTDB lineage: Bacteria > Patescibacteriota > Patescibacteriia > UBA10025 > JAHIVO01 > JAHIVO01. The sequence goes on from JAHIVO010000040.1 coordinate 6,005, forward strand.
ATAGACAGACTTAATGCTCGCAAGGTTTTTGATTTGATACTTACTCTGGCCTGGAAAAATGGTGATCCTGGCATAGTATTCATTGACAGAATAAATAAGGATAATCCTACGCCAAATGTTGGCGAAATAGAATCCACTAATCCCTGTGGTGAGCAGCCCCTGCTTCCTTTTGAGGCCTGCAATCTGGGTTCTATTAACATAGCTAAAATAATTAAAGGTGATTTTTTGGCGGGCGAGACTGTTGAGATTGACTGGGATAAACTGCGTGAAACAATCAGGACCAGTGTTCATTTTCTGGATAATGTAATTGACATGAGCAAGTATCCATTACCGCAAATTGAAGAGATGGTTCACAATAATAGAAAAATCGGTTTGGGCTTAATGGGTTGGGCTGATTTATTGATTATGCTTGGTATTCCATATGATTCAGATGATGCTGTGGAGCTGGGAGAAAAAATAATGAAATTTATTTCTGAAGAAGCCAAGAAAATGTCAGCTGACCTAGCATTAGACCGTGGGCAGTTCCCGAATTTTGAAGGTAGCATCTTTGACCAGCCCAATGCCCAAAAAATGAGAAATGCTACAATAAATACTATTGCGCCTACTGGTACTATTAGTATAATCGCAGGTTGTTCTTCGGGCATTGAGCCTTTATTTGCCATATCCTACATAAGGAACGTTATGGATGACAATGAGTTGATTGAGGTCAATCCATTATTTGAGAAAGTAGCCAGGCGAGAAAAATTTTATTCCGAGGAGCTGATGAAAAAGATTGCTGAATGCGGCGGGGTGCAGGGCATAGATGAGGTGCCGGCTAAATGGCAAAGGGTATTTGTAGTGTCACACGATATTACCCCGGAGTGGCATCTGAAGATGCAGGCTTCATTCCAAAAATATACAGACAACGCTGTTTCCAAAACTGTTAACTTCCCGCATGATGCCACGCCTTCGGATATTGAAAAAGTATACATCTTGGCTCACCGCTTTGGCTGTAAAGGAGTTACTATTTACCGCGATCGCTCACGTGAAACCCAGGTTTTGAATATTGGCCAGGTTAACCATAAGAAAGATGATAAGGCTTTTACTTATAATTACAGTGAAATGCAATCCGGGGAGTTGAATGAAGCAGTTGAGACTGAGCAAAACGAGGTAATGACTGATAATGAACATGAAAAAGCTAAGGTGTTAGCCCACCGAACAAGTCACGTTATTGAAGTATGCCCGGATTGTAAGATTAACATGGAAATTAAAGAAGGCTGTTCTACTTGTCCTAAATGTGGTTATTCGGCTTGCAGCATGGGATAGATAGGTACATTCTACTCGAGCCTCCCAAGAAGATTAGATTATATGAAATTTAAACAGATTGATAAAGGATTGGTACATGTTTATACGGGTGATGGAAAAGGCAAGACCACGGCGGCTTTAGGCTTAGCCGTACGGGCCGTAAGTTATAAGAAAAAAGTACTTATAATACAGTTTATCAAAGGCCCTTGGCGTTCTGGGGAACTTGATTTGGTGAGGAAATTAAAACCGTATTTGCAAATAAAATCGTTAGGCCAGGGTTTTGTAAAAATATTAGGCGATAAAAAACCCTTTGCTGTCCATAAAAAAGCAGCCCAGCAGGCATTTATATTGGCTAAAAAAAGTATAAAATCTGGTAAGTTTGATATGGTTATTCTTGATGAAATCAATGTATCACTTAAAGAGCGTTTAATTAGCACGGATGAAGTTGTAAAATTAATTGGCAGCAAGCCGGAAAAAGTAGAATTGGTTTTGACAGGCCGTTATGCACCTGCTAAGATAATAAAACTTGCTGATTATGTATCAGAGGTAAAGATGGTTAAGCATCCATTTAATCGTGGAATTTTAGCCCGCTCCTCAATTGATTATTAATATATTATGAAAACCCTCCGCCAGGGGCGGATGGTTTTCATCACTTTCCGCAAAATGTATTTGTATCGCTTAAGCTCAGGGACCTTATAACCCGTAGCCTCGCGATGGTTTAGTTTTCTAATTAATTAAGTAGTTGATTTTTTATAAATAAACTATTTAGAAGGAAAGACTGGTGCAATCCTTAAGCTTATATCAGGACTAATCCAGCGCGATCCCGTCACTGTAATCAGGTTGTATTTTATCATTAAGCCACTATCTATAAAGATGGGAAGGCGATAAAAGATCATAGCCTGTAAGCCAGGATATCTTCTAAATTAGTTAATAAGTCCCTTCGGTCGAATGGGCATAAGATAATTGATCTTAGTACAATTTAGGGAGCTAAGATTTTAGGATCATAAAAAATGAAGAAAGAAACTAATTTGTTTTATATTGCTATAGTTGTTGTGGCTATGGCCATATCCATAACAGTCTTTTCAGCTGGAGGCAGTAATGCTGAGATTGAATTTGCTGAGTTGTCAAAAAAATCATCAGAGGTTCAGGCGGGCAGATCTGGCCAAGTAGCTGGTGTGGCAGTGGAAGAAGCAAAAATGACAATTTTCAGGGAGCATGGAAATTCAATAAGCATGAAATTCGAGGTAAAAAAAGATATGGTTGTATTAGAGGCGCTGGAAACTGTTGCTTCAGAATTCGGTCTTGATGTGCAGACTAAGGATTTTAATTTTGGCATGACAGTAGAAGGTATCGGTGAATTAATTGGCGGCCAGGATGATAAGTATTGGCTGTATTATGTAAATGGTGAGATGCCGTTAGTAGCAGTTGACCAGCAGGAAGTAGCGGGTGGCGACGAGATTGAATTCAAGTTTGAGGCCAGCCCGTTTTAAAAACTAATAATCAGTAAAAATGAAAATAAATACAAAGTTTGTGCTCGTCTTTGTTATGATAGTAGCTGCAGTGAGTTTTATCTTTAGGTTGTTGCCTCATCCGGCAAATTTTATTCCCCTTGGTGCCTTAGCACTGTTTTGCGGAACATATATTAAGTCAAAATGGGGAATCCTGGTGCCGGTTGCAGTCATGGCAATTACAGATTATATCGTTGGCTGGCATAGTTTAATTTTTTTCACCTGGGGTAGTTTTTTGCTGATGGGTATGATTGGCTGGTGGATCCAAAAGAGGAAAAATATCAGCCGTGTAGTTGGCGGTACCCTGGCAGGCTCAGTATTATTTTTCATTATTACTAATTTTGCAGTTTGGGCTTTTACCCCGCTCTATGTAAAAACTATGGCTGGACTGGTCCAGAGTTATTATATGGCTATACCATTTTTCAGAAGTTCGGCCATGGGTGATTTATTCTACGTGGGCGTATTTTTTAGTTTATACGAAGTAGCCAGCTATTTAATTGTAAAATACAGGAAAAGACAGGTTATTCCGGTTCAAAACAATTAGTAAAAAAATAAAAATTGAAATCAAGGCTGGAGATAATTTGGCTTGATTTTATTATGCGTATTTACTATTTACGAATAATCTCATATAATAAATTAAGGCGTAATATGGCAAATTATCAGCAATATCAAAAGTATAAAAGACAGCCACCAGCCAAGGGACCACGTATTGGCAAGTTTTTGGTTATTTTAGCTATAGTATTTGTAGTCTATCTTATTGGCAGGTCTCTTTTTGGAACTAATCCTGAAGTTGAAACCAATATACCTCTGGAAGTTGAGGACAATGTTATGGCTGAAAGTATTAACAATAATGACAATAGTAATACAAATGAAAACAGTAACAGCAACGAGAATAGCAATGCCAATGTAAATACCGCCGTGGCGGGTTCTTTCAGCGTGGAAACATGTGAGAGCGTTTATTCACGCGGATCCTCGGATGAGAAAAAAATATCTTTAACTTTTAATGTAGGCACCAGCAAGGAAGGTGAAATCCAGAAAGTTATTGATGGTTTAAAAAACAGCAATACTCCAGCGGATTTTTTTGCCCGGGGCGATGTAGCAGAAGAAAATCCTGATTTGATAAATAAAATTGATAGCGCCGGATTTTCTATTTATAATTTAAGCTATAATCACCCTAGTTTTACAGATTTGCCTGAATCCGGGATTATTGAACAGCTGTCTAAAGCCGATGATGCTATTTCGCAGCGTACTAATAAAACCACTAAACCTTTTTTCAGGCCGCCATACGGATCAGCTGATGATGATGTATTGAGCGTAGTAAAGAGCCAGGGTTATTGTCCTGTAACCTGGACAGTGGATGCCCTGGATTGGTCTGCGGATTATTCGGCTGCAGATTCAAAAGACAGAGTGATTTCTAATGCTGGTAATGGTGCTATAATTCTGATGCAGGCCAGCAATTCAGTAACAGCCCAAATTGTGCCTGAAATCATCACCGAGCTTAAAAATAAAGGATATGCCATAGTATCACTTGATGATTTACTCAAATAGAATATGACAGATGATGACATAAAAAAATTATTAGTTGAGAACTATAAATTAACGCAGGAGGTTCACAGGATTCTTGCTAAGCAGCAAAAAATTAGAATGTGGACGCTGATCATCGGCATCGCAGTAATTATTATTCCGCTCATCGCCGGGCTATTAGCCCTACCCTGGATGTTGAATACCGTATCTTCATATTATGGCGGGATATTGAGTATTTAAAATTTTAATTTTAAACCACCCTTTTGATTAAAAAGAATTTTTTTGTATCTAATAACCCGTCTTGACAATAAAAATTATTACCCCATAATTGTAAGTATATAATAAATTAAGTTTATTTATATGAATAAAGAAAAAGAGGCTCATATTAACGAGAACAATCCTAATAAAGATAAAAAAACCAAACCTTTAACCACATCAATGAATGCAAATACCATTAAGAATATGGTAATTAGCGTAATAATTGTCAGTTTTGTGGTAGGAGGCGTCTCGGGCTTGCTGTTTGGCACCTTAGCCAGTACTAACAGTGAGATAACCACCTGGATCCAAAAAAATATTCTGGGCCAAACTAGCGCTATTATTGACAAGGATACGGGCAATGAGACAAGTACGATTAATGAAAGCAAGACAATATCTGTTGAAGAAAATTCAGCTACAATTGACGCTGTTAAGGAGGTAAGCCCGGCTGTGGTGAGTATTATAATTACCCAAGATTTAAGCAATGTTTATAATTTAACCGGACCTGATGTTTTTCCGTTTGATGATATTTTCGATTTTAATTTCCCGCTTCAGTTTGACGAACCGCAGGGTGAGCAGCAGGTGGGCGCCGGCACTGGCTTTATAATCTCCCAGGATGGTTTAATAATGACCAATAAGCATGTCGTATCTACTGAAGGAGCAAAGTATATGGTTTTATTAAATAATGGTGACCAGTATGAAGCCCAGGTTATTGATACAGATCCTTTTAATGATATTGCTATAATTAAAATTGAAGGCAGTGATTTACCAGTAGTTGCTATAGGCGATTCTGATACTCTGGAAATTGGCCAAACCGTTATTGCCATTGGTAATTCCCTTGGGCAATATAGCAATACTGTTACTAAAGGCATTGTTTCAGGCTTATCGCGCACAGTAACAGCCGGGGACGGCCAAGGCCAGTCAGAAACTTTGGAAGATATTGTTCAGACTGATGCGGCCATTAATTTCGGTAACTCAGGCGGCCCGCTTATTAATTTAGACGGGCAGGTAGTCGGTGTAAACACAGCCATTAACCGTGAAGGACAGCTGATTGGCTTTGCTATCCCCATTAACCAGGCCCAAAAAGCCATTATCAGCGTGAAGGAATCGGGTCGTATAGTAAGGCCATATATTGGCGTGCGTTATATAGTTTTAAATGAAGAAATCGCTAATGAAAATAATTTAACAGTTGATTATGGTGCTTTGATTGTCAGGGGCAGCAGTGCCACAGAGTTAGCTATTATTCCAGGCAGCCCGGCTGATAAAGCGGGTTTGACTGAAAATGATATTATCCTGGAAGTTGATGGGCAGCGCATAGATAAGGATCATAGCTTGGCCAAACAGTTGCAAAAATATAATCCGGATGATACTGTTAATTTGAAAGTTCTGCAAAAAGGGGAGGAAAAAACTTTGCAGGTTACCCTGGCTGAAGTTGGGGATTAATAAATAATTATCCTATATATTATGAGTAAAAAAATATCACCAGAAATGTCTTCTCCTGATGAAAATGAATTGGTTGATAAAAATGACAGACCTGAACAGGGAGATGAAAAACAAGAAGTAGTTCCAGAAATTACTCCTGAAGCAAAAGAATTAATGGACCAAATGGAAAG
>JAHIVO010000095.1 GCA_018816445.1 Patescibacteria group bacterium
CCTTGCCAACAGAGTCCGAGGTTCCATGCCTGCAATGACTGGCAGTGCATGAGAGAGCTGAAGCCCAAGATGGTGATGTCCGTGATAAGGAAATATGTCTATGATCTGATGAAAGAGGGCCATCCGTTTGCGATGGATGAAAAGAAAAAAGAGATAAAGGAATGCTTGTTGAGATAAACTATGGAACTATTACTCAAAGTAGGCGGATCACAAGACCCACGACACTGGCGTGATGGCCAGATAATCGATATCCGCCCCGACGGATTTCATAAGGAGGGGACTCTCCAGCGCAAGCACCACTGTGTCTTGACACTGCCTGGGGATTATTGGCAGCTTAGAGGCTCTACCAACTGGAAATGGTCTGGACAAAAGGTCTATGATAATATCAAGAAATACCTGGTCGCTGTCGATTCTCAAGGAAAATATCCTTGGGAACAGACAATGCTATTAGACGAAAAACGACTCAGACGAAGAGATTGGTTCTTTGATTTCAAACTTCTCCTTGATCTTGGCCTTATTACTCCAAGCCAGTTTGATGCAATCTATGACAAGAAAAAAGACCCAGGAACTATCTTCATTGAACGAGCCTTTGATCAGATTGTTAGGAATGAGTATAGCCACCAACGCCTTTCCTCAAAATATTCCCTTGCAAGGGGTTCAGTTTCATCTGGCACTTTTTCCATCGGCGCTGCCCTTAATTATGCTACAGTTACAGCATTTGAGGCCGATATTATAATTCCTGGAGATGGGCCGTTAACAGGAAATCTAACTGGTGAACATGCCAACGAAGAAACAGTGATAAGTACGGGAATTGTTTTTGATGTTGATACGGCAGGATACCTTTTAAAACTTACTGCGGCAAGCGGTGCTGAGCATAATGGTGGGGCTTATGGGAATGGAGCACGAGTAAACTTCGGTACGTATGATTATCTGAAACTGGATGAGACTACTGATGGACATCTTGATGATGCTGAAATATCTAATCTAGCTTTTGATATTTCTGGAGTGAATGATTATGGTTTATTGTCTTATGATGGTGATGATGAAAATGCTCCTGGGTGTGGAACAACACAAATTACCACAGCAGCGAACAATAATAATATATCATCTGGAGCAAATAAACGAGGTTTTCGTATTAATCTAGTTGATAAAGAATTTCCTGACGGTGAATCGAAATTGTCCCTTTCTTGGTCTGGTTCATATAGTAAATTTTACCTTCGTTGGTACATGAGAGAAAGTTATGTCTGGACAAACACGAGCTACCAAAAATTATTCCGCATTCCTGATAGTAGTCAAAAGTTTATTCCAGAGTGGAAATCGGGAGGTCAGTTTGCAATTGCTGTATCACCGTTTGGCGGAAATGAAGGGGTCGATCATGTTACCTGGACTAACTTTGAAATGGGGGATGAACTATCCTTAGATACTTGGTATTGCTACGAAATAATGTTCGATATACCAAACAAAACATTTGAGTTATGGATTAATGGAGTTTCAAAAGGGCAAAAAACCGCATCAGGGATTGATACAGGTTGGACAGTTGGTGGAATGGAGATTGGTGGGAATCAACATACAGCGGCAGACAATCCGGCCAGTACAGAAACACGAGACTACGATAATGTGGTGGTTTCTGAGTCCTATATAGGACCCGTAAGTTAATAGTTAAGGAGGATTTAAAAATTTCTTTCAAAAAAGTAAAAAATAAAACTGAATATACCACTTCTTTTAAAAATAAAGTTTCGATAAAAATCGGTGGAAAGGATGAAACAACTCAGGGAAGATTTATACCAAATATTAATTCATCTTTTCAATGCGGAAGCGAGAAGGAACATTTTTTCTTTAACTTGAATCGAAAAGATATAAAAGTAACAGAGAAAAAACTTCCTGCAAAACAACAAGATCTCTCTACTGTTTTTGATAATGGGGAAGAACATATTTGGAAAGTTATTAATGACGAACTTAAATGGAATATTGCATTTGATAAAAAACCAGTGTCAAATATTCTTGAATGGGAATTAAAATTTTCTGAAGGTGTTGAGTTTCTTTATCAAGATACTTTAGAGAATGAATTTTTATATAAGGATAATGATGGTTATGATAATCTAGAGGATTTTTTAAGGGATCATATACGACCGGAGAACGTAGTTGGCTCATATGCTGTTTACTGTAATAAGGCAGGGAAATATGTTGATAGCAATGGAAAGGTGATAGTAAATTATGGGGCTGGTAAATTAGGACATATTTATAGACCTCTTTGCATTGATGCTGATGGAAAAGAAGAGTGGGCTGAACTTTATATTAATTCTTCAGAACATTTACTTCGTATAACTATTCCACAAACCTTTCTTGATTCAGCGAAATATCCTTTAACACTTGATCCTAATATTGGATATAGTGAAGGTGGCAGTCTTTATGCAACTGACAATAGAATTAGAGCTCATGTTCACGCTGATTACACAACTGCAGAAGCTACAGGTGGTACTGCAACAAAAATGTGGGTTCAGGTCTATCTTGAAGCAGACAAGTCTATAGCTTGGGACGCTGGATTTTATAGTAATGGAGGTGGTGCAAATGTTTTAGAAGATAGTGGAAGTAGTAGTTACTCAACAGAAGGGTCTACTTGGAGGTCCTTTGACCTAACTGGTAGTAAGTCAATTACTGGCAGTGGTAGATATTATCCAGCTATGTCTTGGGGAATAACTGAATCAGGTGCTAGTTTTTACTATGATGCTGGTAATAGTGGAGATGGGGAATATCAAGCAGGTAGCAGCATTCCTAGTCCACACGGTACAGGGTGGACAGCTTCAACATATAGAATGGGCTTGTATTTGGAGTATGTGGAGGGGAGTTCTTCGAGTTCAAGTTCTACTTCAAGTTCTTCCTCTAGATCTTCTAGTTCTAGTTCTTCTACTTCAAGTAGTTCTTCTTCTTCCACTTCAACTTCAAGTTCTAGTTCGTCGACTTCGAGTTCGTCTTCAGAATCCAGTTCGAGTTCATCTACTTCTAGTTCCTCTTCTGAATCTTCTTCATCTAGCAGTTCAGAGTCGAGCTCATCCAGTAGTTCAGAATCCTTGTCAGAATCGTCTTCAAGTAGTAGTGAAAGCCTTTCCGAGTCTTCCAGTTCGAGCTCAGAATCCTTATCAGAAAGCAGCTCTTCATCCAGTGAATCCTTATCAGAATCTTCAAGTTCAAGCTCACAATCGGAATCGTTCTCCAGTTCATCAAGCAGTGAATCCATTAGTTCATCATCAAGCAGTAGTTCTGAAAGCATGTCCTCATCATCTTCTTCTGAATCTGTATCAAGCTCATCTTCAAGTGAATCTGTATCCTTTTCTAGCTCATCATCTTCTGAGAGCATAAGCTCAAGTAGTAGCAGCGAGTCTATATCCTTTAGCAGTTCTTCAGAGTCAGTTTCTTCTTCATCTTCATCAGAAAGTATATCTTCCTCCTCTTCCTCTGAATCTGTATCAAGCAGCTCAAGTTCAGAATCTATTTCTTCATCTTCAAGTAGTTCTTCAATGGCTCCTGGCACATGGTGCTTTGGACATGATACAGGAGTTACTCAAGATTACGTAGAAGATCTAGCTGATGGAACAGGAACAGCTGGAATTACGGGAGTAGGGGATACTGAGAAAGTTGTAATAGACCCTGGAGAAGATTGGATATCTTCTGCGAAAAACCTTGGTACCATAGAAATTACATTGTCCTATGATCAATATGGTACTGGTTCAGGAACTCCAGGGACTATTTATTACAGAACAGCTGCTACAAAGGTGGATTGTAAAGCTGCTGGATGGACTGAATATACCGTCCATTTTACATCCCTAGGATGGGTACAAATAAAATTAACTAAATAGGAGGAAATAATCATGACCATACAATCAGATTTAACAGAAACATGGCAGGAGAAGAAAGAACGGGAAGATTTATTCACCGCCAGAGCATCATTGGAGAACCTTACCAATGTTCTGTTAGAAGAATTGGGCAGGTTTGAAGAGATCAAAAATTCTGGCTCGTTTGCTACACTTCCCACAGAATTATTACAGGCATTTGTTAGATGGGAAACTGCATATAAAGATGTAAAAACATTACTTATGGCAGACAGTGAGATTATAGATATTTACCAATGGAGGCCGTAATGCGAGGGATGGTGTATGCGACATATATAAGTATTATACTTTGGTTTCTTATAATTTGGGGGATTATTAAATGGCTATAGCATTTA
>JAHIVO010000041.1 GCA_018816445.1 Patescibacteria group bacterium
CACAATTAATTACTGTGCACGGCCGCACTTATACCCAAGGATTTAGTGATAAAGCGAATTGGGAACCGATTTATGAACTGAAAAAAAAATTAAACATCCCGGTCATAGGTAATGGTGATGTGCAGGATTTTACTGACGGATCAAATAAGCTAAAAAACCTAGATGGCTTTATGATTGGGCGGGCAGCAATAGGCAATCCGTGGGTATTTAATGATCAGCCTGATCTGCCATTTAAAGATAAAATTCCCTTGATAAAAAAGCACGCCGAAATACTTTTTAAAACTAAGGGTGGAAAAGTTGGCATGCTTGAAATCAGAAAACATTTGCTGGCTTATGTTAAAGGCCTGCCTAATGCCGCCCAATATCGTTCAAAACTTGTACAGGTTATCTCCCTAAGACAAATCTATGATATACTTAAGGAAATTTCTGATTCATTTAATTAGTTTCTATTATGCTCAAATATTCCCCTTCACCCAACGCTCTGCGTATGGCTAAACAATACTTACAGCATGAATTCAGAAAAATTTTTGGTGATATTAAAGATGATAAAACCTGGAAAAAAATCGATAGATCAATCAACAATTTTAATAAAAGAGAGGATGATGGCGTTTTTTGGAACCTAATAGCGGCGATTTCCGAGGATCTGAAATTAAAAAGAGTTTATTATATTTTATCAAGTACTAAATACCGATGGACACTGCGCCAGATTAAGCTATCAGAAATTTTACTTACCGGCATGTCACCCACCATAAACAAATACACCATAAAAAAATTTAGGCGTAATCCCCTGCTTTTCGCTCAGGCCTGGAAAAAAGATAAGCATATGAGGGAAGTAATAAAAAAAACCGGCTTCAAAACACACCCAGCCAGGGATCATTTCCCGATTTTTATCTATAAAACTCCCCAGGGCTTGCAGATTTTTGATGGCATGCGGCGTACCTTATTAGCCTCAATAAAAAACAAAAAGACAATAAAAGCCTGGATCGGTAATGAAACAAACCCCAAAGGAAAATCCCTAATCAGCGGGGGACGCTGTCATTTCCTGGCTAATATCCACGAACAAGCAAACAATCATAATAAATCTTTAGACAAAGCAATTGTCAGAATCGGCCAGGAAATTATGACGACTTACCGTAATGGACACGAAACATTGACCAAAAGAATTGCCGGCTGGAGTTATGACCCGAAAATTAAGCAAATAATTAAACAGATGAAAAAATAAAATATGGTAGACGCTATCCACCACGCACATATCAGAAAAAGAATTCATAAAAAACACGAACAATACCCCCACCCCCAACCATGGAAAAGATTTCTGGACAAAATCATCTATGCCGCTGGCATTGCCGGTCCGATTATTACCATTCCTCAAATTTTAGTTATTTGGCAAAAGCAGGATGCAGAAGGAGTTTCTTTAATATCCTGGGGTGGCTATCTATTTCTTTCAGTTATTTGGTTAATATATGGCATAGCCCATAAAGAAAAACCAATAATTGTCATGTATATAGCAAATATCATAGCCCAAATACTGGTTGTACTGGGCATCATCTTATATAGTTAATTATATGGAGACCAAACTATTTTTTGCGCCTAAAGCATTTATTATTAAAGACGGAAAAGTACTAGTAGTGCGTGAATCAACCACTCATCCTACTAATACGCACGCTGGCGAGTACAGCCTGATAGGCGGACGCATTAAAGATGATGAACCATGGCAGGGCGGTTTTAAACGTGAGGTAAGCGAGGAAATAGGAGCTGATATTAAAATTGGCCAGCCAATTTATGTCAGTGAATCGTACAATGAAGTTAATGGCGAACATTGGCACATAGTTCGTTGTTTTTTTCTGTGTCAAATAAAAAATAACGAGATCAGACTTAATAAAGAACATGATGATTTTAAATGGATTGATCCAAAAAACTATAAACATGAAAATTTAATTTATAATCTACACGCTGTTTTTGAAGAGTATCTGAAACAATAATATGAGCACAATACTTATTTTCATTTGGATTTGGGCGGCCATGGTAGCCATGTCATTTTGGGAAGCCTACGTAGAGGGCCGCAATGCCTGGGATAAAGGCAAATACGGCTGGAAATTTACCATTGGGAAAAAATTTGTTTTTACCGGTTATCACTTTTTTCTTTTTTATATTATGTGGCCGCTATTATTAACCCTTCCCTTTATCATGTTTGGCTGGGACACCAGGCTTTTTGGCGTAGTGGTCAGTGCCTTTGCTTCAGGCGCAGTACTGGAAGATTTTATGTGGTACGTGGTTAATCCTGAAGTAAAATTTAAAGAATTTTATACAAGCTTTTCTGATTATTATCCTTGGATAAAGATCGGCAAAGTAAAAATCCCCACCTTTTATATTATTGGCGTTATAATTACAGTTGCTGCCTGGTATTTTATCTGGCGATAATCATAACCCTAAACAACAACCTGGCATGTGCTTGACAGGTATTTTTGAATAGTATAACATGGCTAAACACTCTTAAAAACGCCGGGCTAGCTTATCTGGAAGGCTTGACTTTCTAAGGTTAGTGAATGTAGGTTCAAATCCTACGCCCGGCTCTAAATAAGCCCTTTGCGAATTATCGGCGCCATAGCTCAGTAGGTAGAGCAGTGGACTGAAAATCCATGTGTCCCTAGTTCAAGTCTAGGTGGCGCCATAAATTTGCAGCGGTAGGATCCCAAATTCTACCGCTCCTTTTTATACCAAAAAACCGCCTTCAAAATTTAAGCGGTTTTTTGAAAATATTTAGAATTAATCTTCGCTTTCTAATCTTGCTTCTTCAGCTGATTGCCCGAGCAATTCCTTTTGTATCTGGATTTGCTCATGCAGCTGGTTTAATTCTTTTTCAATTTCACGGTAAAGTTTGCGAAATACTACTTTTGAATGGCTCATATGCTAATATTTAATATTCAAATGTTATTGATGGTTTAATTCAATAACAGAGCATATTAGCATATGGCTAAAATTTTGTCAAGTACCCGTGCCGGATAAACTCATATTGTCAAACACTTCCCCAATAGCTTGCCTGATTTCTTCAGCTACTTTTTGTTTATATGATTCATAGACAGGTTCTTGCCCGAGATCATCAACTAAAGTATCTTTCTCTAAATCTGCAATTACTTTTTTCTTCCCCTGGTCTCCGGAACCATAAGTCTTGAATGGCTCTCCCGAATAATATAAAATTTTATTTGGTTTTTTGTCTGGATGTTTCCGGAAATATGCTTCCCAATATTCCCGACTAGATAACGATTGCTTAGCTTCAGGTTTTTGGTAATAAATGCGGTTCCGGCGATAAAAATCCTCCAGATTATTTCCTGTTTCAATATTTTGGTACTGCCTGAAAAAAGCCGTAAAAGTTTCTTTGTCATTAAAGTTTAATTCTGCAGCTGCCTGCCTTGCTGTCTCCTCAAAATCACTTTTAGTTTCCGGACTACTTCCTGAGTCTTCCCTTAACCTACGAAATTTTAAAAACCAGCCATCAAATAATTTATGCTCTTCTCTGAAAAATTCAATGTGTTTTAAAACTTCTTCTCTGGGAATAGGCTTGCCTGTTTTATCAAGTGAGTATTGCGAGCCAGTATCTTTATCAACCTTTATATTTTCTGGAATACAGCAAATACCAGCATCTACCGGTATGCCCCGACCCTCATTCCAAATAACTACATCATTATACCAATCATGTTCCTTGCCTGTATGTTCCAGGGAAGCGTCATGGAGATAATTTTTAGCTACAGCCTCAGCTGGATAATAAAAATAAATATCATATTTGTATTCTGAGCCATAATAACCTCCCATAACGTCATCCCGGGCCACATGAAAACCTGATTTGTCACCTGCTCTGCTGCTCTGGGGGAAAGCATCAACCATTAATTCATGCAACACCTTATCAATGATTTGATCTCTACCCATGTCTGGATCTCGTCCGGCAATATCCTCAATCTGTCTGGCAATATTGTACTGGGCGTATTCTGTACGTGAAACAATATTTGTAAAAAAAGAATTTAATCTCTTGTCTTTCAAAATACCGGACAAATTATCAATAAATTCATCCTTATGGCTAGTATGCCCCCCGCCAGTCGACATAAAAGTCTGCTCACGTATTCCATAGCGGGTCACATGTGAAACATAGTTGCCGGATAATCGTTTCATGAGCAGCATATATTCCGGTAAACTCATTTCCATTAATGCTTGCTCAGAAAGATACTTTTCCTGCTCTTCCTCAGATAATGGAATATCCTTGACTGTCTCGCTAAGCTTTTCGCTAAAATCCCTTCTTAATCTCCCAATAACCTTATCTTCTTCCTGTTGCATCAACTCTTTCCATTTGGCTTCATTTTCTTTAAAATTCATTGTTTTTATTAACTTCCCCAGTAACCCGCTTTTTAATTCCTGGTACTGCTCAATTAAATCTGGTTGGCCATGCTCTAATAGTTCCTGCTCATTCCATTCATCATGCCCACGCCTAAATTTGTTGCGCACAGCCTCAAGCTCCTGCGCTAAAGTAGCCCTCTCGTCTCCAGCATAGGCTTTGGAAAACTCTCTTTCTAAATTCATGCGGATTTTATAATTTTTCTCTAAAATTCTGATAATATCTTTTCTGCAGTTCAGCCCAGGTAAATTTATGTGTTTGCGTGCCATATTCCTCAACTGTATATACACTGACCACGGCCGCTAACCTCCCCACCTTGGGTAAAGGATATCCGTTTATTAATCCTTTTATAAACCCGGCCCGGTAAGCATCACCTGCTCCGGTTGGGTCCGAGGTATTTTTTGGTTTAGCTGGTGGGATGATAAACTTTTTATCTTTGGTAATAATGGCTGAACCTTTATCCCCTTTTGTATTTACTACCATATCAGACATAGATAACAGATCTTTCATGCTTAAACGCATCTTATTAAGAATATATACTAGTTCATAATCATTAGTAATTAGAGCCATAGAACCCTGGATACCGCTGATTAAATCTCGTTGGGACAAAGCAGGCAGCTGCTGGCCCGGATC
Source organism: Patescibacteria group bacterium (assembly GCA_018816445.1). Lineage (GTDB taxonomy): Bacteria > Patescibacteriota > Patescibacteriia > UBA10025 > JAHIVO01 > JAHIVO01. The sequence continues at coordinate 5,018 of JAHIVO010000041.1, forward strand.
AAATATATAAGGGGTCTTGGTTTTTTTATACAACTGGGGATATTTCCGCATATCAACGACATTGCCGGGAGAGACTATGCCTATAGTACTTTTCCCGAAAAACTTAGCCGGTGGCGTTAGGCTGGTATTTTTCATAGCCCCGACAAAAAAACCGGCAATCTGGTTATCATCCTTGTCAGTAATAATATATACTGAGCCAGTAGCTACATTAGCCACTGATCGGCAAAACTTGATATTAATATTGTTCTTCATACACCAGGCCTTATACCCATCAAAATCATTTCCGTATGCGCTCAACACAATTGGATTTTCACCCAGCAATGTCAATGAATAAGCAATATTGCCGGCCGTGCCGCCATAACTTTGCCTGAATTTTTCCACATTAAAACTAACATTTAGAACATGTATCTTGTCAGGTAAAATATGTTCCTTAAAACATCCGTCAAAATTCATTATCCGGTCATAGGCCAGTGAACCTGAAACTAATATGTTCATATTCTATCTATATGAGTCAAATGACTTATTAACATCTATTTCTTCGGCGGATTGCTTGACTAATGGCTTTTCTCTTAATTGATCCAGTTGCTGATGGTAACTGGGCCGAGACGTTTGATATAGGACCCCAATCGGTATCTTATCATGATTTTTTATAGCTGCTGCTAGGGCCTTGCCATAATTAGCCGCATCATGGCCTGCATCCTCTAATTTATATATTCTTTCTTTATACCACTGGAATGTATTAACCTTATTAAAGGTAGTGCAAACCTGCAGAATATTAATCAAAGCAAAACCTTTATGCATAATAGCCTGCTTAATCAATCCTGATAAATGGTTTATGTCACCGGAAAATCCCTGTGCTACAAATGTTGCACCGTTAATAATAGCCGCGGCTAGAGGGTTAAATGGTTCATTAAGAGAACCAAATGGTGTTGACATGGTTTTCATGCCTTTCATGGAAGTAGGCGACATCTGGCCTTTGGTCAGGCTGTATAATCTATTATCATGCACTAAATAGGTAATATCAATATTGCCTCGTGCTGTATGCACAAAATGGCTCACTCCTTCACCGTATGCATCACCGTCGCCGGCATCAGCTATAACAGTCAAATCATGGTTGCTCAGCTTAATGCCCACAGCTACCGGCAAAGAGCGGCCGTGTATTGAATGAAATGCATATAATTTAAAAAAATTCGCACCATTTGACGAACAGCCAATGCCAAATGTCATAGCCACCCGATGAGGCGGGAGGTTTAATTCTGCCAAGGCTTTTTTTGTAGCCGGATGTATCCCGAAATTTCCGCAGCCTGGGCACCAGGTAGGTTTATAAGTGCTTGTATAATCCTGCTGTGTAAGCATATTATTTTAATCCTTTTATTGTTTCAATTAATTCTGATACGAAAAACGGACGACCATCATATTTTAGAATTTTATAATCAGGTGACAAGCCGGTTTGCTCTCTCATCCATCCGGCCAGTTGGCCAGTTTTATTATTTTCAACTACCGCGATTTTTTTTGCTTTTTTGAAAACTTCTTTCACTTTTTGCACTGGGAACGGACTGATATATATAATCTGAAGAAAATTAACCTTTTTGCCCTGCTTTTTCAACTCTTTCATGGCTTCTAATATTGGCCCGCGAGTGGAACCCCAGGAAATCAGTGTTATATCGGCATTTTTATCGCCTTCAACCACAGGATCAGGAATTTCTTTTCTAGCTGCTTCCTCCTTGCGAAAACGCTTATCCATCATCCTGGTTCGCTCTTCAGCGCCTTCCTCTGAAAAGCCTAACTCATTATGTTCATCACTGTTAGCGATATGCTCGCCGCCTTTCATACCGGGTAAAGAACGAGGCGAAACACCGGATGGCGTATCCTCATATCGCTTAAATTTAATACTGACTAAATCCTGTTCATTAACAATTTGTCCACGATCGACTGGCACCTTTTTTAAATCCTGTTCTTCAACCCATTTATGCGTAGAGGCCAGATACTTATTGGTAATAAACATTACTGGAGTTTGATACTTATCAGCCAAATTAAAGGCATGCTGAATCAACTCATAGCATTGTTCTACATCCCCGGGTGCAATTACAAAGCGCGGGAACTCTCCATGTGAGGCTGATAAAACAAATTTAAGGTCTTCCTGCCCGCCCCACGTGGGCATGCCGGATGAAGGTCCTGTTCTCATGGCTTCAACCGCTACCAACGGCACTTCTACCATAGCAGCCATTCCCCAAGCCTCAGTCATTAAAGCAAATCCCCCGCCAGAAGTGGCAGTCATAGCCCGTACGCCCGTATAAGAAGCGCCAATAGCCGCATTAATTGCAGAAATTTCATCTTCAACATGTTTAACTACTAAGTTATACTCTTTTGACTTAGCCGCCATGACATGAAGAATTGAACTAGCCGGCGTCATTGGGTAGGCGGATAAAAACTTGCAGCCCGCCTGGATTGCTCCCAGGACTATGGCAGTATTACCGGCCATAATCATGCGACCAGGATTTTTTTGAGGCTTAATATCATATAAAAAATCTTTTTTGAAATTCTTAGTTACATAATCATAACCTAAATGGGCAGCAGTAATATTTGATTTTATGATATTCTCCTCTTTATTCTTTAATTTAAAGTTTAATTCAATAACATCCCGAAGGTATTCAAATGGAGCATTTAACAGTGCGAAACTAGCGCCTAGGGCTACTACGTTCCTGGCTACTTTTTCTGATCCAGCCTGAACTGCCATGTCTTCCAACGGCATGCCTAATAAAACTGCAGAGCTGGGCCAGGTACTCTCATCAACTTTCGCTAAATTAGAATTATAAATTACAACCGCATCATTGGACAGCTCTCCGCGGTGCAAATCTATTGTTTCCTGGTTTAAGGCAATTAATAAGTTAATCGGCCGGCGCTGTGAATAGACTTTTTGATCGGAAATACTAACCTCGTAGGTATTATGTCCTCCGCGTATCAATGACGGGTATTCAGAATAATCAAACACATAAAGGCCCAGTCTAAGCATAGCTCGGCTAAACATAGCTCCAGCCGACAATATACCATAACCAGCCTCACCGCCTATTTTCCAGTTAAAATTGTTTGTTACCATGTAATTTTTATTTTAAAATAGTTTATTATGTATAATTATACTACCTTCTTATCTGCCGGGCAATCTCTAATTCTTCGTCAGCATTAATTTTTATTACTCTGGTTTTTTTGCCAATTTTTAGATTTTGTACTGCTAACTGCCTGATTACCGAGCTGCGCTCACCTATACCTCCGGTAAAGACTATAGCCTGAATACTCCCTAATAAGGAGGCGTATAATGAAATATAATTCTGTAAACGGGTTATGAATATCTTCAAGGCTAAACGCGCTCTAACCTTCTGCTGCTTGGTAAATTTAGTGCGGCCGTGATAATCAATTACGGGATAACCTGCTGCTTTTAAAATCTCCCTCATATCGGACGTAAATCCAGAAATCCCCAATAAGCCTGATTCTTTATTTAAGATTTTTTCAACCTTGTCGTATCCCAATTTAAATTTTCTCTGGATAAATAATGGCAGGGCCGGATCTATATTACCTGACCTGGTACCCATGACTAACCCCTCCAAAGGAGTAAAACCCATTGATGTGGCAATCGGCTTGCCTTTTTTAACAGCGGTTATTGAACAGCCATTGCCTAAATGCACGGTGATTAAATTTATTTTTGTTAATGGCTTATTTAATTTTTTTGCGGCTTGGCCGGCAACATACTTATGAGAAATACCGTGGAATCCATAACGCCTGATTTTATGCCGCCGGTAGAATTCATACGGCAAAGCATATAAAAATTGTTCGGGAGTAAGCGAGGCATAAAAAGCTGTATCAAACACAGCAATGTTTTGTGCTTTAGGTAAAATCTTGAAACTGGCCTGAATTACTTTTAGACTACTTGGGTTATGAAGTGGTGCCAATTCATTATACTTAGCTATCTGGTGCCATACTTTTTTAGTGACCAGCGTGGGTTTGATAAATTGCTCCCCTCCATGAACTACGCGATGACCAATTAACCTGATGGCTTGCTTGTTATCCCTTAATTCATTCAGGATATGTTTTAAAGCCTGGCTGTGAGTTTTTACCCGGCCAAACCGCTTATACCTTTTATTAATTTTCAAAAAGGAGCCTGGCAGGCCAATTTTTTCAAAATTGCCGGAGGCAATCTGATTCAATGAATAATCAAACAGCTTGAATTTCAGAGTGGCTGAACCGGCATTGCAAATTAAAATTAATTTTTTCATAAGTCTTGGAAGTATTGATGGATTCTTTCCAATTCGGTCTTGACCAGCGGGCTATCGTATTGCCCGGAATGCCTTGGCCCAACGCCATACGAGGGACGCTTCTCATCAAGGTGAAGTTTAAAAATATAATTACTGCCTGCCTCATCCATATATAGGTGAAACCGGGGATACTGTTGCCCGCCCAGCCGCCTGATATAGCTTAAGGATCTTGATCGACGATCGTAAAATTGATGATACCCCAAACGATTTAATAAAACTTTTAAATTAGTCTTCAAAATACCTGACCAAATAAATTTCATAAGTTCTAAAACTAATTTACTATCAGCTCTCCCTCATCTCCTTGTTTAACTCCAGCAGCATTAGCCTCATCCGTATCCAGCATAAATGATAATTTATCAATCCCCTTACGGGAGCGAACAATCACATTATGAAAAATCAAGCTACGCTCCCCCGCCACCTTCACAGATACAACATCCATATGTTTTATGCCCCATTCCTTACCTTGAACGGGAGAAATATGCAAATGACGCTTAGCCGCAATCACCCCGCTTTTCATGTCAATCTGGCCTTGCGGACCTTTGATTACCACTCCCCCAGCCGAGTTAACCAGGTTTCCAGAAACCGCAATTCGTGGTTTGATGCCTAAATAATAACCGTCAGTAATTGATATTTCTAACTGAGTCTCCTGGCGAAACGGCAGAATAACCCTGACCTCCTTAAAAGAATTTTTCAGGCCAATAACCTCAACTGTTTCAACAGCTGCGTACTGTGTAGGCTGAGATATTTTAATTTGTTTATTAAACTCATATTCTTGCCCAAAAAGAATGGCTGCATCTGTTGCGCTTAAGTGAATATGCCGGGCTGAAACTTCGATTGGCACTTTGTATACTTTCATAATCCTAGGTTAATAAATTATGTCCTGTCATATCAGGAGATGGCTTAAGACCCATATAAGTCAAAGCGGTAACTGCAATATCAGATAAAATCCCGGTTGGCTGCAGCATGCTTAAATCATAATCAACTATCATATCCTTATACGGGGTATGACCCTGCCATTTATTAGCTACAGCAATAAAAGGCACGGGATTAATACTATGCTCTTTATCCATTTCTCCTGTCTGCAGGTTCGTTAATTCTTCAGCATTACCATGGTCAGCAGTAATAAATACCAAACCATCAGATTGCAAAACAGCCTTAACAAGCCGGCCCAAACATTCATCAACGGTTTCAATAGCCTTAACTGTTGCCTCAATATCACCGGTATGGCTGACCATGTCCGGATTGGCATAATTAAGCACAATAAAATCATACTTATTTGCCTTAATCTCTTTTAACATCCGATCGGTCAATTTAATTGCGCTCATTTCAGGTTTTTGATCATAAGAAGCGACTGAAGGCGAAGGGATAATCACGTTATCCTGTCCCTTATACAGCTCTTCATGGCCGCCATTAAAAAAATATGTTACATGTGCATATTTCTCAGTTTCAGCGATATGCAGCTGCTTTAATCCGGCTTCAGAAACTACACGAGCTATAGGATAATCAATCTTTTCAGGCGCAAAAGCAACATTAACCGGCAAATCCTTATCATATTCAGTCATAGTAATAAATAATAAATCCTGTAGATATTTTGGCCTTTTAAATTTTTCAAAGCCAGGCAAGACAAAAGCAGTGGTCAGCTGCCTAGCACGATCTGGGCGGAAATTGAAAAAAATTACTGAATCCTTATCCTTTATTGTAGCTACAGGCTTGCCAGGCTTGCCAATAACAGTGGGGATAAACTCCTCATCATAATTTTTCTTTTTGTATGATTCTTCAATAATATTTATTGGATCGTCACCATAGCATTCTGCTACACCCAGAGCTAGTGCGTTATATGCCTTTTCCTCCCTATCCCAGCGGTTATCACGATCCATAGCATAATAACGTCCTGAAATTGTGGCAATTTTTCCAATTTTTAATTCTTTCATTTTTTTAATGACCTTTTCAATAAAAGCTTTACCGCTATCCCGCGGCGTATCACGGCCGTCTAAAAATAAATGCAAATACATGTCGCTGATTTTTTGCTTTTTGCACACTTCCATCAATGCAAAAAGGTGATCCAGTGAACTATGAACACCACCACCGCTGGCTAAACCCATTAAATGTAAAGCTGATTTATTTTTCTTTACGTGCTCTGTAGCCTGTAAAAATGCCTGATTAGTAAAAAAATCGCCGTCTGAAATTGATTTTGAAATGCGTGGTAAGTTTTGGTAAACAATACGGCCGGCCCCTAAGTTCAAATGACCAACCTCGGAATTGCCCATTTCTCCCCAGGGCAAACCAACAGCCTCGCCTGAGGCTTGTAAAGTCATGGCAGGAAAAGTATCAAGCAGCCATTTATAATTTGGCGCCTTAGCGGCAGATATCGGGTTACCCGAACCTGACGGCGCTACTCCCCAGCCGTCTAAAATTACTATGACTACTGGTTTATTTGGTATTGGCATAATATTTTTTTACTCATTTCTTTTGGCTTTTCAATGCCTAACATATGAAGGATTGTTGGAGCGATATCAGACAGCACTCCATTTCCGACGGGAGTATCTTTAGGGATATTTTTATTATAAATAATAAACGGCACAGGATGGGATGAATGCGAGGTGTCAATTTGCCCGGTTTCTAAATCAATCATCTCTTCGATATTTCCGTGATCTGCAGTAATAATCATGGTGCCATCTTTCTCATTCAAAACATCCATCAGCCGGCCAATACAGTAATCAACCTTTTGAACAGCTTTAATGCCCGCTGCCAAATCTCCGGTATGGCCTACCATATCAGGATTGGCGTAATTAGCCAGGATAAAATCATGTTCATTATTTTTTATTGAATCAATAATCTTATTTGTCAGCTGATCAGCACTCATTTCCGGTTTTTCTTTATAAGATATAATATTGGGTGATTTTATGACCACCCTGTCTTCTGCTTCTACGGGATGGTCATGCCCGCCATTTAAAAAATAAGTTACGTGCGCAAATTTTTCTGTTTCCGCAATATACATCTGACTCAAGCCCCGCAAAGCAATTGGCAGTGTATTTGGCAGGATTCTGCTAGGATAAGCTGATAGCACCCCCGGTAAATCAGGCCCAAAATCAGTTAAGGTAATAAATCTCAAATTTTTTAATATTATTTTACGCTTAAAGCCGATAAACTTCTTTTGGACAAAAGTCTTGCTTAACTGCCTGACCCTGTCAGAGCGTAGGTTAAAAAATACTATAGCGTCATTATCATTTATCCTGCCGGTGTCATCATTTCCATTATCAATAATTGTAGGCTTAATGTACTCGTCAGTTTCCTGACGATTATATGCATGAAGCACAGCCTCCATGCTATTATGCGCTTTATAACCTTTACCTTGTACCAGGACATCATAAGCTAGTTCAGTCCGTGACCATTCTTTGATTCTGTCCATGGCATAAAATCTACCAATAACAGAACAAACTCTTTCATTAATTGTTAAAATCTTTTTCAGCTTATCAACCAGCTTAATCGCTAAATATTGATATGAATCACGCCCATCGGTAAAAAGGTGTAATCTTATGTCTTTGATTCCCTTTTGACGAAATAAAGTCAGCAGCGCAATCAAATGATCAGGATCAGCATGGGCTGACTGCTCATCAGTTAAAAGGCCCAGCAAATGCATTTTTGAATTATACTTCTTTACATGCTGGATAGCTGTTAAAAATGCAGGATTCTTGAAAAACGTCCCCTCATTGATTGATCTTGAAATTAAGACAGAATCCTGTTCAATAATCCTCCCTGCTCCGATATTCATATGACCGGCTTCTGAATTACCGTCCTGCTGAGGCGGCAAACCAACATGCTTACCCGAAGCGCCTAGCTGGGAATGAGGATAATTATCCCATAAGGTATCCATAAAAGGAGTTGAAGCCAAGGCAATAGCATTACCGCGGGTCTCTTTGCATAAGCCCCAGCCATCAAGAATAGCTATTACAAACGGTTCTTTATTAACCATAAATTATTTCCCTAATTCTTCTTCAATTCTTATTAAACGATTGTATTTAGCGGTTCTTTCCCCGCGCGATGGTCCCACTTTGAAATATTCGGCATTGACTGCCACACCCAGGTCAATCATAAATGAATCGGTTGTTTCACCGCCACCCCGATGTGAAATTATCTGCCAAAAACCATGCTGCTGACCTAACTGTATAGCTTCAACCGTTTCAGACAGAGTGCCGATTTGATTTAGCTTTATTAAAACTGCGTTGATTACTTGTTCATCAATCGCCTTTTGTATGCGTTTTTTATTCGTAACTGTCAGGTCATCTCCAATAACACGTGTTTTTGAACTCAATTTTTTATACATTTTTGACCAGCCTGACCAGTCATCTTCAGCCAGACCGTCTTCCACTGATAAAATTGGGTACTTTGTCAGCCATTCATCATACAAAGCTATCATCTGGTCTGAAGACAAGGCTGCATGTTCACGCTTGAGCAAGTATCTGCCCTCATCTGCTTCATAAAATTCCGAAGCTGCCGGGTCTAACGATATGGCAATATCCTTGCCTGGAGAGTAACCGGCTTTTTTGATAGCTGCCGTAATTAACTTTAAAGGCTCTTCGTTTGTTTCTATTCCCGGCGGTGCAAATGCACCTTCATTGCCGACATTAGTACTCAAGCCCTTCTCTTCTAATAAGCCCTTTAAAGCGTAGTACGTTTCCTCGCCCCACCTGATTAATTCCCTGGCTGAAGCTTGGCCGCAAACACTGATGATATATTCCTGAAAATCAGTTGACTTAGCGGCGTGTTTGCCGCCCTCAATCACAACCATCATAGGTTTTGGCAGTATCCATTCCTTATAGGGTAATTTATATTTTTCCCTGATAAACTTATATAAGGGCTTGTCTACTGACTGAGCAGCTGCCCTGGCGGCGGCCAATGAAACAGCTAGAATACTATTACCTCCAAGCTTTTTCTTATTCGAAGTGCCATCTAAATCAATTAAAATTTCATCTATTTTCTGCGGATTAGATACAAGCTTGCCTACCAAAGCCTTGGCAATCACATTATTGACATTACGGCACGCCTTTTGCATGCCCTTGCCATAATATCTTTTTGGATCGTTATCAAACAGTATATGCGCCTCATGTATTCCAGCCGATGCTCCAAAAGGCACCGAAGCGCGCCCCATAACTCCATTTTCCAATAAAACATCCGCTTCAACAGTTGGCGCCCCCATTGAAGATAGAATTTCCCTGGCTTTGATATTTTTAATTTTTATCATAGTCTATTTATTTTTTTATCAATGGTTCGATAGCTGGCAGTGTCTTTTTTTCAATAAATTCAAGCATGGCTCCGCCGCCTGTCGATAAAAAGCTTATCCCGTGCTTATATCCTGACTGATTTATGGCCTCGATCGTATCACCGCCTCCAGCAATACTCTTGGCATTGCTCTGCGCTACTAACCTGGCAATGCTAATTGTTCCCTGTGAAAAAGATTTTAGTTCAAAATATCCCATTGGCCCGCCCCAGATTATAGTCTTAGCGTTGTTTATTATCATGCCGAATAATTTTATAGTATCCGGCCCGATATCCAGAATATATTCATCATCACTTACTTTGCCTACAGCCTTATACCTGGTTTCAGCCTGCTCAGTCATAGAATCAGCAGTGACCACGTCAACAGGCACATGAAAACGGTTATCTGTCAGGGCCAGGCCCTTGGCAATTTCCACCATCTTATCTTCAACTAATGATCTACCTACTGACAAGCCTTTTGCTTTTAAAATTGTATTAGCCAATGCTCCGCCGATTAATACATGATCAGCAAAATTTAAAAAAGTTTTGATTACATTTAATTTGTCTGATATTTTTGCCCCTCCAATTATTGCCGCGAGTGGCCGGTTGGGATTTTCCATAACATTGCTTATAGTTACCACCTCCAATGCTAGCCTGAATCCGGCAAAAGCCGGCAGTAGCTTTGGTACGCCGGTCATTGAGGCATGATCGCGATGGCTGTTGGCAAAAGCTTCATTCACATAAATATCAGCTAAACTTGCTAGCTGCCCGACAAAACCAGGATTATTCTCCACCTCACCTGGATTAAACCTTAGGTTTTCAAGCAGCACAATATCGCCGGGCTCCATGTTATTTACAGCTTTCTCTACTTCAGGACCAACGCAATTATTCAATTTCTTAACAGGTCTGTTTAATAAGCTTGCCAGGCATTTATCTACATTATCCATAGACAATCTTGGCACTACCTTGCCTTTTGGCCGGCCATTATGACCGCATAGTATTAGTTTTGCTTTTTGTTCTAATAAGTACTTAAGAGTCATAACACACTCACGAACCCTCTTATCATCAGTTATGTGACCCGCTTTATCAAAAGGAACATCAAATCCGCATCTGACAAATACTCTTTTATTATTTACTTCTGCTTCTTTTACTGAACGAAGTTTCATGAAAAATTTTCTTAATGTGTTTTAATTATAGCACATTTTAATGAAAAAATCAATATAAAAGCGCTTACAAAATAAACGCTCATTTTAGCAACTAATTTATTTTTTGCCCTTTACCGCGACAATGCTTAATTCCCGGCCAATGCCTTCATTGATTATGAACTCTGCTTTTCCAGCAATTGTATTTTTTTTAACTAAATTAAGATTAAACTTAAGATTGGCAGGTGTTATCACTTGATTATGCTCAATAACCTTGCCTAAATTGATCTCAATCTTATCAATAACTTTTATCTTGTTTCTTTTCGCTACTGCCAGAGCGGTTTTAATAATATCTTGAGCAGCTACTAAATCGTGCATGTTATAAAATCCTCGCTTTCTTTGTTAAATTATTAACTAAATATGTTGCTTTGCTAAAATCTTGTTTCTTTGTGAATTCATTGGGAACTGCCACACACTTCATGCCAGCGCTTATTGCTGATTCAACTCCAACGTCTGTATCTTCAAACACTAAGCATTCATCCGGCGGAATCTTCATTTTTATTGCCACAGTATTATATATTTCTGAATCAGGTTTTGCATTTTTAACTTTATCACCGGTCAGAATAAACTCAAAATAATTTTTTAAATCTAATCCATCTTTTCCTAATATTATTTTCACTTCAAATTTTGATGATGACGTAGCAAGGGCTAGCTTTTGATTTTTAGAATCTGAAATCATTTTAATTATTTCTATAATTCCCAGTCTGGCAATATTTTTTACCTGTGATTGAATTATTTTTTTATACACAGCACTTTTTTTTAATTCTAATTCTTTTAGTAATTCATGACCATTAGCGATGCCTTTTTTATCCAGAGCTAACTTGAAAAATTCAACATCCCTCAATCCTGCTGGCCAGCTAGATTTTGTAAACTCAATTCCATATTCTTTTAATACAATATTTACCGCTTGCATCTGGATTGGCTCATCATCTACGATCAAACCGTTCATGTCAAAAATTACCAGTTTGCTATCTTGAAGTAAATTATCAAGTTTCTCATTTTCAAAATACATAACGGAGTATTAAAACTTTAATGAGTTGCACACGTCATGCACGGATCATACGCCCGAATCATCATAGCAAGTTTTCTTTGATTGAATTTAGACTCAATATTTTTTAAATCTCCCATGTAAACTTTTA
>JAHIVO010000042.1 GCA_018816445.1 Patescibacteria group bacterium
CGAATCTTTTTGCCCCAGATTGCCCGAATGGCTAATTTGATATTTTCAAAAAATTTATACATAGTATTTATCCCTCAATCCTTCCATCGTTAATTCTTATCACCCGATCAGCACACTTGGCAATCTCAGCATCATGTGTTACTAATATTATTGTTGTGCCTTTTTCATTCAACTCTCTTAATATATCAATAACCTGCCGCCCGCTCCTGGTATCCAAATTACCCGTTGGTTCATCAGCTAAAATTACACTTGGCTCATTGACAAGCGCCCGGGCAATGGCTACGCGCTGCATTTCACCACCCGAAAGCATACTCGGTTTATGCCTAACCCTATCACCAAGACCAACTTCCTCTAACATTTTCTTGGCTTTTCTTCTTCTTATTTTAGGGCGGACGCCCTTATAAACAAGCGGCAACTCAACGTTTCTAACTGCCTGCATTCTTGGCAACAAATTAAAATTTTGAAAAACAAACCCAATTTTATTCCGTCGGATCTTAACCAATTCACGAGAACTTTTTTTTTCTACCTCTTCACCATTAAGTAAATACAAGCCAGAGGTGGGTTTATCAAGGCAACCAATAATATTCATGAGCGTTGACTTGCCTGAACCAGATACTCCCATAATAGCGACAAACTCTCCTGTTTCTATCTCTAAATTAATTCCATCTAAAGCCCGAAATTCATTCAGCTCACCTTGGCTGTAAATTTTTTTAAGACTTTTTATTTCTATTAGCGCCATTTATATTTTCGTTATTGCGTAATTAATTAATTCATTTGTTTCGCGATAGCGTAAATTAGGATCACTGGTACCGGCATTTAAGATTACTGTAATAACGTGATTTAATGAATCACGATTATTTCTTGCTTTTAGCATAAAACAATAACCAGCTTCATCCAGGTAGCCTGTTTTCATGCCAGTTAATATCCAATCACTATTAATAATGCCCCGAGACACTCCCTTGGCACTGTTCTCAATAGTATGAGGCTTCCCTTCCAGTGTTTTGAAAGAATAAGCTGGGGAGGTAGTGCCTTGTAAAACCCTAAAATCTTTTAATACTTTTTTTGACATTAAAGCAACCTCGTAAACAGTAGCCACATTCCTCGGATCCAGACCAGTAACGTCATAAAACTTGGTGTTTGATAATCCCCAAACTTCAGCTTTCTCATTCATACGATTAACAAACTCATCATTTGATAATCCTGTTGACCTGGCCAGAGCTTTGGCTGCATTGTTGGCCGAACCAACCAGCATGGTATACCACAAATCTTTAACAGTCATTGTTTCTCCTGGATTTACATAAAGCTTGGAACCAACTGCATTGTCCCCTACCTGATAAGTAACCACCTTATCAAATGGCGTGTTGGTATCCAAAAAAACCGCAGCCGTCATAAGTTTAGTCAAACTGGCAATTGGCAGGGCCGTATCATAATTTTTTGAAAAAATTATTTCTTCTGTTTCTTCATTAATGGCAATCACGGCGTGTGATTGTATGGACGGTTCTGGTATACCAGGCGCAACACTGGGTTGTGTTGTTTCTATACCTAATATTACTCCGGCTCCAAACGGCGGCCTGATCTGAATGCGCACCACCCCTTTCCATTTTTCCTGTATAGCTTCAAAGGCTGGTAAAGTCAGATCAAGGACTCGCCTGTCAGAAAAAGGATGAAAAGGACCGGTTGACTTTACTTCAACCATTACGGTCTGGCCATTATCAATATTTGTTACCTTTAGTTTGGTGCCCATGGGGTAGTCATTACTGGCTGCGGCGTAAGTGTGCCTGCTGTCTTGATACCAGCTGGCTACCCCCTCAACTTCCCGACTGCGCATGCCGGCCGTATCTTCCAAAACAGTTAATCTAGAAAAGGGTAAATGGGTAATGGCACGGACATAACCATTATCATAATCAACCGTGGACGGCAGGGCTATCCATTCTGAGGAAATTTTATTCCAGTAATAAATCTTTTTGCTGAAATAATTTGCTATATCGTTTAATTTTATTGAAATAATTAAAGGACGGCTCAAATGCAGTGGTTCCTTATTAGCCTGATCCTCACGCAAAATATCATAAATATAACAATCACTGACTTGATTCAAGTCATTAGGCACGGCAATTTCTAGGCAGTTGAATTTCTTAATTTCCAAATCAACCGGTTCATTAACCAGATCCGGCACAACAGCTAAACGGAAATTGCCCCAGGCCTGGCCAGGGTTAATCTCAAACTCTGCTGTATAACCGCGTCTTAAAGCTTCATCGGTAAAATGCAGCTGGAATTTATCGTTAGCATTTAAAGGCTCGGGCCATATAAAAAAACATATTACCAGTATTGACAATCCCCCTAATAAATAGTATCTTTTCATATTATTTTTTTTTGACTATAATATATAAGTTAACTTTAGAATTCTGCGAGTGTAGTATAACGGCCATTATGCTACCTTCCCAAGGTAGAGACGGCGGTTCCCTGCCCGCCATGGCCCGAGCGGATATAGTATAGCGGTAGTACGCGACCTTCCCAAGGTCGAAGTACGGGTTCGACTCCCGCTATCCGCTATGGCGAGGGCAGGCGGGGAACTCCGCTCACTCGCTTATTTAAGTGAGATTCTCGAAGCGTAGCGCAGATCCCGCCCTTGTGGCGGGGCCGTTATCCGCTCCAAGCCCATGTAGCTCAACTGGTAGAGCAATCCCTTCGTAAGGGATAGGTTGTTGGTTCAATTCCGACCATGGGCTTTTAAAAATTGTTGTAATCATGATAAGTATTAAGGTTCGCTTGCCCCGCACCTTTTAAACGAAGTGAAAAAGGTTGCGGGGACTCCTCTCGTCGGCTCCAGGAATTATCATTCATATTCGTTGGTTTGTTGTGAGCCAGAACTATATTCTGTTTATGGCGCCGTGAGTTCTTTAATAATTCACGGCGGCTCCGACCATGGGTCCTGATACAAAAAAAACTACCAACAAAATATTCAGTTGCCCATGTTGGGGCACTTCTTATTTAAAAATTATACCTTACTCTGCGCTTTCTGTATTCGTATTGATGGTTTCAGGTGCAACTTCTCCCAAAGAACTGACCCAGTTAAACAACTCATTATTTTCACAAGTTTCAGTTTTTTCTAATATTAGTGCGCACTCATCCTTCCACTCATATCCCGAAATAAATACCTTAACCTTGCCATCAGATAATGATTCTACTATCCAGTTCTCTAACGGCTTGGATTTTATTAATATATGGGCGGCATGAAACTGCTCATCCGCCTCTGTATCAGCGGAAATCTTTTCTAATAATTTAATAATATGAAAGCCAAGCCTGGATTTTACAATGCCTGATACTTCTCCTGGTTCAAGAGCAATAACCGCTGATTCAAATTCCGGATACGTATCACCTCTTCTGAAAAATCCTAAATCACCCCCAGTGGAAGCAGTAATATCCTCACTGTATTCCAGGGCTACCTCATCAAATGTTTTATCGCCATTAAGGGCACTTAGCGCTTCTTCAGCATGTAGTTTTTGGTCCTTATTTATTTCCTCATCCAGGGCAATGTAAACGCCTACTTTTTCCTGAATTATTCGTGGCTTAATGACTTTTTCTTTGAAATCATTTACTGTCCAGTTATATAAATCTGCTAAAGCGGTTTCCACTTCATTAATACCGCTGGTTTGCGACATAATAATATTAAACTCATTATCAATCTCTTCTTGCGCCACAGTCAAGCCGTAATTAGCTGCCGCCTCAGCTAAAAAAAGTTCGCGAGTCTTCCGCGTAGTGACTCCTTTTTTTAAAAAATTATCGGTTGGCCGGCTATCAGCTAAAGATGGATCCAGCTCTTCCTGAAAATTATAATAATGATCAAGCATGGTCAACTCGTTCTGCACTTCGCTGTATGAAACAGAACTATTGCCTACCATGGCAGCTGGATATGGGATATATTCCGAAATAGTCCTAGTAAAATTATCATTCCAGTTAAGCTTATAAATTCCAATACCAAATACCACTAATCCAATAATTAGTATAATTATAATAACTGCGAATACTCCGATAACTAGCTTGGGCACAGACCTGGCTTTTTTTTCTGATTTTACTGAATCACCTTTCGTTTCCTTATTATTTTCATCATTCATATAATATTATTAGTTACTCATATTAAAATAATAATCCCACCATTTTTGGGGATTATCCCTAGTATCATTAGTATTAGCTGCCACCGCAACTGCCTGATCGGCTTCTGCTTGCGCCAATTCAGTGCTGTCGCCTAATACGGCAATTACTTTTTCATCCGGTTTTTGCAAACCTAACTGCAGCCTGGCCTGCTCTTCTTTATATGTATCACTTTCAAAATATGAAATTAAATCATTAAGCTCAAGGTTGTTTTGCTCCAGCTTGGCTACTTCTTCCTGCAACCCGTTTATTTCACTGCTGATCTGATATTTATGGATAATTTCTTTGGCTAAGGCCGTTGATAAGGCTATTAAAATAACTATCTCAAAAACAATTGCCAGTTTTGAGCGCAATAACCGATTTAAAAATGAATGTTTATTTTTCTGATTATTTCTGATCATTTTAAAATTTGAAAGTGAATTTATTTTAGCAGAATATTGACTATATGTCAATTATGGCTAATCTTAGACTAAGCTTAACTGATCAATCAACTCCTGGGTTAAAACAGAAACATCAGATTCCATATTTATCTTAATATAAGGCAATAACGCTCTATGTAATAAAGGCGTGTGGGACAACGGGAAATCCAGTTCCAATCTGCGTTCAAAGGCTGCAATATCATAGGCCCTCTCTTCACCCCGGTTCATCCTATCCAAATATCGCTGTTTATTTTTTTTAGCATCCAATAGGCAAATTACCACTAAGCAGTTAAAATTATTCTTTAAGCGCTGAAGTTGAACAATATTAAACTCTGCATGATTAGTGCCGATTTCCAATACTAAATCTGAATTAATTTGTTCAATGGCGTCATACATCTCCCGATAACCCTCCAGAGTCAATTTTTCAGGCCAGCGGCCGTTTATCATATACTGCTCAATAAACGGC
Organism: Patescibacteria group bacterium; assembly: GCA_018816445.1. Lineage (GTDB taxonomy): Bacteria > Patescibacteriota > Patescibacteriia > UBA10025 > JAHIVO01 > JAHIVO01. The sequence goes on from JAHIVO010000042.1 coordinate 5,035, forward strand.
TTAACATCAATGAAGTGCCAGCTGGGAAAGGCCGTGCGGGCCAGGGTAGTTTTACCCACCCCTGGTTTGCCAATTAGTACTACTAATGACTTCTTATTCATAAAATCTTGTTTATGATATTAATATTAAACTATTTATACAAATAAAAAAAGGCGTCTCCTGCAAGGAAACGCCTCGTCAATGATCAATATCGCGCTCAGCTGACCAGATGAAAATCATTCTGTCTCAGACGAACGATCTCTCTGACGGTGTTGCTAGCGGAAATGCATCGCTCTCCAACAGCAACCGGTTCAGTGCAGATGACCGCCAAGGTTTTTTCCACATCAGTTCCGAATAAATACTGAAGTGGGTTAAAACCTGCTAGATCCACTAGCGCTGATTGAGACACCAAGCAAACGTAGTTAGTTTCTTCTGGAGTACAGATAAGCTTCTTCAACAACCAGCCACTGGGATCATCAATAACCAGCTTAGCCATACTGCCATCAGATAGCTTAACAATCTGCGCAACCGTACCGCACTGGTCGGTGATATCGACGTCCGTCATGGCATAGCAGACCTGAACCCGGCCATTCTGATTTGGCACCGCTAGAACAGCCAAGACCAAAGCAATGCATATACACAGCACTACAACAATAATCCCATAGTCGACGACTGCGTTTACGGCCAATCTGATACCACTGATTACTGGTGTAATCCTCCGGCTGATTCTTGCCGATGGGCTTCCCAGCTTCTTATCAAGCGCTTCCAACCCGACGCATGCTACTACTACCAGCTGTACCATACAGTAGACATACAGGCAAAAGGCATACCAAACCATCTTGTCTAGCCGCGGCCATACGTCCGTGAACTCACGAAAAAACTGCTTCCATCCGCCATTTCTCATTTCTTTAAAGGGCTGCATTCGATTTCTTCCTTCCAATAATTTATCCTATCCGATTTATTTTAACCAGATATAATAACTCACTACATTAGATTTGTCAAGGGTAATTATGCACTAAAAAAAACCGATAATGAAATATCCGCCTTATCTATTAATAATTTACTTTTTATACACTATCTGTCTGGGTTTTTTCTTGTTTATTACCAGCACTAGATAGGCCAGTAAAACCATTGATATTAAGATAGCTACAAACCAGATTACCAGCCGCATATTATCCTGGTCACTATTAGTAAAACCACCGCCTTTAGCTACTACTGTCCTGGTGTACGTATTTTCTACAATATACAAGTTATGCGGTTCGCTGGTACTTAACCTGTTGCCCTCAGTATCGTATACTTCCACTTTTACAGTATGTACTCCGGCTCCTAGATTATCCGAAATCGTATAAGTCCAAAAGCCGTCATTATTTGTAACTGTACTAAAATTTTTCTCCTCGCTTTTTAATGTAATTTTAATATCTGAATTTGGCTGAGCAACGCCTGACAAGACTATATTCTCGTCATTAAAAAAAGTCAGTTCCTGGGCAGATTCCTGCAGGCTGATTACCTCGCCTCGCTGGACGAACGTTAAGTCAGTAAATTTCAAATTTCTCTCCAGCTCTTCTACTTCTTCCTGGGTTACCCACCCCTGGTCAAGCGCCACCCCGGAAGCCTGTTCAATCATTTCGTCATTATCTTCTTTTTCTTCGGCAATAACTTCTGGTTCCCAGACTATCCCGTCATTTCCAGTTGGGCTACTTTGTTCGTCTACCAACTTATCCAATGAACCAACGCCAGTAGAATTTTTGTTGTCTAAAATTTCTTCAAAATCCGATACACTATCAGAATCAGTATCCGTGCTTTCAGTTGGCTGGTCATCACTACTGGCTGGTAAATCAATTTCAGAATTATTAATCTTTAAACTTACTTCATTGCTAATTGCATAATATTCTTCACTAGAAGTAACCGTCCTAGCATAAACAATATAATCTCCATCAGGGACTTGGGAAGTATCCCAAGATTTTTCAAAAATTGAAGGATCAGCTGTATTAGCAGAACCTGAACCAATTAGCATATTACTCTGATTATCATTTTTCCAATAAAATTCCAGTCTATCAAATGTACCTGTGGCTGTGGCTGTTAATGTAATAGTGCCGTAAATACCTTCACCTGCATGTGGTATAACTATTTTAACTTCAGGTTCAACATCCGAATCATTAGTTTCTTCAACAGTACATTCTTGGCTAGTCGGCGGATTAATACAATAATCCCTAGATACGCAATCCCTTGTTTTTTTGCCGCTTATGCAATCTGACCACCCTCCGCATTCCCATTGTTCAATACAAGCAGTTGGTGTGTTGCTTTGGGCATTAATATTAACCCCAAATATAAATATACCTACGCATACTATTGTAAGCCCAAGTAAATACAATAACCGTTTTCCTTTAATTAGAGTAATAATTCCATTCATTAATAATATCGTCCTAAAAATTAAACTATTACCTAATGAAATTATAAGATAATTACGCCTATTTGGCAATTCAAAAATATCAATACGGAAAACCGACATTTTAACGCTAAATAAAAAACTATCCACTCGCTTCATAGAGTGGATAGGATCTTAAATGTTAAGAAATGTTAAGAGCGTTTTTACTTCTTCGCGAAGTCATTAACTTCAGCGGTATCTGCCCGGCGGTTATGGTCATCGTCATTACTGCAGACCAGGAACAATTTAGTTCCTCTGTCACGCAGTTGAAAGCTTATTGTGCCTTCACATTGTGGGCATTTCCCGTTTTCTTTTACCTCATCGGGTAACGTATAAAGTGCCATATAGCCTCCTGTAATAATCTACATTTTTTATAACTTTATTACTAACAAAAAAATATGTCAAGCTTATACAGAATCGCCAGCAGAATAAAAAAGACCAGCTAGGGGGAAGCTGATCTTTTTTGATTAATAATTAATTATCTTATGATTTAAAATGGCTTAAACATGCCCCGTCCGCCAAAACCCTTGCCGCCGCATCCTCCGCCTGCATGCCCTTCCATCCATTCCAGCTTTTCCTGCATCTGCTCTTGGGTAATCTCGCCGTTATCAACCATGGTTTGCAAACGCTCGGTCATATTGGCTCTCATTCGCTCCTGCTTTTTTTCCATTAATTGAGTATGGGTAATGCCTTTCTCGTCAAGCAGCTGGGCAAAAGTTTTATTTTCCAGTTCAGCTTTCAGGTCATCAACTGACATGTCCAGCATGGCAGCCTGCTGCTCAAGCATCTTGGACTCACGCAGTTCAAACAGCTGAGTATGGGTAATGCCTTTTTCATCAAGGATCTCCGGCATTGATTTATTTTCCAGTTCAGCTTTAAGCTCATCACTTGTCATGCCAAGCATTTCTGCCTTATCCTCAATCATGCTGAAGCCGTTACCACCATATGCAAATGCAACGGCACCGCCCACGAGGGTAAAAGCTGCTAAGCCTATTAAAGTACCAAAAATGTATTTTTTCATTAATTATTATCCTTTCTAAAAACGACCTTTCAATCTATAATACGTAGGCAAGTTTATTTTCTTTCAACTCTATTAATTGGCAGTAAATCTATCACGCATTGCCACCGGCATATTTTCAAATAGGCTTTCCAATTGGGCTTCTTCTTGATCGTTGACTATGCCGTCAGCGCAGACCGCTTCTATTTGGGAACGGAAATTCCGCATGTCCTCCATGCTACCCATTCCCTGCCTATCAAACCCCCCTTGACCGAAATCAGGCCTTTGCGATGGATTAAAATCAGGCCTTTGCGAGTAATCAAAATTTTGTGACCGCTGGCCAGGGTTAAAACCTGCTCCGGAATCTAACCTATCACAAACTTCACTCCAATCCTGTTTATCGTCAGCTACAATACCCTTTTCATATTTACTATAAATAAGACAACCAGCGACACCACCAACTAATAAAAGTACAACCACGACAATAACTATTATCTTCCCATGTTTAGGCTTTGCTTTATTCTCATTATTCATTTTTTATAGCTTGGACAGGTGAAACACGCGAAGCCCGGGTAGCCGGAATAATTGATACTACAACTGCGATAGCTAATAACAAGGCAGTATAAATGCCAAACATTTGCCAATCAATATGCGTAAATATGCCTGCGCTGGTTTGCTGAACCACGGCAAATGTTTCTTCCACGGTATTTTCAATAAAAGCATCAAACCACAATTGAACCGGTTTAGCTAAAATAAACACCAAAACAATTCCAATTAGAGCGCCAATAATATAACCAATCAGCGTGTACATAATGGCCTGTGACATGAATAATTGCTTAATATCCCCTTTCTTAGCGCCAATAGCGCGAAATACGCCAATTTCTTTGGTGCTTTCTGAAACAAATTTACCCATCGTTAAGATAATAATGATAGCTGATAAAATTATAAACGAAATGGTAACAATCGTAGTCACGTTTTTTAGCGTGTTTTGCAGTTCAGCAAAAACTTCCTGGTCATTTAAATCCTGATACGCATAACCAGCGTCATTTAGGTCTTCAACCACCTGTAAGCGGTTAACTGCATCATTAATTTTAATAACAATGGTATCCGATGAATGCACAGCTTGTTCGTAAACTGCTGGATCATCATAAATGCCAATTACTTCGCCTGTACTGCCAAACATCCTTTGCTGGAAGGCATCGGTATCCCCTTCCTCCCGCTCAGTATTAATAACCAGACCCGGGATGTTATAGCTTTTCTGGTCTTCCTGCTCCTGTTCATTATTTACCATACCGCGTATCATGCCCGGTCCCACACGAAAACTGCCCAAACCACCAAACCCGCTGGTTTGCAGTTCCAGACCATCATAAGTCAGGCCATACCAAACAGAATTCAGGTCTACTGCGGCAATTTCAGTTTCTGTTCTGGCATCTAATTGATTCTTAACATACTCTTCCATTAAATCATTGACAAAATCAGCTGGCACATAGGAAGCGTAATTACTCTCTGATTCCAGCACGCCCACTACCCTGAAAGTACGGGTAATTGGCTGACTGATTTTGTCGTAGTCCCAATTAGTGGAAATGTCTTCCTGACGCTGGTTTTCTTCCTCCTGTATCTGTTCATCGGTTAACTTTCTAAATAAAATTCCGGAACCGGTAAATTCCTGCTCGTAAGTTTGAATCAGGTCTAAGCCACCAAATGAAATGGTAATCTCTTTTCCGATTAAGTTATCTTTATCGTAAGAAAGCGCTTTAAATTTAAAAGGAGTCTGATTTTCCATGTCCTGCCTGTCAATTGATGGATCGCCTCTCTGCCGGCTGCCCATCTCAATACTGATTTCGTCCTGGCCGCCCCAGTCCTCGTAGTTCCTAACGAAGGTGTTAGCATTAAGGATAATAGGAATAGGTTCGCCTGCTTGATAAGAAAAATTCTGGTCAGTGTATTGGGCTGATAATTCCTGACCTATGCTGCGCAGATTGCTGATCTGCAAGGATACGTCGTTAAATAAATCATCAGTAGCAATTTGGTTGATTGGCACTGCTGCCGTCAGCGAGGCTGCTTCAATATTATCTATAGATTCAATGGTCTCCAGATCGCCGTCATTATATTCAGTGTCCCCGCCGAACATCATCCTGACGCGCTGGTCTCCTCCACCGCCGCCGGTGACCTGCCGACTGGATAATTCAATTAATCGTCCGGATTCTGCGGCTGTACCAAAAATAGTTTGTTCTGAAGCTTCCATAATATTGGTAGCCTGACTGGAAATAACAATGCCCAAGGACATTAAAAAAGTAATTGGGATGATCAGGAACATGGACTTGCCCTTGTATTTTTTTAACTTCTTGTAGTTGATTTTGTTGATGTAGGAAAATTTCATGACTAATGAAAATATTAAAAATTAAAATGAAAAAAGACAAATAAAACTTAAAAATTTTTTAATCTTACAATGTAATTTTGATCCTTGATATTTGATATTTAAAATATTAGAGGATGCCCAAACTTGTTTGGGGCCCTCAACAAGTTGAGGCGTCCCTCGGGCTGCTACTTTAATTTCCCTTTATCCAAATGCAGTACATGTTCGTAACGATCAGCCATAGCCTCGTCATGCGTAATCATTAACACACTAACGCCATTACGTTTGGAAATTTCATCAAAGATGTCCAGTACATTTTCAGCATTGGCCCTATCCAGATTGCCAGTTGGCTCGTCTGCCATTATTATCTTAGGATCATTGGCTAGAGCCCTGGCAATGGCCACGCGCTGCATCTCACCGCCAGACATTTTCGTTGGCGTATGGTTAATGCGGTGTTCCATATGTACCTGTTTTAATAATTCCTCAGCGCGTTGAAATGCAGATTCTTGGTTTTGACCATTGAGAAGCAGTGGCAAAGCTACATTTTCTTTAGCAGTCAGGTAATCCTGCAGATGAAAAAACTGAAAAACAAAACCGATTGTTTTGTTTCTAAAATTTGATAGGTCATTATCATTCAACTTATTTATTATTTGATTATTTATTACTACTTCTCCAGAAGACGGATAATCTAGCCCGCCCAATAGCTGAAGAAGGGTAGTTTTACCCGAACCCGAAGTACCAATAATGACCATGCTTTCATTGACTGGCAATGACATCGAGATATTGTCCAGAGCCATTACCGTAGAATCGCCATCCTGGTATTTTTTGATTAAGTTTTTTGTTTCGATAATATTCACCATAATTTTCCTTTTTATAAATTACAAATTAATTTATGAGTAAAAATACCCAAAAATAACGTCTTATATTTATTAATACGCTTTTTTTCAGCTAATATTTCAAAAAATGACATCAAAATACATCATACAGATTATTCCAAATCAAATAAAGCTACCTGCTAAATGGCCTAAAATTTGAAGATCCGTTATGTTTTAAATTTCCTCTCATTTCCGGCTTAAATTGCCCAGGCCCCATGTGATATGGAAATATTCTATTGGCTATAAATTGCATTTCCTCATCTGAATCTATTTTCCCGATAATCCTTACCTGTTCTCCAACTGTAAAGATGAAATGCGGCGGCGCCATATAATCCTTAGCCGGAACAATTACCCATTCATTAGCTTCAAAATCTGTCAGCATAAACACGCCTACGCCACTCAGCATTTGCGAGATTTCTCCAGCTAATAAACCATTTTCTGGTTCAAGCCAGGCAGCTTCTCTGTCCAGCATCAACTGCTGCATGACTGGAAAATGCTGGACGGCCATATGAACCCGTGGACCTATACCAAGTGCATAAAAAATACTACCTACCAACATACTAATAACAACACTACCAATCAAAAACCAATAGGCACTATACTTATAAGCGCCCTTGGTATGTCGGGTATTATAATAGGCCAGCCCAACAAAAAGAATGAGCAAGACTATCCAGATATAGGGCAATGTGTTGAAAACGTGTACTGCAGGTGAACGATTAATAAATTTCAAAACTTCCCAATCGTTATTTACCATGCGGAATATAATTACGCTAAAAGTAAGGCTACCAACTACCATCGACAAAAAAGTCGTCAGCCAGATCAATGCCTGACGGATAATAAAATGCCAGCGCGGTTTAGGCGCGATTTTCTTCTCCTTGATAGTATTTAATATTTTTTCAGTAACATTACTCATAATTGTATACCCTCTTTTGTTATTAATTCCTTCAAACTGTTTTTTGCCCG
>JAHIVO010000097.1 GCA_018816445.1 Patescibacteria group bacterium
ATAATGTGGAGAGTATTGCAGGTACGGCATCCCGATTACTTGACGAAGTATCTAGGTGGGACTGGTGGATGAAGGTGCGATTGGGGGCACTGGAGCAATTGGTGGAAGTGGATAAGTGATGTACAGATGTACAGTGTACACTAGTGCATTAGTATACTTTGGAGGGCTTGGATAAGTGATGTACAAATTTCTAGTGTACATTAGTACAGTGATGTACAGATGTACAACTCCACCAGTGTACTGATGTACTATCATAGACCCGTCAGGAATAGGGGGGAGGGGGGTGGGGATATTTTTAAGGAGGAAGTATAATATGCCGAGAAATCATAAACCATCGCAAGTATCTCAAGTTCTTAACCGTGTGAATGGTAGTAAGCGTTCCAGTGCTCCAAGCACCAGTCATCGATGCCCAAGCCCGAAGTCTCCTACTGGTAGCCATTGGTGGTTAATTGATTCCCCGAGAGGGGAGACCAGCGATGGAGTGTGCCGTTATTGTGATGCGACACGAGTGTTTCCTGATGGTTTGACAGCAGCGTTTACTGCGGGGGTGAGTGGGCAATGACTATCCCAATCGAACTCACCACTGGACTGGTCATTGACTACCGCGCCCGTGAATGGTGTAAATTGCCTTATCCTGACCATTCTCATGGTTGCCCTAACTATGATCATAAGGTGACTTGCCCACCGAAAGTCTGCTTGGTTGAAGATTTCGTTGATCTTGACCAAATTCTATGGTTAGTGGTAGAACCTTTTGGCCTTGCTGACCATATATCTCGAATGAGAACCAAGCATCCCGACTGGTCTGACCGGCAATTAAAATGTGTCCTATACTGGCAGGGTGGCGTGAATAGTCGTCTGGGGAAGGGTTGTCAGGAACTGGCTTCCGAGGTCGGGGGCATTTATACCATTTGCCCTGAAGCGATGGGGGTTCAAGTTATCAAGACGGTTAAGCGGACAGGAATACCGATAAAACCGAGACCCAACGGATGGGTATTCAAAGTTGGCTTGGTTGGGTTCAGGAAGGAGAGTTCGTGGAAGAAATAACGATTGAGTTGACTGATTATTGTCCGCACAGGTGTATGTTCTGTTCGTCTAACACTGTTGATGATGAGCTGGTCGCCGTTTGGGTTAGCATGGATATAGTGCGTAGGGTTCTGGGAGACAGGTATTTTGACCGCATTATCCTGTCTGGTGGGGAACCTTTGGCGCATCCTGAGTTTTATGCTATTCTTCAAGAGTGTAGAAAGCACACGGTGGATGTGGTGGTCTACACGAATGCACTAACACATATTGCGTACAATGCCCATGTTATCGACAGTTTGTATGTTGAGGCTACTGTAACTGTTCTAGATAGCGTGAATAAGTTGCGGCTACTCAAGCGTGTTGTACAGGGTCGAGAAAGAACTCGACCGGAGGTGTCATTCAGTCGTAATTTCACTGAGGATTGCCAATGCTCTAATAGTGTGGTGAGACCGGATGGGACTATTTCACCTACACCTTGTCGAAAGGAGTGCATACAATGACTCTACCTTCGCCATCACAACTACTGGGTGCTGGCAATTTTTTGCTGTGGTATCCAGGTCAGGAAGATTTGCTAACCCAATCTCTAGACTGGTTCTTTTCCCCTGCCCGCTTTCTGGGAATGTCCATCCCGACCGGCTCGGGAAAATCCTTATCAAGCCTCCTGTTATCCAAGCTGTCCGAAGCCCGAACTGTTATCCTTACCGCTACAAAAGGACTTCAGGAGCAGTATAATCGCGATACGAAACAGCTCGGAGGTGCGGTTGTAGTCGGGCAAAACAACTTCCCCTGTATTCTTGTCAATAGCAGACTTACTGCTGACGAAGGTCCTTGCCACGATGGAATACCCTGTGCTATTCGCGAGCAGTGTCCGTACCGCGTCCAGCTGAAGAAGGCTCTGGATGCTAATCTGGTGATAACCAACTATGCCTACTGGTTAGCACAAACCAACTTCTCGTCTGGTCTGGGAGACTTTGGATTGATGATTTGTGATGAAGGACATAGCGTTTTTGGAGCTATGGAGAATTATCTGACTATATTTATTTCCCGACTTGACATCAAGTCTCTCGGTATCAATTTCCCTGAATCCCCCGACCAGTGGAATGTCTGGCAGTCTTGGGCTGAGGTATCTGTACCCATAGCTGCTGATGCAGTCAACTGGATGGAGCAGGAGATGAAAGGCTACCGTTCCAGAAACCAACTTGTGCCTTCCCATGTCTCTAGAGCCTATCGGACAATCAATGGCGTACATGCTCGTCTCAAGCGGTTATCCGCTGTTAGCGAGCAGTGGGTAATCCAGAAAACCTACCACGGGTATCGGTTCGTTCCCAAATGGGTCTCAAATTACTCAGAACATTTGTTCGGAAAAGTACCTAAGATAGTGCTGATGTCAGCTATCCTGTCACACCGATCCGCCGACTACATCGGAGTGCCTTCTAACGGCTCCAGGGCGTGGATTGAGATGGATAGCCACTTCCCACCAGAGAATACCCCGATATGGCATATCCCTACGGCTCGCATTAACTACCGCACCGATGACTATGGTTCAACTATCTGGTGTTCCCGTATCGACCAGATTATACAACGGCGCTTAGACCGGAAGGGTATCGTGTTCACCGTGTCTTATGAACGCGCTAAATTGCTGTTATCCCGTTCCCGGTTCAAGGATATCATGTTCACC
>JAHIVO010000007.1 GCA_018816445.1 Patescibacteria group bacterium
GCCACCACACTCATCAATTATCTTATTAATAGTTTCACCACCGCGGCCAATGACATCTCTAATTTTTTCCGGATCAATCCTTAATGTATAAATTCGCGGTGCGTACTTTGACAAATCCGCTCTTGGCTCAGGGATGGTCTTTAGCATTTCATCCAGAATTGATAACCGAGTTTGACGGGCATTCTCAAGCGCATCTTTTATTATCTCAAAGCTAATACCTTTTAATTTAACGTCCATTTGAATGGCAGTAATGCCATTTTTTGTTCCGGCTACTTTAAAATCCATATCACCATCATGATCCTCAACGCCTTGAATATCCGTCAATAATTTATATTTGCTGGAATCTTTTTCATCTGTTATCAAACCGATGGCAATACCGGCTACCGGATCTTTAATCGGTACCCCTGCATCCATCAATGCTAATGAAGAACCGCAGCAAGAAGCCTGGGAACTAGAACCATTGGATGACAAAACTTCAGATACTACACGAATTGTATATGGAAAATCATCCTTGCTGGGTAAAACCTGCTCTAATGCTTTTTCAACCAAAGCGCCATGGCCAATTTCCCGGCGGCCTACTGATCTCATTGGCTTAACTTCGCCAGTTGAAAAACCTGGAAAATTATAATGGTGCATAAACCTTTTTTTGCCTGTTTCTTCCATAGTGTCTAGGAATTGCTCATCACCAGGCGAACCTAAGGTGACCACTGATAATACCTGTGTTTCACCGCGTACAAAAACACCTGAACCGTGAGTACGGGGTAAAATACCAACTTCGCATGAGATTTTTCGTACTTCATCCAGCTGGCGGCCATCTACGCGTGTTTCCTTTTTAAGCACTAGGCTGCGTGACTCTTGCTCATATACCCTGTCCACCATATTCAGGCCTTTTTGCCTATTTTCCTTAGTTACATCATTATCAGCTTTTAGCACCTCTTCTAATTCATCTTTTAATTGAATCAATGCTAATTGCTGCTCTTTCTTGCCAGTACCAAATATTTTTTGTATTTTTTCCTGGCAAAATGACTGTACTTTTTCTTTAACTTTATTCAGTGCTTTCTGCTCTTCTTCTGACAATTCACCTAATTCAACAACTTCCTTTTTTATGCCAATTTTAGACTGCAGCTCCTGGATAAAATCAACTGTTTTGCATAAATGTTTATGGCCAAATTTAATGGCTTCATACACCAAGTCCTCTTTAACTTGCTGGGCAGAAGCTTCTATCATTAATACCTTATCTTTATTGCCTACTACCACAATCTCCATGGCAGCTTTTTCCCTGGCGTTATAAGTTGGGTTTAATACCCATTCATCGCCTACTCGGGCAACACGTACACCCGCTATGGGCCCGGCCCAGGGAATTGGGGAAACCGATAAAGCAGCCGAAGAAGCAATTAATGACAGAATATCAGGATCATTTTCCTGATCAACTGATAATACTGTCAGCACCACCTGTACATCAGTGCGTGATTCCTGGTCAAACAACGGGCGGATTGAGCGGTCAACCAGCCGCGAGGTTAAAACTGCTTCGTCCGAAGGACGGCCTTCACGCTTAATAAAGCGCGAGCCCTTAATTTTTCCGGCTGCGTACAGCCTTTCTTCATAATCAACCATGAGGGGGAAATAATCCACTCCTTCGCGCATAGTTGAATTCATGACTGCCGTAGCTAAAACTACGGTCTCCCCGTACTGTACAGTACAGGCGCCGTGCGCTTGGCCGGCAAAACGGCCAAACTCAAATATTAACTTTTTTCCGGCAAATTCTGTGGTAAACTTCTTAATTGTAGACATAGATCACTCTGTCCTTTCATCAGTCGTTTCAGCTCATCCTGTCTCTTCATAAACTTTTATTTAGTAACTCAACTCTTAACTATTAACCATCAACCATAAACTATTTACTAAATAGAAGTCTACGAATTGCTGACAGAAATGATTTCTGTAACGGCCTTTATTTATTATTTATATATTAAATTGCTACCGCCGACTTGTGCGGCGTAAAGAATTGAATAAATACTTTCTCTTATTCTGGCTTAAATCTATAAAATCATCTGCTCGTTCTTTTAGAATAGATGAGGCAGACTCGCCAAAGGCAATAACCTCTACATACTGACCGTGATTCTGCAGGTATTCTAACAACGGAATAAAATCGCCATCACCTGTGGCCAAAACCACCACATCAAACTTTGACGACATTCTAATAACATCAATAGCCACGCCCACATCCCAGTCGCCTTTTTTGTGGCCGCCGTAAAAAACCTGTAAATCTTTCATCTTAACTTCAAATCCCTGCTTATCCAGGGCTTCAAAAAATTTCTGTTCATCCAGGTTCTGGGCCTTTATCACATATGCAATAGCACGGATCAATTGGCGTCCGGAAACTGCGGTTTTCAAAACTTCAGCAAAGTTCACCTTTGACTTATAAAGGTTCTTGGCTGAATAATACAGATTCTGTACGTCTACGAAGACTCCTACCCGCTGGTCTTTGTGCTTTATCATTATTTTTTCAATTTTAATTTCTTAATCAGCGCCTCATAACTCTTCTCGTTTTCCTTTTCCAGATACTTCAGCAGTCGGCGCCGCAAGCCAACCTTGCGCAGCAAACCCCGGCGCGATGAAAAGTCCTTTTTATGGCTTTGCAAATGCCCGGTTAATCGCTCAACTTCAGCAGATAAAATAGCGATCTGAACCTCAGGAGAGCCGGTGTCAGACTTGTGGGTTTTGAATTTCTCAATGATTTTATCTTTTTCTTTTTTAGTCAGCATATATGCATTCCTTTGTCCGCGAATCCCGAGTTTTAGGTTAACTACTCCAAAAAACCAAGGCTTCGTAGGTTAGTTATTAGTAATGTATAGTATA
>JAHIVO010000043.1 GCA_018816445.1 Patescibacteria group bacterium
AACTAACCTAGGTGATTGCTGACGGATACCTCGTCAGCTTGCTGCGAGGTAGTTCATTGGTCCAGGGTTTTATTTTGATTTTTAAAATTTATATGATATACTTATCCACAATATGGAAATAAATCAGCAACAGGTAAGAATAGTTTTAAAACTTTTCTCAAACAAAGAGAATTGTATTGTTTATTTTAAACAACCAAAACATCCATCTAATAGACTGATGGCTTGTTTGGGGTAAATAAAGATTTATAGCAAACAGTGACTAGCCATTAGTTGGCTAGTTTTTTTATTGTGAGGAGACAACCAAGGTTTTCTCCTCACCGCTCTTCTTTCCTGTACGTGTTGCCTCGTCCCGACATGCTTGTGGTGAGCGTAGTCGAATCAAAGTCGAGGACTCGGCAGCTGATAATTTGTTCATTCATTTTAAATTCTGAGTAAATAAATAAACTCGGAGGAGGTGTGAGATGCTCAGATTTAATGTTGACAGCGTTAAACGCAGCGACCAATGCTTCATGGTCAGTTATTCCAACGGCTCAGGCACGCATTTTGTAAGGCCTGGAGACATTTCCAGCGGTCAGGTGGAGCTGGTGGAACTTTGCGGATTAGAGGGTAGGTATATAAAAAGGCAGCTGGGCGTATTGCCGACGGTTCTCGGGCTGGATTCTGAGACCATTGCCATGCTCCGTGAGTTTGACCTTTCTTAAAAAGAGTTTGGTCATTGAAGGCTTTAGCAAAAAAAATCGTTAAAGCCTTTTTTTACCCCTCACCTTTCATAAAGGTGAGGGGTAAATTTGCAAAAAGTTTGTTTCAAGTTATAATAATGGCAAGATTTGTAGCGGGGTGTGGCCTAGCGGCTTAAGGCGCATGCATGGGGTGCATGAGATCGGAGGTTCGAATCCTCTCACCCCGACCAATTGTATGACTATTAAAATAATTATACTCGTTATCTTAATTTGCATGTCCGGTTTTTTTTCCGGATCAGAGGTGGCCTTGTTGTCCGTGACCGCGATTAAGGTCAGAACTTTTATCAAACAAAAAAAACGGGGTTCTTTGGCCCTCCAGAGATTAAAAGCCAAACCCCGCAGGATGATTATAACTATATTAATTGGCAATAATGTTGTTAATATTTCAGCTGCTGCTTTAGCGTCAATTTTATCAGCAGAAATTTTCGGGTCTACAGGAGTAGGCATTACCCTCGGGGTGCTAACTCTACTGATATTAATTTTTGGAGAAATTACGCCTAAAACATTTTCTGCAAAACATTCTATCACAGTCGCGCTCTTAATAGCTCCAACCATATTAGCTTTGACATATATATTGTATCCTTTCGTAATTTTTTTGGATTGGCTGACGAATTTGTTTGAGAGCCGGTTTAAAATGAGGAAACATGACAGTATCACCGAAGCAGACATAAAAAGTATGATTGAGTTTGGCGTGGAAAAAGAAATCGTGGCACCCGCAGAACAGTATATAATAAATAAAGCATTGACTTTTAGTGATATCACTGCACGGGATGTAATGATTCCTTTGGACGCTGTTTTTTCTTTGTTGGCTGATAAAACATGCGTAGAGTCGATTAATGAAATTATTGAAAGGGGCTATTCCCGGGTGCCAATATTTGAAAATGATAAAAAAAATATTACTGGAATCGTTATGGTAAAGAATGTGGCCAGGGAAATCATTAATCAAAGGGGCGCCACGAAATTAAAGCAAATTGCGGCGCCTCCGATCCTTGTGCCTCAGGATATCCGCATTGATTATCTGTTTAAAATTTTTCAAAAAAAGCATGTACATATCGCCATTGCTGAGGATAATATGAAAAAAGCAGTCGGTATAGCTACCCTGGAAGATCTATTGGAAGAATTAGTCGGCGAGATACAGGATGAGAGTGATAGGATAATCAGTTAAAAAAATTTTTATATGAGCGAAAATGTAATTTTAGTAGATACTAACGATAAAGAAGTTGGCATAATGGAAAAAATGGAAGCGCATAAAAAAGGGCTACTACATCGTTGTTTTTCAATTTTTGTATTTAATTCAAAAAAAGAATTACTTATACAAAAACGCGCTGCAGGAAAATACCATTGCGGCGGTTTGTGGACTAATACGGTCTGCAGCCACCCGCGTTCGGGCGAAGATATAAACCAGGCTGTTCACCGGCGCCTGCAGGAAGAAATGGGTTTTGATTGCGAACTGAAAGAGGTTACTTCATTCATATACAAATCAAAGTTTGATAATGGCTTAACAGAAAATGAGTATGACCACGTATTTGTAGGGGAATATGACCAGGAGCCGGTTATTAATAAAGAAGAAGCGGATGAATTTAAATGGATTGGGATTGATGAATTGAAAAAAGATATTAATTCAAGCCCAGATAATTACACGCCTTGGTTTAAGATTATTATTAGTCAGCATTGGAGAAAGATTAGTGCTATACTAAACTCAATATCATGAAAGAGCTATCATTCCCCGGAGATGAACTTATCCATAATCATTCAATAGAATGGTGGTATTGGAATGGCCATTTACAAGACAGGCAGGGCCGCAAATACAGCTATATGAATTGCTTGTTTCATGCCAAGCTCAAAGAAGTGCAGTTTCCTTTTATTCGCAGCGTACCTGTAGATAAAATTTTCTTTTCTCATTCATTATTAAGCGATATTTCCCGAAAAAAGTTTATCGCCCATGTTGATTTTATCAATTTAATGTCGCGGGACAGCTTCCGCAGGCCGCTGCTTTTTATCAACTATGCCAATCCGATTTTAGTTGACGGATTTCTGAATAAAGTGATGGAGCGAACGGATCAGCAGACTTACCATATTAAGAATGAAAATGTAGATTTGCAGTTAGTATCTACTAAAAAACCGTTGCTTACCGGTGGCCAAGGCTATGTCAGGTTAATGCCTGGTCGTTCTTCATTTTACTATTCTTTAACTAACTTGCGCACCTCCGGATTTATTACTGTTAAAAATAATAGAATTCCGGTTACTGGGCAATCATGGATGGACCACCAGTGGGCCAATGTAAAATATATCAAGGATAGATGGACCTGGTTTTCAGTGCAATTAGAAAATAATATCGAATTAGTTTGTTATGAATATGGGCATAGCAGCAATACGGTTAAGCAGGCGAGCATAATATTACAGAATGGGCGCCAATTTCACACAAAAGATATTCATATTAGTTCAGGCAATAATAAATGGACCAGCCCCAAGACAAAAGCCGAGTATCCCCTAGAGTGGTTTGTTGAGATTCCAGAGTATAAAATTAAGATAAGGCTATGTGCAAATTTGTCGCGCCAGGAGATGGTTTACGGGACAATCAACTATTGGGAAGGATCTTTAACAGTCAGTGGAAATATGGGTAATAAAAGAGTTACTGGCCATGCTTTTGCTGAATTAGTCGGATATCCTGCTGAAATAAGCAACTATAAGTTTATTAAAAGCTCTATTACCGATATTATTCGAAAAGGCTGGGATATTGTTAAGCGTCGATAATTTAAACCAAAGAACTAAACCTTTCAAAGAGAGGATTTTTTATTTCAAATCCCGTTAGAAAATACTCCTGACTATTTTTTTTATCTTTTCACTACCGTTATGTTGTGGGCTAACATCATCACTCCGCGAATTATGTTTGATTATTTCTAACGGGAAAATGCACGTTTTGACAGTTTTATTAAAAAAATTATTATTTAACTAGTTGATATAAATAAATTTTTTAAGTTGATTCAGCCTATGAAGACGGTAGCCATATTTTGCGCCTAGAATTTCAAGACAGTAATATAGAGGTTTTTGCATTTACTTTTGGATAATTTGTGCTATTATAATTAGGTATGAAAAAAATAGCTGTTATAATTACAATATTAGTAGTATTATCTACTAGTTTTGGGTTAAATTATGCGTTTCAGAGCGCTCATAGCAGTATGGCTATGGATGCAGGTGAGGTGGATTCTTGCACTGAGCGTTCTGCATTAGCAATGCCGTTTAGCTGTTTTACTCATTGCTTACTGAGCGCTACTTCCAATTCTCAGCCGGATAAAATGATTCCTTTGACTTCGCTGATTTTTTCACTGGCTCTATTAGCAGTTGCGGGCATTTTTGTTTTTGCCAAATCTAAGTGGTTACCAGTTCTTGGAAATTTAGATTTATACTTCCAACCTTTGTATTTATTTAAAACAGTTGTTTTGAAGGAATAAAATTAAATAGAATATTATATTCAATGGTTTGTATCTAATCATTAATTTTTTGTGTTGAATGAAAAACAAGAAGACAATTTATCCCGTAGCAATCATCATAATTTTGGTAAGTGGTTTATTAGCGTGGCAGGCTGTAGCTAAGCAAAATAACCATGACCAGGTTTTGTCTCAGCATGGGATCAGTAAAGTGACTGTGTATAAATCACCAACTTGCGGGTGCTGTGTTGAACATTCAAAATATCTTGATAAGCAGGGTTTTGAAGTTGAGGTTGTTAAGGAGAGCAACATGCCAGCTATTAAAAGTAAGTATAATATCCCGCGTGAAATGGAAAGTTGCCATACAGCCATATTTGGGGATTATTTTGTTGAGGGGCACGTACCGATTGAGGCTATAGATAAACTGTTAACTGAAAAGCCAGATATTGATGGTATAGCCTTGCCAGACATGCCAGCTGGTTCACCAGGTATGCCGGGAGTAAAAACTGAACCATTTATAATTTATGCCCTAAGCAATGGAGGGATAAGCGAGTTTATGACCTTATGATTAACTAATAAAAAAATATGGATAATAATGAAACAAAAAATATATCTAAAAAGCCATGGCTGATGGGGGTTAGCTTGATTGTAATTGGTGTGTTGCTAGGCGTGTTTGTCTTTTCCTACTTTTTTCCGATAGGTATGTCTTGGTTGCCAGCACGGGCATTAGGCATGGATGAACAGCGCGATCATTATTTAATGCACAAAGAGCATATGATTAACGAATTGCTAGATGAGGGTGAGTATCAATGTTGTTTGGAAAAACCGTGCGCCTATTGTCTGGAAAAAACACCAGGTCATGGTGAAGGCGCCAGCTGTCATTGTTTAGAGGATGTAGTCAATGGTGAACATCCGTGCGGTGAATGTATGGGCGAAATTCTGGAAGGTCATGGAAATCCGCATCTGACTGAATATTTTGCCGAGTCAATAGCCGAAGAAGTTGGCGAGGAGCATATGGAGGACATTCAGCAGATTATTGACGAGAAGTATGTTGAAGAAGACTGTGAAGAAGAAACGGTCTGTGATTTTGATCTTGATAATTTAGATCAAGACGATGAATAAGATAATTAATTAAAGGAGTTAAAATTTATGAAAATTATTGAAGATAATACAAAGCCTAACTTGTTTGAGGTTTTGGGCCCTGGAAAAACTTTTTTTGTCGGTATGGTAGCTACGATTTTAGTTGGTTTTTCTGTAGGATTTTTTATCCTATTATTTTCTGGAGATGGGGCAGGTTCTGATTCTACAAATACTGCCAAGGTATCCGGCGCTGCAACGAATTCTAATATAGCAGTGGTCAATTCTGC
This sequence comes from Patescibacteria group bacterium, assembly GCA_018816445.1. Lineage (GTDB taxonomy): Bacteria > Patescibacteriota > Patescibacteriia > UBA10025 > JAHIVO01 > JAHIVO01. The sequence continues at coordinate 5,536 of JAHIVO010000043.1, forward strand.
GCCTATCCCAACAAATACTGCTCAACCCACACAACAAGTATCTGTTGATCCTGTTACCAGTGAAGACCATATAAAAGGGAATCTTGATTCTGCCGGGGTTGTAATTGTTGAATTTTCTGATACAGAATGCCCTTTTTGCGCCAGGTTTCATGAAACAATGCTGCAGGTTGTCAGTGATTACGGAGATAAAGTAGCCTGGGTATACCGTCATTTTCCATTAGACCAATTACACAGTAAAGCACGTAATGAGGCTATAGCTACGGAATGTGCTGCGGAACTAGGTGGTAATGATGGATTTTGGACATATCTAGACAGGTTGATGGAGATTACTCCATCTAATGATGGTTTACAACCCAGCCAATTACCGGAAATTGCAGAATTTGCTGGATTGGATGTTACCGCATTTCAAACTTGTTTAGACGAGGAAAGACATGCTGATATTGTAAAAACTCATGAACAGGACGCAGCTTCTGCTGGCGGCCAGGGAACGCCGTATTCAGTAGCTATATCAAAAGATGGTCAGATTGTGCCAATTAATGGCGCTCAGCCGATAACTTCTGTAAAGAGTACGATTGATTCACTGTTGCAATAATTACTAAAAGCCGTGGGGGAGTAATTTTTTCTCCACGGCTTGCCGTTCTTGTTTAATATTCTTAATAATGATGGTATATTTATGATAGATATTAACTAAAAAAGATATGAAAAATAAAGTTACAATATCAGTTGAAGGAATGCACTGCCATGCTTGCGAGGTATTAATTGAGCGAAAATTAGCGAAACAACAAAATATAATTTCGGCCGAAGCCTCGACTGCTAAAGGAAATGTTGTTATTGAATGTCGGGGGGATGTTTTGGACCTCAGGAAACTAAATGAGGATTTCAAAAAAGAGGGGTATAGATTTTATATCCCGTCTGAAGAAAAATCGAATGCCAAAAATAAAAAGAATATTTTAATGGTAGTTGGCCTGGCTCTGCTAATTATCATCGGTTTTTATACTTTGAATAAAACTGGCATGACGGGTTTAGTGAGTGTAAGTGCTACATCTTCATTGCCGGCTTTTTTCTTGTTTGGCTTATTGGCTGGTGTTTCGTCCTGTGCCGCATTGGTTGGCGGCATTATTCTCTCTATGTCAAAGCAGTGGAATAGTTTATACAGCCGGAGCGATTCTTTTGGGCAGCGTGCCAAGCCTCATCTTCTGTTCAATGCAGGCCGTTTGTTATCATACGCTGCTTTTGGTATGTTGCTTGGGGCCCTGGGCAGTAAGCTTCAATTATCTTTATCTTTTTACTCAATTCTAGTTTTCGCAGTATCTGTTATGATGCTTTTTTTGGGCTTACAGTTGCTGGGAGTAAAGTTTTTGCAAAAATGGCAGATCAGGATGCCGAAACGAGTGAGCCACTATGTTTCTGATGAGTCAAAGTTCCGTGGCAAGATTATGCCGGCCTTGATGGGCGCCTTAACCTTTTTTCTGCCTTGCGGCTTTACCATAACAGCTCAAGGATTGAGCCTATTATCAGGCAGCGCGGTTCAGGGGGGTTTGATTATGTTATTTTTTGCACTTGGTACATTAGCTCCGCTTTTGGCCATTGGCTTATCCAGTGTAAAATTTTATGAAAAACCAACCTGGGCAGCTACCTTTTCTAAAATCGCCGGCATTTTAGTTTTGTTTTTTGCTTTGTATAATGTTAATGTTCAACTAAATGTAATGGATTGGCCCAGTTTAAATGATATCCGTGTTTTGGCCGCTGAGACTCCTGAACAGATTGAGGTTGATAATGACTTGCCCCCGATAGTAAATGGCCAGCAAATTTTAAAAATGGAGGCTTCTGCATACAGATACAATCCGAATTATTTAAAAGTCAGGGCGGGAGTGCCGGTTAAATGGAAAATTACTGATGTGGGCACTAGTGGCTGTACTAATGCCGTAATATCCCGCGGCCTGTTTGAAGGTGAGATTCACTTAACCCCAGGCACGACCAGCGTCAAGGAATTTACTCCAGCCACGCCGGGCACATATAAATTTAGCTGTTGGATGGGGATGGTTTCAGGCACTCTGGAGGTTGTAGCAGCTGACGGCAGTTCAGGTGCTGTCGAAGCTGTTAATGCGCCGGCAGTTGATTCGGGTGCTACAGGCTGCGGCGGTGGAGGGAGCGGCAGCTGCAGCTGCAGTGGTGGCTGCGGTAGACCCGACTGCGAGTATCGTTAAAATTTATAATTAATAATGTCAGATTTATGCAATCAAAAATAAAAATTCAAGGTACTCATTGCCCTTCCTGTAAGACGCTGATCGAAGACGTTTGCAGGGATATCCCGTCTGTTAATAAATGTGCTGTTGATTTTGTGTCCGGCCAAACAATTATTGACCACGATCCAGAAATTAACTGGCAGGAACTGAAAAAGGAGATTGAGGATTCGGGAGAATTTCAAGTAGAAGTTAATAAATAATAACAAATTTTAATCCGCCTTCGCGTCTGCTCCGGCGGACGAGAAGGTTGAGGGATTAATTCCCCCCAGCCCCGTTATTCAACGGGATAAGCTTGCTGGAAAAACATGTTTGAAGAAGCTTACTTTGGGGCTAATATCTTTGATTATGGATAATAAAATAATACTCCCCATTGCTGGCATGCATTGCGCTTCATGCGCTATGGTTATAGAAAGATCATTTAAAAAAGTTGCCGGGGTAAAATCTGTAAATGTAAATTACGCCTCAGAAAAAGCTACAGTAGATTATGATGAGGGGGTGACTTCCTTGGATGCGCTAAAGAAAGCAGTAAAAGATAGTGGCTATGAAGTAATTGAGGAACAAGCTCATTCGAAGGGTAAGGAGCATGAAGTCGAAGAACATGATCATGCGGCCAGGCTGAAAATGGCTGAAATAAAAAAACTCCGCCAAAAGTTTATTTTTGGAGCAGTAATTTCAGTTTTAGTATTGATTGGCTCAATGCAAAAATTTGTACCTGGATTGTCGGAGGTGCCCAGACAGTTGATGTTTTATATCCTTCTTATTTTAACAATCCCAGTGCTTACTTGGTCGGGATCGCAATTTTTTACTGGTACTTGGCGTGGTTTAAAGCACTTTAGGGCTAACATGGATACCCTAATTGCCTTAGGCACTTCAGCCGCTTTTATCTACAGCTCTGCAGCTACATTTTTCCCCGGTTTTTTTGAATCAGCCGGTCGGGAGGTGGACGTGTACTTTGACACAGCCGCCGTAATCATTACCCTAATTCTATTAGGCAAATTTTTAGAGGCCAGAGCCAAAGGACGCGCTTCCGAAGCTATTAAAAAACTAGCCGGTTTACAGGCCAAAACTGCCAGAGTGATTAGAGATAATAATGAAGTAGACATTCCAGTTGCAGAAGTTAAAAAAGGTGATATAATTTTTGTTAAACCTGGTGAGAAAATTCCCGTGGATGGCGTAATAACCAAAGGTCATTCGTCAATTGATGAATCCATGATCACTGGTGAAAGCATTCCGGCTGATAAGCAGGTTGGCGATGAGGTAATTGGCGCGACAATAAACAAAGCAGGCGCCTTTCAGTTCAAGGCCACCAGAGTCGGCCAGCAAACCGCCTTAGCGCAGATTATCAATTTAGTAGAGCAGGCCCAAGGCTCAAAAGCGCCGATCCAAAGGCTAGCAGATTTGATTTCTAGCATTTTTGTGCCGATAGTAATTGGAATTGCTTTGGTTACTTTTAGCATTTGGCTGGTATGGGGCCCGGATCCGGCATTTACTTTTGCCTTGATAAATACGGTAGCCGTCTTAATAGTAGCTTGTCCATGTGCCTTGGGTTTGGCTACGCCGACAGCCATAATGGTCGGTACTGGCAAGGGAGCAGAGCATGGTATTTTAATTAAAGACGCTGAGAGCCTGGAGAATCTGCAAAAAGTGGACATGGTTGTTTTTGACAAAACCGGTACTTTAACAAAAGGAAAACCGGTGGTGGTTAGTTATTCCTCAGAACAAGTGTTGAAATATGCGTATGCCCTTGAAAAAAATTCTGAACATCCTTTGGCAATAGCTATCGTAAAAAAAGCCGAAGGTATGGGTATGCAGGCAGAATCAGTAGATAATTTCCAGGCTGTTATTGGCCGCGGCATAACCGGAACTGTTCAGGGCAAGAAGGTATTTTTTGGCAATCATATTTTCATTAAAGAGCAGGGTTTAAAATTGGATGAATATGAAAAAGAGAAAATTGTTGCTGAAGAAGGCGAAGGCAGGACGGTAATGGAACTTGCATATGACGGAAAATATTTAGGCTACATAAGCGTGGCTGATGAAATTAAAGAAGAATCCAAGGACGCCATAAATTCTCTGAAAAAAATGGGTATTAAGCCGGTTATGTTAACTGGCGACAATGAAAAAACCGCCCAAGCTATTGCTGCTAGTTTAGGTATTGATGAGTGGCAAGCCAGAGTCAGGCCTGATGAGAAAACCAATAAAGTTAAAGAGCTGCAGTCTGAAGGTAAATTTATAGCTATGGTCGGCGACGGCATTAATGACGCTCCGGCTTTAGCCCAGTCTAATATCGGTATTGCCATGGGTTCAGGCACTGACATTGCCATGGAATCAGCCGGTATTACCTTATTGAAAGGGGATATTGCCAAGGTAGTAGAAGCTATTAGGCTATCAAAAAAAACTATGCGCACTATCAGAGGCAATTTATTTTGGGCTTTTGCCTATAATACATTAGGCATTCCAATTGCCGCTGGCGTGTTATATCCATTTTTTGGCATTCTGCTATCGCCAATTATTGCTTCGGCAGCCATGGCTTTTTCTTCAATATTTGTGGTTACCAATTCGTTAAGGTTGAAAAAGGCAACAATTAGTTCTCCAATTAATTAGAATTTTTTACATCGCCTGATCGCTATTGTCACTCTGAGTGAACACGAAGAGTCCCCTCCGCCTTTGGCGGAGGAGATCCTTCGGTCATTTCATTCCCGTTAATATAGGTTATTACTTAAGACATGTCAGGTGGTGTAAAAAAACAGGCGCGGATAATGTGTGTCCGCGCCTTTGTTGGGATGGGATGCTTTATTTGGTAGCGATGAATTCGTTGTCCAGCACCAGAATGATGCTGTGGTTTTCAACCACAAAATTAGCATCTGTGGGAACGAAAGATCCTAGCCCGCGCGGTATGAATACCGTGAACCTGCCAGGACTAAAGGCTGTGGGCAGAACAGTAAAGATCCCGCTCGCCTCAATTGCTTCGCTGATCGTTGTATCTGGTACAACTTTAGTTGCACATCGCATTGTTGAGCCACCTGAAGCAACCGCGATGATAATTTCCCTTGGTGAGTCTTTTGAACTCATAATTCCTCCCCATTATTTTTTAGGTGCATGTTGAGTATATAGTTGTTTCTTTTTGTTTTTCAAGATTCAAGTAAGTATAGATAATTTGCATTATTTGTCAAGGTGATTTTGTTAAGAAGTAGCCTTGTATGATAGAATTATTGTATGGATAAAGATCTAAAAATTATTATCAGAGCAGCCCAGGCTGGCGGTAGGGTATTAAATAAATATTTTGGACAGAGTGTTAAGGCTACTACTAAAACCGCTCCGGCTGATTTTCGGACCAAGGTGGATTTAATTTCCGAAAAAGCGATTTTGAGAATTATTAAACAAGCTTTTCCAAAGTATAATATCCACGCGGAAGAAAGCGGAAAAAATAATAACAAATCAGATTATACGATTATAATTGACCCGTTAGATGGAACCAATAACTTTGCTTTAGGCATTCCGTTTTTTTCGGTCTGTATTGCCTTAATGCATAAAAATGAAACTATTACTGCCGTTATTCATAATCCAGTAACTTCCCAGACCTTTTACGCACAAAAGGGCCAGGGCGCGTTTATAAATGGAAAGCGATTAAGGGTAAGTAATGTTACTGATATCAGAAAAGCTAGCGTAGCTTATACCAGCAGTTATAAAATGTCTGACAGGGTGATTGAGAGCAGAATATTGAAGAATATTCTTACTAAAAAAGTTAAAAGGGTTTTAACTAATTGGTCGCCGGCTCTGGACATGTGCCTCTTAGCTCAGGGCAGGCTTGATGTGTATATAAATAATACTTGTGAAATATACGATTATGTGGCTGGCAAGCTGGTTGCTTCAGAAGCAGGGGCGATGATTACAGATTTAAAAGGCCGGCCAGAAAAGAATGATTTAAATGATAGGTTCGTGATAAGCAATGGCATTAAATTGTCTAATCAGGTATTGAGACTAATAAGATAAGATTTTAAAGGAACTACAATTAAAATAAAGTAGTGTGGACAATCACCCTTGACAAGGTAGTTTTTTTATTGTAGGCTAATTAGTTCTTTGGCATATTGGCATAAATAGGTAAACAAGGAGGAAACGAAAAACACGAGATGATGAGATGAAAGGAGCGTACAAGATGTACGTATTTGTGAGTTTCAGAGTTAAGAATTTGCCCGATGGAATCAGGGAGCAAGCTGAAGCAAAAGTGAGTGGTGGTGGACAACAAAGCCATATGGTCTTGGATGGTACCACATATTATGGTAATGAGCTTACGGGCATGATTACCTGTACTATGGAAAATCCAAGGCTGGAAGATGTCCAGATCGCCATATCTAAGTATTGGGCAGGTAAGAGTATGGAGCCGGATTTAATCGAGATATTCGAAACCACTGCGGGTAACGGTCCAAAGTGCGGTGTGTATACGCGCACCAAAAGTACTACTCGTGCTCATGTGGATAAGTACTTCCAGGACTCCGAACCATACGGAGGAGAAATGATCTGGCGCATCCAGGTCTGGTGTGATGGCGATAAGTTCCAGAAAGGCTGGGATATGTACGAAGAAATCCGCAGCGGGGGACTAGAACCTACCAAGTCATGGGACTTATAGTCTGAAGCAGCCGAGGATGAATAGGACTAGAACCTGACAAATCCTCAAACCAAGAAAAGCATTAACCTTGTTTGCTGAAAAAGCCATGATTGCCAAATCAGGGGTGGTTTCAAAAAAGGTTTTAGCGATAGGGCAGGTATAACCTGTTCACGCCAAAGATCTATTTGAAACTCCCCCTTTTTTATTTTGGGAATAATGTGTTAAAATTCGGATATGCAATTGTATTTAATCTCTTTTTTAGATTCTGAAACAAGTTCAGAATGACAAAAATGGCGAGAAAAAATATGCCAAAGTTAATAAAAATAAAAAGTGAATTAAAAAAGCTAGCTAATCCCAAGCAAGCTAAGATTTTAATGCAGTTTTTTAAAATAGGTAAAGGGGAATATGGGGAGGGAGATATTTTTCTCGGAATAAAAGTGCCAGTACAGCGCCAGGTGGTTAAAAAATATCAGGATTTGCCATTAAAAGACGTTCAGCAGTTGTTAAACAGCAAAATCCACGAGCATCGCTTGGTTGGCGTTTTAATTTTAGTTAGGCAGTTTATGAAAGGTGACGAAAAACAACGTGGAGTGATTTATAAAATATATTTAAAAAACACTAGGCGTATTAACAACTGGGATTTGGTAGATTTATCCGCCCCAAATATTGTCGGCACTTATCTTTTGGACAAGCCGAGAAAAATACTGTATCAGTTAGCCAAATCGAAAAACTTATGGGAGCGCAGGATTGGTATTATGGCTACGTTTATTTTTATTAGAAACAATGATTTTAAAGATACGCTGGCCATTTCCAAGATATTATTAAATGACCCCCACGATTTAATCCACAAAGCCGTGGGTTGGATGTTGCGGGAGCTGGGCAAGAGAGACCAGGTTATTGAAGAAAAGTTCCTAAAGGAACATTTCCAAAAAATGCCGCGGACGATGTTGAGGTATGCTATTGAAAAATTTCCGGAGAAGAAGCGGCAGGGGTATTTGAGGAAGTAATTACATAACGTGGTAGTGATTGGAGATTCTGAAACAAGTTCAGAATGACACATTAAGTAAAAAATATGAAAATATATTACGCCACACATTCAGAAACAACCGATAATGCCGATGGCATTGCTTCGGGCTGGAAAGACGTAGGTTTATCCGAGAAAGGAATTCAGCAGTCCAAGGAAATGGGTGAGCGATTTAAGGATATAAAAATTGATTTAATCTGCACTTCGGATTTAAAGCGGGCTGTTGATACAGTTAAGATTGCTTTTGAAGATCGCTTGCCTGTTATATATGACAAGCGTCTGCGGGAAATCAGCTATGGCGATCTAAACGGCCATCCACTAGATGAAGTGTATTCTATTAAACATACAAAAATTAAGGAACCATTTCCCAATGGCGAGAGTTTTGAGCAAGCGGTACAACGCGTCCAGGATTTTATAAAAGAATTTAAAGCCAAGCATAATGACAAAACAGTATTAATAGTTGACCACCGAGCTACTCATTATGCCCTGGATTTGCTAGTTGGCAACCGGACGCTAGAAGAATGTGTTAATGAAAAATTCGTATGGCAGCCGTGGTGGGAGTATGAGATATAAAAAAAGCCCGTGTCGTTAGTTAAACACGGGCCAGTAATCTTAGACCTAACCACGGCCGAATTTGTTTGTAGGCATTTCTCTCAGCCGATTTCTTAGTTCATCACCGTCCAATCCTATACCAGAAGTTGAGTTGCCGCAAGAGCAAGTATCAGGCATTGTATCACCTGAAGACAAGTGAATCACTGTGAAATCACTCGTCCCTATCAGCTCTGAGACCATAGTAAGCTGGAAGTACATCAAGGTAAGTTCCATTAGAACTATTCCAGCTAACTGTTCTAAAGGTATAGGTGGTATGCATTTAGATAGCATATTCTGGGCTAGTGAAATAATGCATTTAGTCATAGCTTCCAGGTGTTTTCCGGTATCCTCGGTAGCGGGCTTGGAGTTTATCATTTCTCCACTCGTTGAGGAGAATGATTGGATGGTATTCCAGAATAACGGAGCATTAAACTCATTGTTTGTTAATCCGGAAAAACCATTATCTATTCTTTGGCAGCCCTTTATTGGTCCAAGTTCCTGCTCCAATAGATCTAAGATGCGGGATAGCGCTTGTTGAATGAGCATTTTTTCCTCTTTGGTTTTAAATTTTTCAATAAGTAATATTGAACTATAATACTTAATTTGTCAAGTGTTTAGAGTGTGATATACTTAAGTTGATATTACTATCATAGATTATGACAATATACATTGGCTCTGATTATGCTGGATATAAACTAAAGGAAGCCATAAAAAAATACCTAGAATTACGGGGATTGCCTTTTTTTGATGTAGGCTCCAAGTCTGACAAGGCAATTAATGATTTCCCTGCTTTTGCCCGACCTGTAGCTAAACATGTATCCAGCAATAAGAATGACCGCGGTATTTTAATCTGCGGCACTGGTATAGGCATGTGCATTGCGGCCAATCGGTTTAAAAAAGTCAGGGCGGTTTTGGCATTTAACCTTCAGCAGGCCAGATGGGCGCGGACCTATGATAATGCAAATATTTTATGCTTATCATCCTGGTCAGTTAACAACGCACAAGCCAAAGCTATAGTCAGGACGTGGTTAGATACCCCATTTAAGAAACTAGTACGCCGCGTTAGGCGTTTTAAAACCATTGACTCATGGCGAACATAGTACCAGCACTGCTAACCAACAATCTGGAGTTATTAAAAAATCAGCTGGCTCAACTGGAGGAGCTGGTGGAATGGGTGCAGATTGATATTATTGACGGCCAGTTTGCCAAGAATAAAACCATAACCATTGACCAGGCAATAAAAGCACCTACCTCATTAAAAATTGAATTTGATTTAATGGTAGCTGATCCGGAGAATTACATTGACAAATGCCGGCAAGCCAATGCTGAACGGATATTTTTCCATATTGAAGCAACGGACAAGCCTAAAGATTTAATTGAAGAAATCAAAGCTCAGGGCATGGAAGCCGGTATTTCCATCAATCCTGACACACCAGTTGAAAAAATTAAGCCAGTAATAAGTTTGGTAGGCAGAGTCTTGGTTATGAGCGTGACCCCGGGCTGGCAGGGCCAGGCTTTTATCGCTGAAACAATTGAACGCATAAAACAAATTAAAAAAATGGCTCCAAATCTGCCTGTGGCAGTTGATGGCGGCATAAAGCTGGATAATGCGTATCAGGCTGCTGAAGCCGGGGCGGAATACTTATCCGTGGGCAGCGCCTTATGGGAAGGCGGAGAAATTGAGAAAAACTTACAAAAATTCAGGGCAGAAATTGAAAATATATAAAAAATATGCCAAGTGCATCCTTAGACAAAATTCGCAAATTGGCTAAGCTAATTCGCTATTGGATTCTGGTATCCACTACTGAAGCAGGCTCGGGTCACCCCACTTCTTCATTATCAGCTGTTGATTTGATGACTACCCTGATGTTCAGCGGAATTTTTCGTTTTGAATTAAAAAAACCGGAGTACATAAATAATGACCGTTTGGTCTTTTCCAAAGGGCATGCTGCCCCGTTATTATACGCCTTATGGGCGGCAGCAGGTGAAGTTGAACCGAGCTCATTGCTGGCTGTGCGGAAAATGGGCAGTCCGCTGGAAGGACATCCGACCATGGCCTTTCCATTTACTGAAGCAGCTACGGGTTCTTTGGGTCAGGGCTTGTCAGTGGGTGTAGGCATGGCATTAAATGCAAAGTATATTGACAAGCTGCCGTATCGCATTTATGTTCTGCTGGGTGACAGTGAAATGTCAGAAGGTTCACAATGGGAAGCTATGCAAATCGCCGCACATTATAAACTGGATAACTTAATCGGCGTATTGGATGTTAACCGTTTAGGACAGCGCGGAGAGACAATGTACGGCCACAATGTTGGGGAATACGAAAAAAGGGTCAGTGCTTTTGGCTGGCATGTTATTGTTGTTAATGGACATTCTGTGCCTGCTATATTAGACGCTTACCAGCAAGCTGTATTAATTAAGAATAAACCGGCCATGATCATTGCTAAAACCTTGAAGGGGAAAGGAATCCCGTATTTTGAGGACAAAGACGGCTGGCATGGCATCCCTTTGAATGATGATGAGCTGAAAAATGTTTTGAAAAAATTCGGCGAGGTAGATGAAGGTTTGCGCGGTCAAGTAACCAGACCTAAACAAGTTGAACCAAAAAAACCGGAAAAAAAGATTGTTTTGGAAAGGGCCAAGTACGATAAGCCATTAGCTACTCGTAAAGCATATGGGCAGGCTTTGGTCAGGATATTCCCAAAATATCCGGATATTGTAGCCCTGGATGCAGAGGTAAGCAATTCTACTTATTCGGAAGAGTTTGGCAAGGCTTATCCAAAAAGGTTTTTTGAAATGTTCATCGCAGAGCAGAATATGGTTGGTGCGGCTTTGGGTTTTTCTCGGCTGGGCAAGATTCCTTTTGTTTCAACCTTTGCTGCGTTTTTCACGCGGGCTTTTGACCAGATACGCATGAGCGCTTATTCCAATCCGAACATCAAGTTTGTGGGTTCGCATGCGGGAGTGTCTATAGGCCAGGACGGGGTTTCACAAATGGGCTTGGAAGACATTGCCATGTTCAGGGCAGTCTTTAAAAGCGTAGTATTGTATCCGTGTGATGCTGTGTCTACTGATAAGCTGGTTGAGCAGGCAGCAAAGCATAAGGGACTGGTCTATTTAAGAACAACAAGATCGGATACGCCCGTGATTTATCAGGATACGGAAGATTTCAAGATTGGCGGCAGTAAAGTAATAAAAAAAAGCAGTCATGATACAGTCACCGTTATTGGTTCAGGAGTAACCGTATTTGAAGCTTTAAAAGCTTATGAGCAATTAAGGCTGGAAGGCATTAATATCAGGGTAATTGACCTATACAGCATTAAGCCAATTGACGAGAAGACTCTACAGAAAACGGCCAGAGAGACTCCGGCTATTATTACTGTTGAAGATCATTATGCCGAGGGCGGCATTAATGAAGCAGTTAGAAGCACTCTGGCCAGTAATACAACTCCAATACACTCTTTAGCTGTCAGGGAAATGCCCAAAAGCGGCAAACCTTCTGAATTATTAGACTATGAAAAAATTTCATATAATGCCATAATTGATAAAGTAAGGGAAATTTCATAATGGAACTTGGTTATACAAAACCTCTTTACATATTGCCTTTTGACCACCGTGGTTCTCTTTCCCAGAAATTATTCGGCTGGGAAGGCTTTCTTTCTGATCAGCAGATAAAACAAATTGCCAAATATAAACAAATTGTTTATGAAGGCTTTGTTAATGCAGTTAATGAAGGAGTGCTCAAGGAAAACGCAGCTATACTGGTTGATGAGCAGGGTGGTGATGCAATTTTAAAGCAGGCTAAAGAGCAGGGATTTATTATTAGCCTGCCCGTAGAAAAAAGCGGGCAAAAGGAATTTCAGTTTGAATTTGGTGATGAATTTGCATCACATATAATCAAGTATAAACCGGATTTTGTAAAAGCCCTGATTCGCTATAATCCAGAAGGCGAGCTGGATTTAAACAAACGACAGCAGGAAAAATTAAAAAAACTAAGTGATTTTTGTCATGCAAATGATTTTAAGTTCATGCTGGAATCACTGGTGCCGCCCACTATGAAGCAGTTGCAAACTGTGCAGATGGATAAGAAACGATATAATACTGAATTACGCCCGACTCTGGAAACTAAGATGGTTGATGAGCTGCAGTCATTCGGTGTGGAGCCTGATGTCTGGAAAATTGAAGGCTGTGTCAGCCCGAAAAATTATAAAATGATCATTAGCCAGATCCGCAAGGGCAAACGCAAGCAGGTTGGCATGATCATACTTGGCCGCGGTGAAAGCGCAGCCCAGGTTGAAAAATGGCTGGCTGTAGGCAGTTCTATTGAAGGAGTTATCGGTTTTGCTATAGGGCGGACGGTTTTTTGGCAGCCTCTGCTTGATTATAAGATAGAAAAAATCAGCCGACAGGCCGCAGTCCAGGAAATCAGTAAAAACTACAGTCATTTTGTGAAAATATTTACCCAGTATAAAAACGTTTATCGCAAATAATTAATAAGAGTGATATCTTAATCGACTCGCTCATTGGCTATCATTTAAAAGGCGCTCCGCGCGGATTATTCAAAGAAGCAATTGGACTGATGAACGTTAGTAAAAAGAAAATAATTGCATATGATATCCCTTCCGGCTTGGATTCCACAACGGGCAAGTGTTATGACCCCTGCATTAAAGCGTTTGCTACTTTGACTTTAGCCTTGCCAAAAAAGGCATTTACCAATAATAAAGCCAGGTCACATGTCGGTAAATTATTCTTGGGTGATATTGGCATTCCGGGTTTTCTGTATGACAGGGTTAAAAAAGGGAGTAGACCATATTTTATTAATGATTTGAATATAGTATAATTAATTATCTCAATTTGACAATGCCTATTAGTAATTGGTAAGCTTTTTTAATATTTAAGTTCATTGAAATAAAACCACATTTTTTAAGGGAGGAATAGTAATGCGCAGATGCTTTGTACTGGCAGTTCTTATACTGTTAATGGTTAGCCAAGTGGCTATGGGTGAATTCACGATCAGCAAGATCAAACTGCAGGGCAGTGTACTCCAGGAGCGCTTGTATTTCGGAGAAGAGCGTCGCGGTAGTTTTCCGACACGGGATTTTGAACTCCAGCTTTTCCGATCCACACGGCATGGCGATATGTTCTTCGGTAGCATTTTCATTGAAAGCCGGGATTTCAACGGCGTGGACTTGAGTGGCATGTCGGCCAATAATACCAACTGGTCGTTTTGTTTGCTGATGCCTATGCAGCAAATTAGTCGTTCATTTAATCTAAAAATCGTGGGCAATAATCTCGTGGATAGCGAAACCTGGGAAGCGTATCCTGCAGTCGGTGTTTATCCCAGCTTTAGTCTGGGTGATCATCAGTTGGAATTCGGTTACGAACAGCCATTTCCGCATCAGCCTGAACTGCTATATGGTAAGAGTAATTTTCAATTTGGAGAGCAGATTGTCAGCATCGGTGTATCCGGCTATCATAAGCAAGATTACGGGGAAGATGATTGGCAAGGACGATTTTTAATCGGAACGACTTTAGCCAAGGATAATTTCCTGTTGGCTGCGGGGACCGCTGGCCGTTTAGATCCTATTGCCTGGAACAAACAAACGCAAGCCTGGCAGGCTGGGGTGGCGTGGGTGCCGTACGGGATGTTAACTTTGGACAAAAGACCGGGTCGCAGTCATGCGTTTGGCATGTTTTTTCTTGGCGCAGACGATGTAAATGTCTTTGATGCCAGATTAGCAAAACGGCTGTTCAATGCCCGGCAGCGTGGATTGATTAAGCCATCGCGAATCGTTAGTAACCAAGACTATGATATCAGCACGAATAATTCGCATGCTGAATCAAATGCACGCGGGTATGCGGACTTTGGCTGGATCAAGTTTGAATTACCGGGCGGTGTATGGGTTGAACAGTTCCAGGGCTCGGTCTACTATTCTATGCCCAAATGGAACAAAGGACGCTTTGCTCGGCCATTTGTCGGGGTAATCTACTACAAGGGCGATGAAGTGGTTGTAGCGCGTGGCATGTTCTCAACGGCCTACAACAAAGTGCACGGCTTAAATCTGGGTACACGGTTCCAGTTGCATGAAAGTGATGATGAGAGTTTTGAGATCGGCTAT
>JAHIVO010000044.1 GCA_018816445.1 Patescibacteria group bacterium
GCGAGTTTAAATTCAACATTATTGTATTTCCCCTTTTGCGCATTAGACTTGGCTTTATTTATCATGCCTTCGGTAAAATCTATACCAGTCACTTTTCCATTTTTTCCCACTATTTTAGCTGCAAGAAAACAATCAATGCCCGCGCCACTGCCGAGATCTACAACCGTGTCTCCCTCTTTTATGCTGCTAAAAGCAACCGGATTACCGCAGCCAAGCCCTAGGTCGGCTTCACCAACGTTTTGAAGCTGCTCTTCTGTATAACCAATCATTTTAGAGATTGTCTTGTTTGAACAAGAGCATCCACAGGTTTTCGTTTTCTGTTGTGCGATTTCCGAATATTTATCTTTTACAATTTTTTTGGTGTCCATAATAGACAAATTTTATTCCTTTTTTTCTTCAACCTTTTCAACCAATTTGCCTAATTTTTTTGTTATAATCACTACGATAAACGTGACGATAACAGCATAAGTAAAGAGGCTGATTATGCCAGAAGTTGTTCCAAAAATTTCCTTAAACAGTGCTTTAATTGCCTCGTTCCAGGCCAGGGCGGCCACCAAGCCGAAACCTGTAGTAGCCAGCTGGACCATTGTTTTTAAATACTCCCTGCTTACCATATTTTTTAATTTAATTTATTAAGTATACTAAAAATTTAAGTTATTATTATTTTATCATATATTCAGATGAATTGGTGATTTTAAAAATTATCACCAACGCAATAGCCAGTGCTCCAGCAAATTTGTAAATTGTACCCACCGGTTGGTCCGTCGATATTTATTATTTCACCAGCCAGATAAAGATTGGTAATAATTTTAGATTGCATGGTTCTGGGATCAATTTCTTTGAGGTCTACTCCGCCCGAAGTTACAATCGCCCGATCAAATCCAGCCAAGGCTTTCACCTGCAGCTTGAAACTTTTTAATAAATGTATCAATGTTTTTCTTTCTTTTTTGGTTATGGCGTTAACTTTTTTATCCGGGTTTATTTTTGAAAGGTTTATAATGACAGGGATCAGCAATCTTGGCATTAATGCCTGCAAACTATTTTTAAATAGTTTATTGCTATACTTCTTAAAGTCTTTTTGTATTCTTTGGTCCAATTCTGTAAAATTTAAAGCCGGCTTATAATCAATCTGCAATTCCACTTCGCCATCTTTTAATAACTGGCCTATTTTTTTACTCATCTCAATGATTACAGGACCGCTCATGCCATTGTCGGTAAAGATTGCTTCACCAAATTCTGATTCTACTTTCTTTTCCTTTTTGTAAATACTAATATCAACATTTTTTAAGCTTAAGCCTTCCAATTCTTTCACCCAGCGCTCTGCGACTATTACCGGCACCAAGGCTTGCTCTGGTGAAATAATTTTATGGCCCATTTTTTCCAGCCAATTATAAGCATCGCCGGTTGAGCCAGTCTGCGGGTATGCTTGGCCGCCAGTGCAAATTGCGTATTTATCAGACATAAATTCCTCGCCACTTTGCAGAGCTACCTTTTTAATTTTGTTATCTTCACAAACTATTGACTTGACCGTGGCGTTGGTTTTGATAGTTACATTATTTTGTTTTAAATATTTAATCAAGGCTTCAATTACGGCACTGGATTTGTTGCTAACAGGAAAAACGCGATTGCCTCTTTCAATTTTGGTTTTGATATTTCTTTTTTCAAAAAAATTTATAACTTCTTGCGGTCCAAATTTATGAAACGGAGGAAAAAGAAAATTTCCATTTGACCCATATTTTTTAATTAATTTACGGTTATCAAATTCGGCATTGGTGATATTGCACCTACCTTTTCCTGTAATAGAGAGTTTAACTCCAAGCTTTCCCCTTTTTTCCAATAACAAAACTCGAGCGCCATTTTCAGCCGCCCGTCCTGCCGCCATCATACCGGCTGGTCCGCCGCCTATTACCATTAAATCATGTTTCATATTAGTAGTATAACAAAAAATCCTAAAAACAATAATCACCTATTGTTTTAAGGTTGAAATGCATGTTTTAATGGTAGCTTTCTTGGTTAATAAAATACGCTTGACAAATATTATATATAATGCTAATATTCCTATCGAGCAATATGATCGATTGTTTGATTTTAATTTTTGATCAAATTGTTCACGCGTATAGTAAGTATAGAAATAAAGTCGAATTTCAAAGTTACTATATCGATTTAATTCAATTTTATTTCTACACACAAATGCAAGGAACTATCAAAAAATTGACTGACAAGAACTTCGGTTTCATTACAGCTGAAGGCCAAAGCAAGGAATTATTCTTCCATGCTAATGAGCTGGATGGAGTAGAATTTGATCAGCTTCAAGAGGGCGATACCGTCACCTTTGAAGTATCAGATACTCCAAAAGGCCCGGCTGCTGTAAAAGTCAGCAAAGCATAAAATACTCACGTATTTAGCAAACTTAAATACCCGCTTAACGGCGGGTATTTATATTAATTAAATAATTCAAAAATACCTCCTAAATAAGAGAAGGTATTTTTGAATGGAAGTGGGCTATTTCTTCAGCTCAATACAGTCTAGAGTGTTGTTGTATACAGAAACCTGCGAGCCAGCGTCAGCTGTATTAAAACCAACCGTCACAACGTGCTCACCTGCATCAACGTCAACTAACGCAGAAGTCGCGAGCGTAAAAATGTCATCAGCGCCGGCTGATGTTCCTCTACGAATCGTATGTGTTATAGGACTGCCGTCTACCACTAAAACAGCTCGTGCATGCCCACCAATCATATTATTACCAAAAACTCCGCTGAACATACAGAACAGCGTGCTGTCATCTGTAGCCATAGTTACGCTCCCGTCCAGCGTGTCGTAGTCAGGCGGATTTTCCGTGGTCGTCTGCGTTGCTGTCCCGTAGTTTTCTGCTGATGCCGTTACTGACCCACCAGCTAAATCTTGGGTGATGATTGTTTCATTATAAATCTCGGTGGTTGTAATGGTACTCTCAACAATTTTATCAGCTGTTACAGAATCATCAGCTAAATCCGCAGTGGTGATAGCACCATCTGCTAGCTTAGCTGCGGTGATTGCTCCATCTGCTATGTTGGCTGTATTGACTACACCGTCGCCTGATAAACCGGCTACGGTCAAAGTGCCAGTCACCTGCATATTGTCATTCACAATAAAGGGTAGGGTGTCTGCTGTGCCAGCTGTTGCCCCACGGTAGACACGACCATCAATCCTGACATTATCACCAAAAGTAACAGGATTGTCAGCATCGTTGTCACCAGTAGTTTCGTTTATAATAGTGCCGTTAAAAAAGGTGACTCCACCTTCGCCTTGTGTGCCGACTTTTAACCAATCAGCGGTCATTCCGGCTGCTTTAACCACACCAGCGGTTAAAGCAATAGAAGCGATTATGACCATAGTAATAACTAATTTCCTGTTTATATTATCACCCCCTCTTGGTTAGATTAGATTTGTAGATATATTATATCATTTATAAACTAAAAACACCTCCCGTAAGAAGGAGATGTTTTTAGGATGTTAAAATTTATTTTTTTAACTCGATGATTACTAAATTGTTGTCAAGTATTGTAGAGGTAGAGCCGGCCGAAGTGCGCCATGTGACCTGAATGGTATGTTCCCCTGGTGAAGTGTTTGTGAGTTCATTAAATGACAGACTGAACTGTTCATTCGCCGCGCCTGACGTTCCTCTTCGCGTCGGGTCTCCATAATTATCTCCATCGATATTCAGGCTGATCTGGGTATATCCTCCGTTTTGATTATTGCTAAACGTGCCGCTAAATAGTATGAGCAGATCGCTGCTCCCCGTAGTAATTGTTTTTTCCAGGTCGGTGATGACTGTTGCGCTGGTTGAGGTTGTTGTTGTACCGTATCCGGCAGCCGCGCCGGTTGATTGCGTCAGGGCATTGTCAGCAATATCATCACTATCAATAGTTCCATCCTGAATTTTTCCACTGGTTACTGTGGAGTTCGCGATCTTATCACTGGAGATAGCGCTGTCGGCAATGTCTGTTGCAGTGATAGTTTGATCAGTGATTTTCTGGCTGGTGATGCTGTTATCCTCAAGATCAGCCGTGGCTATTGCCCCGTCAGCGATAGATGTGCTGTCAATCGCGTTAGCTGCAATTTTTACCGCGGTAACGGCGTCGTTCGCGATAGTGCTGGTGCTGACGATTCCGTTTCCGGACAAACCCGTAGTGGTCAGTGTCCCAACTACCTCCATATTATCATTGACGATAAATGGGAGAGAATCACTGGTGCCGGCTGTGGCACCTCGGTAGACGCGTCCGTCAATGCGTACGTTATCGCCGAATGTTACTGGGTTGTCGGCATCTTCCTCGCCTGTCGTTTCATTAATAATTGTGCCGTTGAAGAAGGTAACACCGCCCTCTTCCTGCGTACCAATACGCAACCAGTTGGCTGTCAAACCGGCCGCGTGAATGACTCCCGCGGTCAAAGCAGTGGAGGCGATGATTATTGATAAGACGATGATCGCTCTTTTCATAATTTATTAAGTTAGTTATTTTAGTATATAAAATTTTTTATGTCAGTGTTGAATAATTGGTAATATTACTCAGGAGTTACGGCAAACAGCTGAGATTTAGACAGTAGATCGTTTTCATACCACTCGACCTTGAAATCGCCCAGAGGCCAAGCTGTGGCTGTCGGTCCTGATAAGTCACTGATATAAGAAGCGGAACTTAAGGTGATAGTATCGATTCCTTCATAAGCCTGATAGCTGGTAATATTTTCTGTTTTATACAGATGCCCCTCGTTGTACCATTTGACCGTGAAAGTTATTCCTGAAGGTGTAGTGGCAGGTATTTCAGCGGCTGCTACGAAAGGCTGGATTATGGGTGAATAAAAATTAACCGGGATTTCAGGAGTAGGCGAGCCCATAATGCCCATAGCCATATAAATATTGCTGATGTATTTGACCGCTGGCTGGGTCTCGGCAGGCTTTTTGTATTCCTCATAGTAGGCTAGGGCAGCCTCTGCATCTTTATTTAGTACGTAATCAGACCAGATATCCAGTTCGGCTACTGGAGAATCCGCGTATGTCGTTCCGGCATAGATGTCCTTAATAGTCATTTTGATATAACTGGTGTTCTTGGTCGGGAATTCAATAAAGTGGATGCCGTATTCGTCAGACAGTTCATTGGTAATGGTTGATCCGTCAGAAAATTCCAACTCGACAGTTTTAATCCGGTTGTTTTCCTGATAGAGTCTGGTATTTCTGGCAAAACCGGGCACTATTCCTAATGTATTAATTTGACCAGCGCCTGAGAATTGCATCTTGATCCATTCGTTGATGCCATCTCCATCTATTCCTTCTACCCAGGAGGTAGAAAAGTCCTGATCAATAACCTGGCTGGGGGAATAGTCGTATCCGGCACTTATGAGAGTGGAGGAGGCCGTGACTACCGTTTCAGCCAGTGGCGGCATCAGGGGATTTACATATTCGACTGTGGTAGCGTTGGTGTTTGTATCTGTCTCCGTATTTGTAGTAGTATCATTTGATGTATCTGTATTTAAGTTGACAGCAACATTAATATTCTCATTTTCAGAGCTGTTAGTATCTTCATCAATCATAACTTCAGTATTTGTTATGTCTTCTTGACTATTTGTGTCAGTAGAAATAATCGTGTTGACATTAACTTCCTGATTGTCATTGGCAGCTTTGTTTACATCATTTTCATCGGATGAATTATTATTAATAAAAAGAAAATAGACCCCCAAGAGAGCTCCAATCACAACAACCGTCGCTATCAACCAAATTAAGTTTTTACTCGTTTTATTAGTGTTCATATTATTCGAATATTAATATTACTATAAGTTAATAATATCATCTATTTTGGCAAAAATCTAGATTATTGTATAATGTGAATATAGGTACGTTTAATAAATATTTGAAATATTATGAACCGTAAAATTAATCAATTATTTTTGCGTAATGATGGTAGTAAAAAGATTATAATAATTATCGCCATTGCGATAGTAATTATAATATTGGCAGTTATTTATATTGCTAGTGGTGGAGATAAAACCGAAGAAGAAAAATATTATGAGGATACAAAAAAGATTATTGAGGAGCAGCAGAATTTATCCGAGGAGGAACAAATAAGCCAGGAGGAGAGAATCGCCAGTATTGAGTCAGCGGTCAATGAGGTAATGGCCGGCACAAATAATAAGGGCAGCGTTTATCTAAAAAATAGTTTGGTGGATAGACGGTTGTCTGAACGTGAAGAATATCTTGCTGACATTGAATTTAATGCCGATGAGTGGGAATGGACAAGGGATATTACGCTTGAAGAAAAAGACATGAAAGAATACAGCGTTATCAAAAAAAAATGTGCCAATCTGTATAAATCCCTCTATGGAACGGAAAACAAAGTCTACTATGTCCGATGCCGGGCTTTTCATGATAACGATGAATATAATCCTATTTTTTCTGCCTTGATTCAGAGGGAGGCGGCTGATGAAGTTGACTGGAGACAGGACATGGATACTTTAGCCAATGATGTTTTGCCGAAGGTCTGGAACGCCTGGATAAATGAATATAGTATGTACGACTAGACTTATTTTATATTGATATCAAAAAACACCTCCCCCGTGTATCACTTCCGCCAAAGGCGGATCAGAGAAAAGAGTACACGGCTTTGCAATAAAAAGGAGATGTTTTTTAGAGTTATCAAGTTATTTTTTCAGTTCAATGCAGTCTAGGGTATTGAAATATAGGGAAGCGGTTGCTCCAACATCCGTATTCCAACCCAGTTGGATAGTATGCGCGCCAGCGGCCATAGTGTATATTCCATTGGTAGAAAGGATAATGTGGCCAACACCATCACCCATAGTGGCTGAGCGGTACGAATTAACCTGAATTACATCATCGACAATCAGCGCGATTTTAATCGATTGATTGATCGCATCGGTTGTGCCGTATCCGCTGAACATGCAGAAGACCGGGCTGTCGCCAGTCGTAATGGAAATTTCAGCGGCAGTATCATAACTCGTACCTGATAGGGTGGTGGTGACGGTCGGATTGTTGTCCTCTACCCCTTGGGTTACTGCGTTGTCAGCTAGATCCGCCGTGACGACTGTACCATCTGCAATTTTTACGCTGGTTACTGCGCTACTTGCTAAATTATCAGAACTTATAATGCCGGATCCAGTGAAGCCTGTGGCCGTTACATTACCAACCGCCAAAGTGCCAGTCACCTCCATATTGTCATTGACAATAAATGGCAAGGTATCCGATATACCTGCAGTGGCACCGCGGTAGACACGACCATCAATCCTGACATTGTCCCCAAAGGTGACGGGATTATTTGCATCATTGTCACCAGTAGTTTCGTTGATAATAGTGCCGTTAAAAAAGGTAACCCCGCCTTCGCCTTGTGTGCCGACTTTCAGCCAATCGGCGGTCATTCCGGCTGCTCTAGCAACACCCGCAGTAATAGCGATAGATGCTATTATGACTATAATAGTGATTAATTTTTTGTTCATATTATCACCTCCTTTAATTTATGAATAATTATGAATATATTATACCACTTCTCAATCAAAAACGCCCCGTATAGTCCCCTTTACTTCGTTAAGGGTCCTTACGGGGCAGGCCTCTTTTATAAAGTAAATAATTCCACCATTCATAAAGGGTGCGGGACTTCACATTAAAAGGAGTTGTTTTTTAATAAGTAAATAATCAATAATCATCTCGATGTCTATTGAATTCGTCTAATTTTTCTTTAAATGTGGCCTGATTCTTTGCCGCAACAATGGTGTTTTGTAAAGCTTGATAAATATCTTCAAGATGTGCTTCAGTGAATTGATGTAAGCCTTCACTATCATCAATCATTTCTATAATCAGCTCGTAGTGGAATTTTTGTGCTTCGCGCAGCGTCTCCGCAGCAATTGCGGGTGGAGTGGCAGTTAGACGCTTTTTAAATAGACGCATCACCTCACAGAACGCAGCCACGATTTCTCCAGCACAGAAGTAATGATCATAATTAAGGCGGTTGGACCATCTAGTTATTTCGCTAAACGCTTTTTTAATTTCTTTTTTGGTGACCGGCTCATTTTTGTCTTGGTTAAAATTTGGCATATTTGGCAAACGCGCATGCGGCCTTGACCTGCCCCCCAGAGCGGTTTCATCAGCCAAAATTCTTAATGTTTCTAAATTTGCTTTGAGTGGATTGTTGAATAAGGAATTAACGTCAGCTTGGCTGACTTTTGGCGGCGGAATGGTAAATTGTTCAACCTCTTGTTGGCTGGGCCGCTTGAATCCCCTGAGTTCGTCCCAGACAATGGCTACTGCCACCAAGTGTTTGCAGATTGTTCTTTCAGAGCGGCTTTGCATATATGGGCAGTCACATGACCGGCTGAGGCCATTGCCGCGGAATTTTAGCTCAACGTTATAACGTTTTGTGCCGACTACAGATGCTACAATGGATGCATCGTCGCAGTTTTTTACCTTAACTTTCCTAAGATCAGCATATTGCTCACCGCGAGGCCAAATTTGATGGTAAGTCCGTTCAATTAGTGAATCGCAGGCTGAATTCATAACATAATGGATTAAGAAACGATTATTAGTATATACTAAGTTAGACCACCTGACGAACCAAAGTTCGTTTGTTAGGTTACTTTTTCTTTTTTGATAAATCGAATATCATGTATTTTTTCCAGCATATCTAAAGTAGCAATGACAGATAGGTTTTTGGTATCCACAAAAATCAACCGATCGCCAAACTGTTTTATTAAAGGCGCTAAAAATTCATCGCCCCAAGAGGGAGAAAAAGTGTTGACTCCGGTAAAAATAATTTCTACTGGTTCGCCATCAGGAATATTATTTAATGATGGTTGGAATGCAGCCAAAGCCTCCCGGCCTTCCTCGCGGGAAGTCAGCGTTGTGCCAAATTTTTTTAATTCAATAATCATATAGGTATTAATAACTTATTTGAGCTAAGGTTCCTTTAATAAAATCACGGCTTTTTTCTATGTTTATGTTTTTTTTCTTTTTACTCAAGTTCAAGACCGCATCGCCGGATTGGAAAAATAACTTGAAATTGTTATCTATTACCACTTGTTTAACGAATTTTAAGCCATTGCCCCTGGCTTCTGGAGCGCGGCCGGAAACCATCTCCGTGAAAGCAACTTTCAGGGCTTCTTGGTGGTCAGATAAACCAGGTTTAATTCGCTGTAATGTTTTTAGTATACCTTGGCCTCGGTCTGCCAGAATGATCTTGCGTTCATCGAGGTTATAGCCAAAGAATGCGCCCGATACATCAGGCCAATTACCAAGGTTGTGGTCAAATGAATTATTACCAATTTCTCCAGACACCGCCACAATAAGCGGAAATATTTTAATAAGATGATTATATCGGCTTAAATCATATTCAAGTCTGGACAGCCTGCCTTTGAAGATTGATCTATCCTGACAATGGAATTGGCGCGGTAATTCGAGGGGGTTTGAAACGAGTGCCCATTTTTTCGCCAGCTTGAAAAGTGCCTTAAAATCAGTGATTAAAAAATCCTCAATATCGTTTTCATCATAATAATAACGGCTGATTTGGCCGGTTTGTTTTCTTTTAGCCGTCAGGCGGCCAGATTTATCCCAGCGCCGTAAGGTTTGCGGGTTAACACCCAGTATTTTAGCGGTTTGTTGTATTGAGTAGTCTTTAGTCATATACGACTAAAGTATACATTATTGTAGCACATTTGTCAATATTTTTGGTATTTTTTCTAAAAAACCTATACATTTTTTGGAATATAAATATATCAAAAAATGCGCTATAATAGCTTTATATTCAATTCCCGTTTGGGGTCGCATAGCTGTTTATCTTAGAACCTGTTTACTATACAATAAACAACCTGGTTTGATAGCTTGACCGTTTAATAAAGAATGATATAATATCAATATTCATTGATATTTATCTTACATTACATATGCCGAAGCCGTGCTGTACAAAAAATTCTCAAAAAAGTAAAGAAATTGATTCAATCACCGAATTTATTCATATTCTTGACGAACCAAACCGTTTAAGAATTTTGTGTCTTTTAAAACAAGGTGAGCGCTGTGTGTGTGATATTTTTGGGTCTTTAAGCTTGTCCCAAAATCTTGTCTCTCATCATTTAAAAGTATTAAGAGATGCACAACTTATCGATTATAAGAAGGAAGGTACAAGGGTTATATATTTTAGGAATGAAAATGTAATAGCAAAATTTAGTGAATTATTAAATAATATTGTTACATTATGAAAAATCAATCAATCCAGATTATAGGGTCTGGTTGTCCAACGTGCAAAAAGTTATTTGAGACTACAAAGGAGATTGTTAAAGAATTATCTATTGATACTGAAGTAGAACATATTACTGATGTATCGAAATTGGTTGAGATGGGCGTGATGACAAGTCCAGTATTGGCAATTAACGGAAAGCCGTTGTTAACCGGAGGTGGTAATAGCAAAGACGACATAAGACAAGCATTACAAAATAATGCTGGTAAAGAAAATGACGTTTCGGCTGGCTGCCCTTGCGGTGGCAAATGTTAAGTAAATAAATTATGGATATATTTAAACCCATTCAAATATTTTCTGATACAGTCACTTATAATTGGTTTGGTATATCAGATCGCTATTGGGGTGATGCGATCAATTTTTTTATTTACGATGCGATAAAAATTAGCTTACTTTTAATTGTAATAAATTATGTAATGGCTATTACTCGTTATTATTTCCCAGTTGAAAAAATAAGGAGTATTTTAACCAGCCGTAAATGGTACGGCTTTGATTATTTATTGGCTGCCCTGCTCGGAGTGGTAACTCCTTTTTGCTCTTGTTCTTCAATTCCTTTGTTTATTGGATTTGTTAGTGCTGGGATACCGTTGGGCGTAACTTTTGCGTTTCTTATTGCTTCGCCGCTCGTAAATGAAGCCTCCCTTTTTATTTTCCCTTCAATTTTTGGGCTTAAAATGACATTACTATATAACAGCATTGGTATTGTTGTTGCCATACTAGCGGGCGTGGTGATTCAAAGATTTAAAATGGATAAACACGTTAATCAAGATTTTTTAAAATTTAAAACTCAAAAAGAAGCTCTAGAAAAAAATGCTGGTAAGACAGTATCTTTGAAGAAAAGGTTAAAAATCTGGTGGCAGGACGGAATGCATATTTCAAAGAGTATATTTCCATACGTGTTAATCGGTGTAGGTTTAGGCGCTTTGATTCACGGATTTGTACCAGAAGATTTTATCAATATGTATTTATCGATAAAAGATTGGTGGGCAGTACCAATGGCGGTGATTTTGGGAATGCCACTGTATGCAAATTCGGTAAGTGTAATTCCTGTAGTTGAGGCCATGACCGGAAAAGGCATACCACTTGGCACCTCTCTTGCATTTATGACTGCTACCGTAACTCTATCAATCCCCGGTCTTTTAATTCTTAAAAAAGCTATGAACTGGAAATTATTGTCAGCTTTTATAATAGTTACATCAATAGGAATAATGATTATCGGGTATTTTTTTAATTTCTTTTACTAGTTAAATAAAAGTATGAATAAAAAATATATTACCATTACATTATCAATTATTGTTTTGGCATTTATCATTTCGGGTTGCACAAATTCAGCTGATACTCCCGCGACTAAAAATGGCGAGGATCTTATGTCCAAAGCTCCGGCAGCTGAAAAGATTGAAGTGGTACATTTCCACGGTACTCAACAATGCTGGTCCTGCAAAACTGTTGGTGAATATGCCTTAAAAACAATAGAAGATAAATTTTCCGATGAATATCGGAATAATATCATCGTTTTTAAGGATATAAATGCTGATTTAGAAGAGAATAGTGAGATTGTTGCTAAATATCAAGCTCGTGGTTCATCGCTGTTTATTAACGTGATAATAAATGGTCAGGATAATATTGCAGAAGATACAAAAGTATGGCGTCTTGTGAGTGATGAGGTAAAGTACATAGATTATTTTGGAAACAAGTTAAATGGTTATCTTGATAAATAAGTATGGATTTTATTAACACACTAATTGATAACAGTAATATTCCTCTCTTGTCCGCTTTTCTGCTTGGTGTTTTAACTTCCATTAGCCCCTGCCCCCTTGCTACCAACATCACAGCTATCGCTTTTATTTCAAAAGATATAAAAACAGCCAAGTACACTTTACTCAATGGTTTTTTTTATACTCTTGGACGAGGTATTAGTTATACTCTATTAGCAACTTTAATTTACTTTGGCCTGTCGTCTTTTCAAATTTCAAATATTTTTCAGGGCTGGGGGGATAAAGTATTGGGGCCGGTATTGATTGTTATTGGCCTGATAATGTTTGGGATAATCAAAATAAATTTTGGGGTAAAAAGTCAAAGTATTGAGAGTCTTAAAAAACGGCTTGCCACAAAAGGATATGTTGGCTCGCTTTTTCTGGGTATAATATTTGCTTTGGCCTTTTGTCCGTACAGCGGGGTTTTATTTTTTGGCGTGTTGATTCCATTGGTCTTGCAATCTGCCGAGGGTTTACTACTTCCTCCGTTGTTTGCTCTTGGAACAGGGCTGCCTGTAATAATTTTCTCATTTTTAATTGCTTTTAGTATGCAGAAAGTGAGCCAAGTGTTTCAAATAGTACAAAAGGTTGAAAAGGTAATGAGGTATACAGTGGCTTCAATATTTATTATTGCAGGGATTTATTATTTGTATTTTTTTGTAGAATATCTAATCAATTTATAGAGTATTAAAAATTATTTTTAACCAAAAACACCTCCCCGTGTACCACTAAAGGGTACGCGACTCCGCGTGAGAAAGAGATGTTTTTTCCTTTGGCTTCGAACGTATGTTCAGAGGCAAGGGGGTCCCGAGCGTAAGGTTAATTGCACCAATTTACTTAGGGTTTTGAGGGATAGAGAGTATATGGATATGTTTCTGGCGAAATTTGAGGCGATAAAGTACCTAATGCAGACACAGGGGCAGGTTTAGGTTATTAGCTGTAATCCTAGTTAGATTTTTCTTCACTTTTAATAAACCTACAACCTCCACCGCAGTTTTTGAATCTTATACATTGGTTGCATATTACTTTGGCATTATTTTTGCGAAATCTTGTAACATCATCCAGATTGGATAATTCAGAAAAGCTTTTGTTTAACAAATTTCCAAGAATGTTGGGATTTTGTTCGCAGGTTCTTAAGTTTCCCAATGAATCAATAACCCATTTATATAGACCGCAACCACAAGTTCCAAAGTTAAGGTGGGGGTATTTTTTATGATCAATTTCACACGCCTTGATAGGAATTGTTATATTTATAGGAATCTTGTATTTGGCACCCTTTTGATTGGCTATATGCAAAGTTTCTTCGAGTTCTTGCAGGGATATTTTTAGAGTTTTTAAGTTTTTTATACCCTCACCCCCAGGAACAAAACGATTAAGAGCAATGGAATCAACTGAAAAGGCAAAACATAAATCAATCACATTCGCGATGTCAGCATAGTTTAATTTGGTAAAGGTAAATGAAACAGTCAGTGGAATTTTTAATTTTTTAATAATTAGTATAACTTGGCGCACCCTTTCAAGTTTATTATTGCCACTTAGGCGGGAATAGATTTTTTGATTTGCGCTATTTAGGGATATTTCAAAGTATGTAATTCCGTTTTTTATTAATTCGTTTACTTTCCCTTCATTGAGCAATGTTCCATTGGTAGCAATACCAATTTTATTTCCGAGCTTATGTAAAAGACTGACTATATCAAAAATATCCGGATGAAGCAGGGGTTCCCCGCCAGACAAAGTAATAAATTTTGGTTTAATTTCAGCTGATAGTTTTTTGAATAAGGTCTTGACGGAATCCAGGTTTAATTCCCCTTTTGGATATTTGTTGTTTTGCTTCCACACATTATAGCAGTACAGGCATTTACTGTTGCACCGTGGCGTTACTTCAAAAATAATATAAGGCCTATTCATTGGTAACCAGACTTTCAATCAGCTCGTTGAGTTGTGGTAGTATTACTGTCACTTTCTCGATTTCTTCTTTGGTTTTTTTATATTTGTTTTCTATATCCTCAGGGTAGTATGTGTTAATATTTTCAGTACCTAGTTTCTTATCTAAAAGATATGTCTGGTAATGTTCCTCAAACGCATTGATATGAAATTGTGCGGTTCTTAATAGACCGGACTCGTTTGAATAATAGTCATAAGGGCTACCGGAATAGTATAAGGTATAGTGAGTAGCAATCGTGTCAAGTATTGAAAAAAGTTCAATATCCTCCCAAATAATCCGCAGCGCTTGAGTAAAGTCATTACTACTAACGATGCCCTTGTTTTGCAACTCTATAAGGGTGTCGATTTTTAGTTCCAGATCTTTTATCGAATTTTCTCTATCCGTCACAGTTATAGGAGGAATCATTCTCGTCAACATACTGGAAAAACCATAAGACATATAGTTTATACGCTCTTGGCAAATTTTTTCCAATAAATCAATTTCAGTATCGCTCAGTATAAGTTCCTCCTGTCTCATATTGCGTAACCTATTTATCAATGTGGTAAGTTCGTTATGCAATAATGAAGCCTGTTCTGAGGTAATAGCATTATAGTACTCTCCGAAGTAGGAATCTGCTTCGCTCCCGGTTCTTACTGGAGGATTAATAAAATCCAGTTTCCGCCAGAGGGTTTGAAAATTTTTCCACTCTTGATTTTTATTCAGGAGTTTAATCCTGTCAGATTTATACTCAGCGACTGGCGATGTAGGTATCTGTTGATTATCATTAATATTTGTTTTATCTGTTTTTTCTAAAAGACTGCAGCCACTCAAAGTAAGAGCAACGATAAGAGTACTCATAAATAGCCCGTATTTTTTGTATTTATCAACTTTCAGCTTGCGAAAACCTATTACTACAAGAATTGAAGCAATAATAGAGGCGGAAGCAATGGTGATAATGTTGAGTATTTTATCCATATTTTTTATTATACCGTTTAAATTACAAAAAATACACGTCTTAGATGTTTTTAGACGGATATTCAAATAAGAGAAAAAAGGGTCGCATAGCTGTTTATCTTAGAACCTGGTTATTGGATAATTTGGGGTCGCGATTGTTTGCCTCGACTTAATGGCGGGGGAAGGTTGTTTTAACTAATACCCTGGAGATAATCCAGGATAAATAATTTTTTCAGGAGGCGATTAACCACTTACGGGTAATTAGGGCGTATAAGTAAGGGGGCTCATCGCCCATTCCTCTCAAAAGCAGGGAGCGTTGGACCTAGTCTTTGAAAGAAAGGCGGGCTAAAAGGTAAGAAATTGTAGATTCGGCACCTTGGTTTAAGTTGATAGATTTTTCTCCAACCCCATCATAACATCCTCCAGTGGTCCGATCATAAACAACCTGTCTTAAAACATTATCTCCTAAAAACCAGTTGAATGCTTTGTAAGCTAATTCCTTGTAGTACTCCTTGTTTGTTATCTGAAACATTGCGTTGAGAGCTTGTATAGTGGCAGTGGCGTCCTCGGGCTGTTGGTCAAAATACTGTCTTGTTCCTCCCTTGGGAAACCATCCACTTTGACCGATGGGAATGTAGGTGCTGTCCTTCCCGCCCGGGGCGGGTCCGCCTTGGGAGGGAAAGGTATGCCCAATTAAAAAGTTGAGGGTTTTTCCAGACACTTTGAGATATTTTCTCTCGCTGGTTATTTTGTATCCGAGGAGAAGCGCTTCCGGCAGGATGGCATTTGAATATGTTAAATAATGCTCAAACCACTCCCAGTCCAACGATCGACTCTTCTCATATAAAGTTATAAGATGTTCGCAGCCGGACCTTAATACAGCGAGCGTCTTGGGTTCTTTCCATTTTGAAAGCAAGCAATTGAGAGCCTTAATGTAAAAAGCGATAGCACGAGGCGAGGAGAAAACAATGTTTTTCCGGAAACTTTGTTCAAAGAGAGAATGGGCCTGATGTCTTATGCGTTTGGGGATTTGTTCGGTAGTTGAAACTAAGGCAAGGGCATATAGGGCCCTGGCACTGGAATCTTCTGAATTTTCCTGGACATTTCTTTGCTTATCAATAGCGCGTTTTGAATTGACATAATTATCAAAATAACCATCAGGTTTAGCTACCCGATAAAGAAAGTTGAGATATATGGAGGCAAGTTTTAGCGCAGAGTGAGTCCTAAATTTTTTATAATGAAGAGCGGCCGCGATTAAGGCTCGGGCATTATCATCTAGGGTATATCCAGAAGAAAGATCTGGTTCGGTTAGCTTGGCAAACTGAATAATGCCGAAATTATCAGTCAATTTAGCCAAATATTCAAGTTTTATAGGTGGAAGTTTTCTTTGTCCCAGGGTTAGCTCCGGCGCAAATTGCGAGAAATATTTCAGGTAGGACTGGGCAACATTTTCCCAGGTCATATGCCTGGTGCGGAAATAAGCGTTTTTACCCATCTGTAAACATAATTCATTATTACTTATTAATTTAATGATGGCATCGGTAAAAGCTTGCGGATTTTTGAAGTCAATCAATATGCCGACCTCACTCGTGATGTCTTGTTTGGCTTGGGCAAAGGCTGTGGATATGACCGGACGACCGCTGCCAAGGGCATAAGATAAAGTGCCGGAGACAGTCTGTTTTGGATCTAAGGAGGGGGAAAGATAGACATCGGTAGACTCTAAAAATTGAAGGAGTTTATTTATATCAAAATAGGTATTATAAAATAGAACGTAGTCATTTAGGCCAAGTTCAAAAACTTTTTTGGTAAGAAAATTACGGTAGTTTTCGCCTTTCTGCTCCAGAACAACAGGATGAGTGACACCGGCGACAAGGTATCGAGCATTGGGGAACTTTTTTACTACCGGTGGCAGGGCCTCGATTACATACTCGATTCCCTTGCTGGGATTAAGTAACCCAAAGGTTGAAAGGATTAGTTTGCCAGAAAAGCCGAAAATAGACTTGGCGTGCTCACTGGTTCTGTAGGAAACGCGATGGATTCCGTGAGGAATAATTTGGATACGGCTAGGATCTAATCCGTAGTCCTTTTCAAGAATCTCCTTTGAAGAGTGGGTCATAACGATTATTCCTTTTGAATACTTCATTATGGCCTGAACAACATTGCGCATTTTTTTGTTTGGAGCGGGAAGAACGGTGTGAAATGTGGTTATAACCGGTTTCTGAAGTTTTTTCAGAAGGAGAAGCAAGTGTGAACCATATTTCCCTCCGAAAATACCGAATTCATGTTGAATGTTGACAAGTCTTACCTCTTTGAGCTGGTTGAGCTTGTAGGCAGCGTTAACATAGTCCTCTTCACGAGGCTGGCTTATCTGGAAAATTACTTTGTCAGAATAGGGCAAAGGACTTATTTCAGTAGGATTCATCGCGACAATCTTTGACCCAACCGACGGTCCAAATATTTGATCAATAGCATTGGTAAGGTCAGCGGTAAAGGTGGCCATACCGCACTGTCGTGGTGGGAAGGTGGCCAGACAGACGATCCAAGATTTATTTTGTCCCGCCATGGCGGGATCCCGCCTTGGCGGTGACTGGCTCGTGTTCACCCCATTAGAAATTGTTTTATTTGCTTTTGTCTTTGTTTGTTGATTCATGATGTTTTTAGAATATTTTTCGTTATCGTATTGTAGGCCCAGTTAAATAATTAATAATTAATATCTAGCAGGGTCTGCTAAGGCTTCTAACGGGGTTCATAATTTTAGGAAGCTTTTCTTGAGTTCAGTCAACAGCTCTGCGAGGTCAACAGATTTCGCTGCAATTAATTTATCGGCAGCACCATAATAAATAAAAAGTCTAGCATCTCTTACTACTGCTCCAGTAGGAAAGACAATATTATTTGTAACCCCAGTTTTTTCCCAAAAAGCCTTTGGGGAAAATAGGGGTTCTTTCAGTCGCCCCAAGACTTTTAGGGGATTTTTGAGATCAAGCAGGGCAGCGGAGGCATGGTAAACCCTTCCAAGGGGGGTATCCTCCACAGCATGATAGATAATGAGCCATCCGTCTTTAGTTTCAATCGGGGGACAGCCGCCGCCAATGTTACGACTTTCAAACATATAGAGAGGATCAAGCACGATAAAATCACCCAAATTTTTAAAATAATCTTGCCAGCGGTCTTCAGTAAGTTCGGAGAAATTGTTAAAGTAAATAATTTGGATTCCGGGCAGAATACGGTGGAGAAGAGCAAATTTATGATTGAATTTTTTTGGAAAGAGACAGGCATCTTTTTCAAATAATAAGACATCTTTCCCTTCCCGCTCTTTAAAAGACATCTCAAACAGTGTGTATCTTTCTCTGACTTTTGACTCGCGAAAAATGTCTTCAGCTTCATCGTAAGAAATTTTTGGCGAGACAAGGCCCTGTTTGGTGAAATGGACAAGATCTTTGCTTGTGGCGTAGGCAATGAGAGCGTTTTTACCGTCATAGGCGGTGTAGAAAAGATAGTATGTCCCCTCTAAAAGAGTAATTCTGGGATCTTCTACGCCTTTTTTTTCGTAATCATATTCGGGAAAGAGAACCGGCTCTTTAAGTCTTTTTACAACTTTATTATCTTTCAGCTGGCAGTAGCCTATGGAAGAAACCTCATGGTGATTACTTGCCCGATAGAACATGTGAGTAATGTCATCCACCTGGATGCAGGCAGGGTTCAAAACACCTTTATTCTCGAATTCCAGATTTGTTTTCTCTAAAATTATCCCTTCGTTTTTAACTGTAACCATAATTTTTACTTCCTTAATTAATTTGACTTTTATCTATCCTGTAATTGATA
>JAHIVO010000045.1 GCA_018816445.1 Patescibacteria group bacterium
TGATTCTACAATCTATGAAAAGTCCTGGGACACTGCCCAGACGCCTGATGGCGATTATTTAGTTTATGCCAGGGTTAAGGGCCAAAATGGCGAGTATTATGCAATAAGCAATGAAATTAGCGTGAGCATTGATAATTCTGAGATTGATATCCCTTCCAGTACTAATGACCAGCCGACTGAAAGCACGGATACTGATTCTGACAACGTACCTGATTTAATAGAAATTGAATTAGGCACCAATCCCCGCAATCCCGATACTGATGAAGATAATATAAATGACGGCGTAGAAATCTTAGACAATAAGAATCCATCTGGCATCGGTTCTCTGGATGAGCTGGTGGAATCAGGCCGGGTCAGCCAAACCAGGATTGCTGAAATCATTGCCAGGTTGAAAAGGCTGGCTTTTGAAGAACCAAAAGAAAAAGGCACGCTGGACGAAAAAAATCTGAAAATTTTGAGGATTGAAAATTTCATACCATTCATCGGGCAGAACCAGATAATTTTTACAGGTATCGGGCCGCCTAACACCTATTTTACACTTTTTATTTATACTACTCCGGTAGTAGTTACCACCAGAACTGATTCAAGCGGGAATTTCAAATATATTTTGGATAAAAATTTGGCAGACGGGAGTCATGAGGTTTACGTGACAATTACTGATGACACAGGCAGGATCAAGAAAAAAAGCAGCCCTTTCACCTTTTTCGTACGCGATGCCAGAGCCGTTAGTGAAGAAGAATATTACCGCGGCGATGTGGATGTTGAACCGGAGAGCAGATATGCCATAGGCAGTTATTTATTGATTGCTATAGTGGTGGTGGCCGGGGCTTTGGTAGTATTGGTAACCACGTATTTCCGCGCTAAGAAAAAACAGCAGAATATTTAATAATTTATCAATAATTAATATAAAAAATATGAGAAAACGAATCACAGGAGGATTAATAATCATCATAATTGGCTTTGGAATTTTTATTGCAGTGGATTCAATTCTGCCTGACAGTCCATTCAAATCTGCCCAGGCACGTTCTCAGCCAGATCATGCCAATATTAATATTGATGAAATAATTAATATAAACCAGCCACCTGTTTGTGAAATTGAAGACCTATGTGGATTTAATCTGGATGATTGTAATCAAACTGGAAACGCTGAGATTTTTTATGGTATTGGGAATGATTATCCGCCTTTGGAAGAAGAGCAGGAAACAGCCGAAACGGCACAATACTATGCTGCTATTTTTCAAGTTTTAAATCAACCTGTAGCTTTTTTATACCGGCCTGATATTGTACGGGCTGCTGGAGTAATATTAGGATACCAGATAGCTCAGAGTGGGTCAGGATCAGTATTTATTAATCCTTGCGGGTGCAATCCCATTGATGGGTCGCCATACCCGCCCCAATTATGTCCTGATCAGGGCTGTTATGTAGCCTGGTATATACCAGATCCTGACACTGATCTGGAAGGAGACGAGGAGGTAAAAATTATTATTGATCCAAGCCAGTCGTGTACTGATATATATTTAAAACCATTTAGTGTGATTATGGATTCAGCTGGCAATCCCCAAAAAGGAGTAGATTTGGGTTGGGTTGATTGCAATGGATCAGCGGGATTTGAAATTAGCGATGACATCTGGAACCACAATGGTACAAATTATCAGTTATGGGAATCTACCTGCAATTTTAGGCCTTTCCATGCTTTTGTTCGGATATATCTGCAAGTTAGAGCCCAAGGCTGTTATATGCCATTAAATTTAACTAATGATCCGATTAATAATCCCAATACTGCTGGAGATGAAAATAATCCCGTTTTTGGACCGTTTAATCTGCCGGGTATGCAGACAGCCTGTATCTCTAATTGGGTCAGGGAATGTACAGATTGTATTGATGGAACAAAAACTTGTTCCTGGTATGATTACGGTGGATCAGATGGACAAGGGTGTGAAAGTAGCGTTCCACCTGGATCAACGGAAATAGTAGACTGCACGTCTAGTCCGGAACCAGCACCCGGGGAAAAAGTATGTGAAGAAGAGTGGCATTGTAATGTGACTTCAACTTCATGTCCGCCTGATGGTTATGCGCCATTGGATTGCCAAACGGATTTGTATGACTATTGTGTTGAACCGCCAACTTCAACACTTTGTCGTTCCGGCGATACTTGTATTCAGGACTGGGAATGTACGGACTGGTCTGCCTGCATAAACGGCATACAAACCAGAGAGTGTGATAATAAGTTTTATTGTCATGTTCCGCCAGTAACTTCTCAGGATTGTGAATCTGATGATGATTCGTCAACTCCACCTTCAGTAAATATGACTATTCCCAAGGAAGGAGATGAAGTATATGGTTCAATAACTCTAACAGCTAAAGCTACAGGCAGTATTGATAGCTTAACTTTTTATTGGGATAAGATCGGCAGTGATAGTTCGTCTAATACCAACGTGCTGGTTGGATCGGGCAGGCCTTTATCAGGCAATCCTACAATCTGGGAACGTACTTGGGATACAACACAGACGCCAAATGGCGGTTATAGCCTATATGCCAGGATTGAAAGCCAAAATGGCAATTATTATGATTTAAGCAACAAAACAACTGTTACTATTAATAATAATGATATTATTAATATACCCGAATCACCCTCAGCTACTGAAACGCCAGATGATTTAACCGATACTGACTATGATATCTTGCCGGATCTAATTGAAAATGAAATTGGCACTGATTTGCGCGATCCGGATACTGATGACGATAAAAAGTCAGACAGCCAGGAAGTGATTGAAGGTTCAAATCCGACAGGCGAGGGAGACATTAATAAGATTGCCGAAGGAGGCAGGATAACAAAGGAACGCATAGCAGAAATCCGGAAAAGAATTGAAAAAATTGCCTTTGAAGAGCCAAAAACTAAGGGAGCAGAAAAAGCGGATAAGCTAAAAATACTGGAAATATCAAATATTTCTGAACGTATCGGTGAAAATAAAGTTGTCTTTACCGGAATAGGACCGGCTAATAGTTATTTACGGTTGTATATTTATTCCACGCCCATTGTCGTGACTACCAAGACTGACGCCAGCGGTAATTTCGTTTATACGCTGGATAAGAATTTAGCTGACGGCCAGCATGAGGTTTACGTGACAATTACCGATGATACGGGCAAGATTCAGGAAAAAAGCACGCCGGTTACCTTTTTTATCCGAAAAGCACAGGCGGTCAGCGAGGAAAAATATTTAAGAGGTGATGTGAACGTAGAGTCTGACAGTACGGCCGCAGTCAATAATTATTTATGGCTAGCTCTAACCTTAGTGGGCGGAGCCATAGTTTTACTGCTTTTAGCTTACATCCTGGGAAAGTCAAAATTAAAAGGCAAGAAATAGTCAAGTAAGGGGATAAAATGAAGTTTTTCTCATTAAAAGGCTTTAAGTTTCTAATAAATAATTCCCAATTAATTTATGGGGTGGTTTTAATTGTTTTGATTCCGACTGCTTTAGTGGCTAATACGGTAATTTTCATTAATAACACCCAGTCTGTAATGGATGTTGAGCTGACCAGAAGCGCTTCTTTAGCTAATAGTCTATTCAGCATTAAGATGCCAGAGCTGCTGAAAGATGAGACTTCATTGCAAAAACTGGTAGAAGATACAGTCGCCGAAAATGAGGAATTATACAGCCTTGACGTGCTGATTCCGGAGGGCGATTACTTCAAAATAATCGCCAGTCTTGATAGGGAAAAGATTGGAGATGTTTCAAAGTACCTTTATAATACTTTAGCTTGGCGAAGCGAAGAGACTGGACGTGATATTGCCTTTCCAACTTATTCCAACGCCTTATCAACTGAGGATCAAAGCCAGACAGGGGATGAAAGGTTTTGGGTGGTGGTCAACCCGGTTACCAACAGCAAAGGAGAAAAAGTGGCCATAGTTTCCATGAAAATTTCATCAAAAATAATTGATGACCTGACTAATGATAATGTAAAAAAGTCACTGATTATCCTATCAGCCACTGTAATTATAATTGTTCTTTTACTGGTTAATAACATGCGGCTGTTCCAGTATGCCCTGCTATTCAGGAAGCTTAAGGAAGTTGATGAGATGAAAGATGAGTTTATTTCCATGGCTTCGCACGAGCTGCGGGCACCAATAGTTGGCATACGGGGCTATTTGCAGATGGTGCTGGATAAGTCTTTTGGGGAACTGCCGAAAGAAGCAGAAGAAAAACTGCAGTTAATAATGAAGCAAAGCGATAATCTCCACGACCTGGTTGAAGATTTATTAGATGTTTCCCGTATTGAACAGAGTAGGATGAAACTATCATTGCAGCCATTGGTTATTTCCTTGGTTTTAGATAATGCCGTAAAGCAGTTTGAACAGCAGGCCATTAATAAAGGTCTTAAGCTGGACTCTGAAATTGAGTCAGATTTACCGCAAGTAATGGCTGATGATCGCAAGCTCAAGCAGATACTTACCAATTTAGTGAGTAATGCAATCAAGTACACTAATAAGGGAAAAATTACCATTAGCGCTGAATTACAACGCGAAAAAGAGCCGATGATTAAGATAAAGGTAGCAGATACGGGTATTGGCATGTCAGCCAAAGATCGTGAGAGGTTATTTGAAAAGTTTTATCGCGTGCGTAATATTAAAACTGACAAAATTTCCGGTACAGGCTTAGGTTTATGGATTACCAAGGAATTGGTTAAGATGATGAACGGCGAAATTTATGTTGATAGTATTGAGGGTACCGGGACGGAAGTTTCTATAATATTACCTATCCAACAAGAAAAGCAGGAATAAAATAATTTTTATATATATGTAGGTTGATACATTTATATTATTTTATGATATAATTATTACATGCCCAAGGAAAAATTATTATTACATATATGCTGTGCCACTTGTTCTGCTTTTACATTGCAAAAATTACAAAAAGATTTTGACGTAACTGCTTATTATTATAATCCAAATATATATCCTGCTGATGAGTATCAGCAGCGTTTTAAAGAATCAAAGGAATTTTGCGAGCAGCACAACATACCTTTTACAGAAGAGAACCCGGATCAGGACAGGTGGTTTTTACTAACCCAAGGACATGAAAATGACGAAGAAAAAGGTGATCGCTGTACAATCTGTTATAAGATCCGTTTAGAAAAAACTGCCCAGTATGCCAAAGAACATGGTTATGATATTTTTGGCACGGATTTATCAATCAGCCCTCATAAAGATGCTAAACGTCTGAATAAAATAGGCCGGGAGTTAGCTCAAGTATATGGGTTAAAATTTCTAGTTGCTGACTTTAAGAAAAATGATGGTTATAAACAGGCCATGGAATTAAGCAAGCAGCAAGGTTTTTATCGCCAAGATTACTGTGGCTGCTTATTTAGCATGAAAAGACGTAAATCAAACGATCAAGTTTAAATAAGCCCAAAATTGTGCTATAATAACTTCAAAATTATATGAAAACAATCGCAATTATTGGAGCCTCACAAAATCGTGAAAAATTCGGTAATAAAGCAGTTCGTGCATATCAAGACGAGGGCTGGCAGGTGTATCCAATAAATCCCAGAGGAGGCGAGATTGAAGATTTAAAAGTTTTTAAAAGCATATTGGATATTCCTGGAAAAATTGACAGGGTAAGCATTTATCTTCCACCTGAGATTGGTATTCATGTTCTTAGTGAGGTAGCCTTAAAAAAAGCAAATGAAGTATATTTAAATCCCGGTTCTGAGAGCAAGGAATTAATCAATAAAGCTAAAGAATTAGGCTTAGATCCGATTTTAGCTTGCTCTATTGTTGCTGTTAACCGGCAGCCGAAGGATTATCATTAACCATTAAATTATTTATAATATGAAAATATTTATTGATACGGCCATTATTAAAGAAATTGAATGGGCTGAGGAACGAGGATTAATTGACGGCGTAACCACCAACCCGACGCTTTTAACAATGGCTGATCGCAAACTCGGTGAGGTTGTGCATGATGTGCTTAATATTGTCAAAGATAGGCCCGTAAGCATTGAACTAGTTTCCCAAACAACCGATGAGCTGGTAGAAGAAGCAAAAACGATTGTTAAGTTGGCTAAGAATGTTGTTGTAAAAGTACCGATGACGGATGAGGGCATGATGGCGGTTCAGCAGCTGGAAGAGAGAGGGATCCGTACAAATGTAACATTAGTATTCAGTCCCGCCCAGGCATTATTAGCGGCCAGGGCAGGGGCGACTTTTGTCAGTATTTTTGTAGGACGACTTGATGATATTGGGAAAAATGGCATGCAGGTAGTACGCGACACCGTTAAATTATTAAAAAATTACGAATTTAAATCTATGGTACTGGCTGCCTCAATCAGGAGCGTCCAGCATGTTGAAGAAGCTGCTTTAGCCGGCGCTGATATTGCGACTATTCCATTAAAAGTACTTATCCAAATGTACCGGCACGAATTGACTGATAAAGGAGTGAAGAAATTCTTATTAGATTGGGAAAAGGTACCGAAATAGTTGGAAGTTGATGGTTGATGGTTAATGGCTAATAGTTAATGGTTAGGGGTATTAAATATTTTAAATAATGGGTGATAATAAAAAAAAGTGGATAGCTACTGCGGCACATGCGCTAATCAAGCGAAATGGTAAGTATCTGATCCTAAAACGTTCAGTCAATGAAGATTATATGCCTGGAGTCTGGGATATCCCCGGAGGCGTAATAAATTTCAGGGAGAGTATACTAAAAGCATTATACAGGGAAATTAGAGAAGAATGCGGCTTAAAAGTAAAACAAAAGAAATTGCTGTTTATTTATGGCAACCGACCAAAGCAGTTAAAAAATAATCATCATTTTCAGATAATATTTTTATGCGATTATATTTCAGGCAAGGTTCTTTTAAGCCGGGATCATTGTGACTATCGCTGGATTTCTTTATCAGCCATGGGAGACTACAATACCATTAGTTTTTTAAAAGCGTTTTTTATGGATTTTAAAAAGAATAAGAGTGGTTTAGCAAATTAATCATTTTAAATTAGTGAAAATATGTTTGACGTAATTTCTATTGGCTCTGCTTTCCAGGACGTTTACGTTTTCAGCAAAAAATTTAAAGTAGTTCGGGATTCCAGGACAACTACCGGAACTGCCCAAATGTTCGCTTTTGGCACTAAGATTGAGCTGGATGATATTTTATTCGAAATTGGCGGAGGGGCAACAAATACTTCCTATACATTTGCCAGACAGGGTTTACGCACGGCTTGTATTTCACGGGTAGGCGACGATGGGTCTGGCAAGGAAGTTTCAAAATTTTTAAAAAAGAACAGAATAACCGATAAATTGATTATTGACCGCCAGCGTCGCACTGCGCACTCTGTAGTTTTTTTAGGAAAAAAAGGGGAACGGACACTTTTAGTTTATCGGGGAGCGGCGCATAATTTTTCATCTCGCGATTTTAATCTAAATGGCATTAAAAATACAAAGTGGCTTTATATTTCTTCTTTAGCCGGTAATTTATCATTGCTAGAAAAGATAATGAGATACGCCAATAGCCATAATATTAAAGTTGCTTTGAATCCCGGTAAGCTTGAAATTCGCCAGAACAAGAAAAAATTGGCTAAGATTATAAAAACAGTTAAAATACTGTTTGTAAATCGGGAGGAGGCAGTCATGATTAACAAACGTGCATATGGTGATGATCAGGGCCTGCTGAAGGACTTAACGCAGCTTTGTCCGAATGTTATTGCAGTTACAGAAGGAGCGGGCGGTTCTTTGGTAGCTGACGGACAAAAACACTATCACATAAAAATAAAACCGGTAAAGTCAATTGATACAACAGGAGCAGGTGACGCGTTTGGTTCAGGTTTTTTAGCAGGATACATTAAGAATCATGGTAATATCCAAAAGGCTATTGCTTTAGCTTGTGCTAATTCAGCTTCAGTTGTACAAAAAATTGGGGCTAAGCACGGATTACTAACCAAGGCGTCAAAGGTTCAAAAAAGCAGAGTTACTATTCAAAAAATTAAATAATATAACATTATGAGTATTAAAATAACGCAATGGACAATTTTTATATTAACTGTAGCCCTGGTTGTGACGGTCATAGCTATGCTAAGCTGGTATTTTATTGAAGGGGAGGGCATTAAATCAGAATTAAACGCCAGTAATAACATAATAAATTCCCCCTCAAATAAAATATTAATAGGTTGCGATAAATTCTCTCCAGAAATAATGACGATTACGGTGGGGCAAAGCATAACTTTTATTAATCGGGGGTGTGCCGACAGCCAGATAGTGTCTGAATATCCGCAGGCCAGATATGTTCCGCAAATTATTACAAATGTTTTGGAAAAAGATGAAAGTTTTTCAATAAGTTTTCCCTTGCCTGGTGAATGGGCATATTATGACGGCCTTGACATTGATAAGAAGGGCAGGGTAATTATTCAATAATTTAATTTTTATAAGACGATAACAACCGGGTTTTCTCATGAAAAACATTATACCGAAAGTATCAGACTACAGAAAATACCGTATTTTGGAGATGATTCCCGGCTTTTTGGTTTGGGGCACTTTTATTTTAGCTGTAGCATTTTCTTTTATTCTGCCTCTGGGGGTGATTTATTTCATTATTGCCTTTGATATTTACTGGCTGCTGCGAATTTTGTATATGTCTTTTTTTATGATGATTTCGTATTACCGTTATCGGAGAACCATTAAAATAAACTGGCTGCCTAAAGTAAGTGCATTAGAAAATTGGACATCATATTATCATGTGATTTTTTTCCCAACTTATAAGGAACCATATGCGGTATTAGAAGGCAGTTTATCAGCTTTAGCTAATAACCATTATCCTTTAGATAAGTTTATTGTAATTTTAGCCGGAGAAGAAAAGGACAAACAGAATTTTTTAAATATTGCAGCCAGACTCGAAAGTAAATTTTCAGACAAGTTTTTTAAATTTGTTGTTACGCTTCATCCTAAAGGGTTGCCAGGTGAATTAGCAGGTAAAGGTTCAAATATTGCCTGGGCCGGCCGACAAGTAAAAAAAATAATTGATGAATTAGGGTTTTCTTATAATCAGGTAATTGTATCTTCGTTTGATTCAGATACCTGTGTGCATCCTGAATATTTTACATATTTAACCTATAAGTATATAACTCACCCTAATCCAACCAGAGCCAGTTTCCAACCGCTTGCTATGTTTAATAATAATATATGGGAAGCACCGCCAGTTACCAGGGTTATTTCCTATAGCACCACATTCTGGTTAATGACGGACCAGTCTCGTCCGGAGCGCTTGTTTACATTTTCCTCGCACAGCATGAGCTTTCAGGCTCTGGTAGATGTTAATTTTTGGCAAAATGACATTGTTACAGAAGATTCCCGCATTGGCCTGCAATGCATTATGGAGTATGATGGCAATTATGAAATTGTGCCAATGTATATTCCGGTTTCCATGGATGTCGTTGTTGGAAAAACCTTTTGGCAGACTTTAAAAGCACAATATATTCAGCAGCGGCGTTGGGCCTATGGAGTGGAGAATTTTCCTTATATGATATGGAATTTTGGGCGTAATAAAAAAATATCTCTGTTAAAAAAGGTAAGATACATTTTCAATCAGACCGAAGGAGTATACTCATGGTCTACAGCTCCGATTTTAATATTATTACTTGGGTATTTGCCTATTTGGGTGGCTAACTCACGAGGCCTGACTAATGTAGTAGCACAAAACGCACCGGATATCCTGCA